>NZ_JASGFM010000043.1:0-58158 GCF_047605565.1 Labrys sp. (in: a-proteobacteria)
TGTCGGTCCGTTCGGCAAACTGCCTGAAGAACGACAACATCGTCTATATCGGCGATCTGATCCAGAAGACGGAAGCGGAAATGCTCCGTACGCCGAACTTCGGCCGCAAGTCCTTGAACGAGATCAAGGAAGTGCTGGCTCAGATGGGTCTTCATCTGGGCATGGAAGTGCCCGGCTGGCCGCCGGAAAACATCGAAGAGCTCGCCAAGCGCTTCGAAGAACATTATTGATCTGGCGCATCGCGCTGCCAAACTTGAAGGAACAGGGCAATGCGTCACGGCAAGGCTCACCGCAAATTCAACCGTACCGCCGAACACCGCAAGGCGATGTTCGAGAACATGGCGGCTTCGCTCATCAAGCATGAGCAGATCGTCACCACGCTTCCCAAGGCCAAGGACCTGCGTCCGATCGTCGAGAAGCTGGTTACCCTCGGCAAGCGTGGCGACCTGCATGCCCGCCGCCAGGCCATTGCGACGCTTCAGGACGAGACCATCGTCCGGAAGCTCTTCGACGTGCTGGCGACCCGCTACAAGGACCGCCAGGGTGGCTACACCCGCGTGCTGAAGGCCGGCTTCCGCCATGGCGATTCCGCGCCGATCGGCGTGATCGAGTTCGTCGATCGCGACGTCTCGGCCAAGGGCCAGGACTCCGGTCCGGTCGCCGAGGACCAGGCCGAAGCGGCCTGATCGTTCGATCGCGGATCCAGAATTTGAAGGGGCGGTGCGCAAGCGCCGCCCCTTTTTCGTTTTTGCAAGGCAGACTGGAAGTCCGCGCTCCAGACGACCACATTTGTACCATTGGCTTTGCGCATGATCTGGTCCAGAAGGGTCTGCGAAACCGATCAAGCCGTACCACTCGGAGTTCATCCATGCGTCGACTGTCCTATGCCGCTTTCGTGCTTCTGGCGGGCCTCGTGCCGGCGCAAGCCCAGGATAGCGTCGTTCCCGAAAGCGCGGCACAGGTGAAGCTGTCCTTCGCCCCGGTCGTGAAGAGCGTCACGGCGGCGGTGGTCAACGTCTATGCCCAGCATGTCGAGAAGGCGCAGGCCAATCCGATGTTCAACGATCCCTTCTTCCGCCAGTTCTTCGGCGGCGGAGCGGCACCGCGCGAGCGGGTGGAGCGCTCGCTCGGCTCGGGCGTGATCGTCGCCAAGGACGGCATGATCGTCACCAATTATCACGTGATCGCCAATGCCACGCAGGTCCGTGTCGCCCTGTCCGACAAACGGGAATTCGATGCGGACATCATCCTCAAGGACCAGCGCGCCGACCTCGCCGTGCTCCGCCTCAAGGGGGTGAAGGGTGACCTCGCCACCCTCGATTTCGCCGATTCCGACAAGGTGCAGGTGGGAGATCTGGTGCTCGCCGTCGGCGACCCCTTCGGCGTCGGCCAGACGGTGACTTCAGGCATCGTGTCGGCGCTGGCGCGCAGCCAGGTCGGCCAGTCGGACTTCCAGTCCTTCATCCAGACCGATGCCGCCATCAATCCGGGTAATTCCGGTGGCGCGCTGGTCGATCTCAACGGCAAGCTGGTGGGCATCAACACGGCGATCGTCTCGCGTTCGGGCGGCAATATCGGCATCGGCTTTGCAATCCCCGCCGCCATGGTCAAGGTGGTGGTGGCCTCTGCGCAGGCCGGTTCCGACCGGGTCTTGCGCCCCTGGATCGGCGCCAGCATGCAGAGCGTTTCGTCCGAGATCGCCGAGTCGCTATCGATGGAGCGGCCGAGCGGCGCCCTGGTGACCGAGGTCGCCAAGAACGGGCCGGCAGCCGAGGGGGGCCTGCAGACCGGCGATGTCGTGCTGGCCGTCGACGGCGCTGCCGTTTCCGATCCCGACGAGTTTGGCTATCGCTTCGCGACCAAGCCCCTGGGGGGCGAGGCGCAGCTCGATGTGCTGCGCAAGGGCGAGCGGCTCAAGGTTTCGGTCAAGCTTGCGGCTGCGCCCGAGACCACGCCGCGGGACGAGACCGTGCTGCAGGGCCGCTCGCCGCTCAGCGGCGCCACGGTCGCCAATCTCTCGCCGGCCATGGCTGAGACCCTGGGCATGCCGCTCGACACCAACGGCGTGGTGGTCACCAATGTCGAGGACGACAGCGCCGCGGCCAATTTCGGCTTTCAGAAGAAGGACGTGATCCAGGTCATCAACGGCCAGAAGGTCGATGATGCAAAGGCGTTGGACGCCTTGGTGCAGGAACCGCGACGGTTGTGGCGCATCACCATCGTCAGGGATGGCCAGCAAATCTCGACGATCCTGGGGGGATGATGTCGGACCTGTTTGCGGCAGCGGGACTGGAGAAGGGCGCGCCACGGCCGCTGGCCGACAGGATGCGCCCCAAGCACCTCTCCGAGGTGGCGGGGCAGGATCATCTCGTCGGTGCCGAGGGCGCGCTTACGCGTCTGCTGGCGTCGGGCTCGGTCGGCAGCCTGATCTTCTGGGGCCCGCCCGGCACCGGCAAGACCACGGTGGCACGCCTGCTGGCCGGCGAGACCGATCTCGCCTTCGAACAGATCTCGGCGATCTTCACCGGCGTCGCCGACCTGAAGAAGGTGTTCGAGGCGGCGCGCTCGCGGCGGATGATGGGGCGCGGCACGCTGCTTTTCGTCGACGAGATCCATCGCTTCAACCGGGCCCAGCAGGATGGCTTCCTGCCGGTGATGGAGGACGGCACCGTGACGCTGGTGGGCGCCACCACCGAAAACCCATCCTTCGAGCTCAACGCGGCCTTGCTGTC
This sequence comes from Labrys sp. (in: a-proteobacteria), assembly GCF_047605565.1. Lineage (NCBI taxonomy): Bacteria > Pseudomonadati > Pseudomonadota > Alphaproteobacteria > Hyphomicrobiales > Xanthobacteraceae > Labrys > Labrys sp. (in: a-proteobacteria). Next base: position 2,733 of record NZ_JASGFM010000043.1, read on the forward strand.
GCGGGCCCGGGTGATGGTGTTCAATGCCCTGGATGAGGCGGCGATCTTGAGTCTCCTCGCCCATGCCGAGGAAGTCGAGGGCAGGAAGCTGCCTCTCGACGAGGAAGCGAGGGCGGTGCTGGTGCGCATGGCCGACGGTGACGGCAGGGCCAGCTTGACCCTGGCCGAGGAAGCCTGGCGCGCGGCCAAGCCCGGCGAGGTCTTCACAGCGGCCAAGCTGCAGCAGGTGCTGCAGCGCCGGGCCCCGATCTATGACAAGTCGGCCGATGGCCACTACAATCTGATCTCGGCCCTGCACAAATCGGTGCGCGGTTCCGATCCCGACGCGGCGCTCTATTATCTCGCGCGCATGTTCGATGCCGGCGAGGATCCGCTGTTCATTGCGCGGCGGGTGGTGCGCATGGCGGTGGAGGATATCGGCCTCGCCGATCCGCAGGCGCTGGTGATCGCCAATGCCGCCAAGGATGCCTATGATTTCCTCGGCAGCCCGGAGGGCGAACTCGCCATCGCCCAGGCCGTGATCTATGTGGCGACGGCCCCGAAGTCGAATGCCGCCTACAATGCCTACAAGGCGGCGATGCGCCTTGCCAAGGAGGGGGGCTCGCTGATGCCGCCCAAGATCATCCTCAACGCGCCGACCAAGCTGATGCAGGCCGAGAGCTACGGCCAGGGCTATCGCTACGACCATGACGAGCCCGAAGCCTTTTCGGGCCAGAACTATTTCCCGGATGCTTTGGGGCGGCGCCAGTTCTACGAGCCGGTCGAGCGCGGCTTCGAGCGCGAGATCCGCAAGCGGCTGGAGTATTGGGACAAGATCCGGCGGGAGCGGGGGGAAGGCTAGCCTTCCTGGGCCGCAGGCGCCCCGCCGGCACCTTCCTCTCCTCAACACGCGACGTTTCCAAGGGCAGGCGAGACACCTGCGATCCCGGATCGGTCGCTCAGTCTGCCAATTCTGCTACTTCCTCTTCACCTTCATAGAGGTGTTGCGCTTCAAGCAAGGCTTCGTCGAGTCGTCGGCCGGCCAGATAACCTGCCAGGCCGGCGCCCTTTGCCATGCCCGGCAGCAGGCGCGGGCAGGCCTCGCTGGCGCCGATCACCGTCTGGACAGGGAAGACGCCGGCCCAGACCGGATGGCCGTAATCCTCCTCGTCGTCACCGACGCCGGCGGCGCGCACCTTGGCCGAGGCCTCCTCGATGCGCATGCCGATCACCGTGGTTGCTTTCGATTCCTGCGCATGGGTCTGGCGCAGTTCCGCAGCTCGGCCGGGAAAAAAGCGATCGACCACACCGAGCAGCGCCTTCGCCTTCTCATCCGGATCGTCGATCATGCGGGCGGTGCCGAAGCAGATCGCCGAGCGGTAATTGGCCGAATGATTGAAGCCGCTGCGTGCGAGCACCAAGCCGTCGAGATGCGAGACCGTCAGGCAGACCGGCGTACCGCCTTTGAGATTGCGCAGCATGCGGCTGGCCGAGGAGCCGTGCCAATAGAGCCAATCGCCCGCGCGCCAGTGAATGGTGGGGGTGCAATAGGGCTGCCCATCGATGACATAGGCGACATGGCACAGGAGACCGGCATCGAGCACGGCATAGACGGCCTCATGATCATAACGGCCACGATCGTGCCGCCGCTTCAATCGATTGCGCCCGGTGACGGCGAAACGCTCCTTTGTTGCTTCCTGTTCTTTCATGGTGCCTTGCTTTCAACGATGAACATGCGCAGGGTGCGTCATCGTATTGGTTCAGGAAAGATCCAATTTGGCTAAAAAAATTCGAACCAATTTGCCGGATTGGTCGACCCTGATGCCCGTCTTGCCGGGGCGGGGCCCGCGCAGGCGCGAGCTCTATATTGCCATGCGTAGACTAATCGAGACCGGACTGGCACGACCGGGCGCCAAGCTGCCGACGACGCGTGACCTCGCCAAGCGCCTCGGCCTGTCGCGAGCCGCTGCCGTTGCCGCCTTCGAGATGCTCGTTGCCGACGGCTTCGTCGAGGCACGCATCGGAGCGGGTACCTTCGTGGCGGCACAGGTACCGAAAGTCTCGGAGCGAGCTGCCAGCCAGCCTGGGCAGGTTTCAGCCTCGCCGGCCCTGCCTTGCGAACTGGGCGTGGCCAGCATCGACGGCAAGACCATGCGTGTCTTTCGCGGCTTGCTCTCGCGAAATCTCGCCCAGCCGGGACCGGAACATTTTCGCTATGGTGATCCGCGCGGCGGGAACAAGTTGCGGGAAGCCATTGCGGCCTATCTGCGGGCGGCGCGGGGCGTGCGTTGCGATGCCGAGCAGATCGTCGTCACCACCGGCACCATGCATGGGCTCGATCTCGTCGTGCGCACCGTTTTCAAGCCGGGTGACGTCGCCTGGATCGAGGATCCGTGCTATCCGCTGGCCAGGGCCACGCTGGAAGCCGCGGGCGCCAAGCTGATTGGCGTGCCCGTCGACGGGGAGGGGATCGACGCCGCCGGAGGCGAGAATCTCGGGGGCGGCGGGCGGCTCGTCTACGTCACACCCTCGCATCAGTTTCCGCTCGGCGTCACCATGACCATGCGCCGCCGCCTGGCTCTGATCGACTGGGCTGATCGCAACGATGCCTGGATCATCGAAGACGACTATGACAGCGAATTCCGCTTCTCGGGCCCGCCGCTCACCGCCTTGCAGGGTATGGATGGCGCCGGTCGGGTCGTCTATCTCGGCACGTTCTCCAAGGTCCTGTTCCCGGGCATCCGTATCGGCTATGCGGTGCTGCCGGAGGCCTTGCTCGACAGGGTGCTGCGCCTGAGGACCCTGTCCGACAGGCAGCCACCTAGCCTCGTGCAGGGGGCCGCGGCCGATTTCCTCAACGATGGCCATTTCGCAGCCCATCTGCGCCGGGCCCGGCGGCGCGTGCAGGCCGCGCGGGACGAGTTCGTTACGGCACTCCGCGATCACTGCGATGGTATGCTCGACTTTGCCGTGCCGGAGCATGGGCTTCATCTGGTGGCGGCTTTGGCTGCTTCGGCCGGTGATCGCGATCTGGTCCGCAGCCTGCTTGCCGAAGGCGTCGGGGCGCGGGCCTTGTCGCCGATGTATGTGGATGCGCCGGCTCGTCAGGGCCTCGTGCTCGGCTTCTCGGGATTTGAGCCGGACGTCCTGACGAGTGCCGCGAGGCGCATTGGCGATGTGCTGGGCGACGTCCTCAAGGCCGGTGCGCCGATCCGTTCATAGACGATCGGGCTCTTGCCCCGCCTGCGGCAAGCCATCAGCAATCTCGTAATAGTCGCCCTTCTGATTCACGCAGATATGCTTGATCAGTTTGAGGCCGGTCGGTTCGTTGAGCGTTCCCGCTGCAATGGAGATGTGGTCGCTGCCCTTGCCGTCCCAGAAGATCTGGGCGCCGCATTTGGAGCAGAAACCGCGACGCGCCGTCGGCGACGATCGATACCAGCGCAGCTTGTTGGTCGGCGCGATTTCGAGATCAGCAGGGTCACAGGCCGCATAGGCCCCGAAATGGCTGTGCAGCCGCCGGCACAGGATGCAGTGGCAAGCCCAGACGTCACGCACGGCGCCACGGATGGTATAGCGCACCGATCCGCACAGGCAGCCGCCTGTCGCTCGTATGGGACGTTCCTGGCTCGTCGGCATCGTCAACTTTCCTTTGGTGTCGCTCGTCGTCAGATCTGAGGCGGCAGGGGCGCGCTATTCTCAACACCCGCTTTGCGGATCTCGCCCGCCCTCCTGGGGCAAGCCATCGGCAAGTTCGTAATAATCGCCCTTCTGGTTCACGCAGACATGCTTGACCAGCCTGAGCCTTGTGGGTTCGTCAATGCTCGAAGCCATGATGGAAACATGACTGCGTCCGCTGCCGAACGAAAAAAGCTGCGCTCCACATTTGGAGCAGAAGCCGCGCCGGGCCATTGGCGACGCGCGATGCCAGCGCAGCCGCGTGGAAGGCAGGATCTCGAGATCGGCGGCATCGCAGGCCGTATAGGCGCAGCAATGGCCGTGTAGACGCCGGCATATCAGACAATGGCAGGCCTTCACGTCCGCCAGCGCGCCGCGCACGACATACCGTATCGACCCGCACAGGCAGCCGCCGCTGGCGCGTATCGCCCTGTCGTCGCTTTGCTTCATTGCAGCCTCCTTGAAAATTCAAAAAATAGGACTACATTTCCGGAACTATGGTTCTATTCAGGAGGCGACCATGTTTGGCTGGATCAAGGACATTCTCGGAGATTTGCTTGCGGAGCGCCAGCGCCGTGCCAATATCGAGTACTTCGATGGGCTGAGTGACCGGGTATTGCGGGATATCGGTATCGAGAGAAGCGATATTGAAAAAATTTTCGACCGGGCCGATCCTTTCTGGCAAAGGCGGCGGCGTTCTCTCGCCGATTCCTGGACGGTCCTGAAGCATTTTGGAGGCGCACGAAAACACAATGGCGCTGGCGGATATGGCGTTTGACGATGCGGCGCGGTGCTTGGCTGAGCTCGGCCACCCGCACAGGCTTCAGATTTTCCAGCTGCTGATCAAGGCTGGGGATGATGGCCTTGCCGTCGGCGACATCCAGAGGGAACTCGGTATTCCCAAATCGACCCTGGCCCATCATATCGCGCAATTATTGGCCGTGGGCCTGATGACGCAAGAGCGGCAGGGCCGGGTACAGCGCTGCCGCATCGCCGCCAGTAAGGCCAGCGCCTTCGTGAATTTCTTCGTGGCCGATTGCTGTGAAGGATTGCCGGGCATCGAGGGCCTGGAAGCCGGAGCCTAGCTGCACTGCGGCTCACCCGGGTATCGTTCAGCTTTGCTGGCTTGACACGGCAATCCAGCGCTTGGCCGGTTGCACAGGGGGCTTCTGGATAGCCGGATCGAGTTCGGTTACGGCAGGTCGGAACCTTTCTCCCGCGGGTGCCGGACGCAATGGGACGATGTCCTAATCCGGCGCCAACTGGCAATTGGGGCCAACCCACTTGTTGATCGACGTGTCGAGTTCGGCGTCCATGTTGGCGGCGCTGCAGACGGGATAACGCTCATCGCCCTGTCGGCGCATACTTAGGTCTCTGTAGCGCTGAACGACGGTATCGTGATCCGGGGGCTGGTCGCGCTGTTGCCGCAGCGACAGTTGCATCATGCAATTGGCGAAAGCATCCGTACCTTCTTGAAAGCCAAACCCTGCGCATTGGGCCCTGTGTTTTGATGTCTGACCAGCATTTCCTTGGTTAGTCGTGCTGCCGAGCGCGAATGCAGCAAGCGTCAACAGCGGAAGACATGTCACAATGCGCATTCGGTACATTCTTTCATCAGATCAGCTTTTGAAAAGGGATTGTGCCAATGCGCGCCATATTTAGCAACGACATGCGCGGCGCCGTTCCGGTCCGCTGCCCATGCAAGTCGGCCCAGCTGAGCGTTCGGCTGGCAAGCAACGCGCCTTTGGGAGATTTACGGCAGACAGGGGCGCTGCGCTGCTTTATAGGGACGCAATCCCTTAATCACGTGTCGGAACCTTGATGTCCTTTCTGGTCGAAACCCGTATCGTCACCGCCGATGAGGACGGCATGCGTCTCGACCGTTGGTTCAAGACGCATTTCCCGGACCTCGCCTTCGGCCATTTGCAGAAATTGCTGCGCTCCGGCCAGATCCGGGTCGATGGCGCGCGCGCCAAGACCAATGACCGCCTCGCCAAGGATCAGTCCATCCGGGTACCGCCGCTGCCGCGTTCCGATCCGGCGATCACCAGCGTCAAGCGCTCGGCGCAGAGCCAGAAGGACGCCGATTTCATCCGCTCCCTGATCCTGCACGAGGACAGGGACGTGCTGGTGATCAACAAGCCGCATGGCCTGTCCGTGCAGGGCGGCTCCGGCACCGAGCGTCATGTCGACGGCATGCTGGCCGCCCTGGCCGGGCCGGATGGCGAAAAGCCTCGCCTGGTCCATCGCCTCGATCGCGACACCTCCGGCGTGCTTGTGCTGGCCAAGACGCGCAAGGCGGCCTCCGATCTCGGCGCCATCTTCCGCACCCGCTCGGCCCGCAAGATCTATTGGGCGCTGGTCAAGGGCGTGCCCGCACCCAAGCAGGGCCGCATCTCCTTGTTCCTGTCCAAGCAGCTCGGCATGGACGGGGAGAAGGTGCGCGTGATGAAGCATGGCGACGAGGAGGCCGTGCATTCGATCACCTATTATTCGCTGGTCGACCGGGCTGCTAATTCGGTGTCCTGGCTCTCGCTCAAGCCGGTGACCGGCCGCACCCATCAGCTGCGCGCGCACACCGCCCATATCGGCCATCCCATTATTGGCGACCCGAAATATGGGGAAGCCATGGAGAACGTGCCGGAGGAACTGCCGAAGAAGCTGCACCTCCATGCGCGCCGCATCACGCTGCCGCATCCGCGCGGCGGCACGCTTGACGTCACTGCGCCCCTGCCGCCGCATATGAAGCAGAGCTTCGAGATTCTGGGCTTCGATACATCGGCCTATGATCCCATCGTCGACGCTCCGGAGGATTGAGACGTGAAACTTGTCCTGTTCGACGTTGACGGCACGCTGCTCGACAGCCAGCATCTGATCCATGCCTGCCTGGTCGAGACCTTCAAGGGCATGGGGCGCCCGCCGCTGCCGCGTGCGGAGATGCTCAGCATCGTCGGGCTCTCGCTGGTGCCGGCAATCCAGCGCCTGTTCGGCGACGACACCAGTGCCGACGACATCGAAAAGGCTGCCGGCTTCTATCGCGAAGCCTTCCTCGCCCGCGTCAACGATCCTGCCTTCGCGCCGCCGCTGTTTCCGGGCGCGGCGGAGGCGGTGGCCGAGCTGCGCCGGCGCGATGATGTGATCCTGGGCCTTGCGACCGGCAAGTCACGCCGTGGCGTCGACCGCATCCTTGAGAGTTTCGGTTGGGAAGGGCTGTTCGCCACCATCCAGACCGCTGACACCGCGCCGTCCAAGCCCGATCCCGGCATGGTCGTGCAGGGAGCCGGCGAAGTGGGCCTGCGTCCCGAGGATGCCATCATGATCGGCGACACCAGCTTCGACATCCTGATGGGGCGTAGCGCCGGCGCGCGCACCATCGGCGTTTCCTGGGGCAATCACCCGGTTTCAGACCTCACCGAGGCGGGAGCGGACCATATCATCGACGACTTCGGCCAATTGCTGCCGTTGGTCGAAGCTTTCAAGGTGGCCGAGTCGCAATGAGCGATCGTGATTTTTACGGCGACTGGTTCCGCGATGGCGCCACGCCCGATCCTATGCATGCCGCCCAGAAGGGCATGAAGCCCGAACTGCCTAAGCGCTTCTACAGCGAGGCGAACGTGGTCGAGCAGGACGGGCAGCATGCCGTGGCGCTCGATGGGCGCGTCGCCCACACGCCTGCCAAGTCCCTGCTGGCCTTTTCCAAGCCTGAAATGGCCGCGGCGGCCGCAGCGGAGTGGAACGGGCAGGGGAGCCATATCGACCCCTTCTCCATGCCGATCACCCGCATCGCCAATTCCGCCATCGACGGGGTGCGCACCTCGCGGCAGGCCGTGATCGACGAGATCTCCAAATATGGCGGCTCGGATCTCCTATGTTATCGGGTGGATCAACCAGAGGAATTGGTTCGTCGCCAGAACGAGGCCTGGGATCCCGTGCTGGCCTGGGCGGCCGACCGTCTGGGCGCGAGGCTTATCGTCACGCATGGCATCCAGCACAAGCAGCAGCCTCCGGAAGCGTTGGCAGCCATTGCCAAGGCTGTTGCCTGTTATGATGAATTCGGGTTGTCCAGTCTCCATGCCATAACCACGCTGACCGGTTCTGTCATTCTGGCGCTGGCAGTGGCCGAAGGCTATCTGGAGCCCGAGGCCGCCTGGGCCGCGGCCCATGTCGACGAAGACTATCAGGCCCAGCTCTGGGGCCAGGACGAAGAGGCGCAACAGCGTCGAGCCTGGCGCTGGCGCGAAATGGAAGCCGCCTCGCGCCTGCTGGCATTGGGACGGTAATCCTGGGACCGCCGGCATCCTGCCGGCTCTTCCTTTCCTGCAAGCGCAGCGGTTCCAAGAGGCCGGCAGGATGCCGGCGGTCCCAGGAAGTCCTAGCCCGCCATGCGCTTTTCACACGCTGCCAGCAGGGTGCAGAGCGCCACGGCGTCGGCGGCCAGCTTCACCTCGGCGAGGCTCGGATAGGTCGGTGCGATACGCAAGGTCCGGTCCTCGGGGTCCTTGCCATAGGGATGCGTGGAACCAGCCGGGGTAAGCGCCAGGCCGGCCGCCTTGGCGAGGGCGACCACGCGGGAGCCCGTGCCCTCCATCACGTCCAGGATGATGAAATAGCCGCCGGCAGGCCTGGTCCAGCGTGCGAAGCCGTGGCTGGCGAGCCGACGCTCGAAAGCCTCCTCCACCGCCGCGAATTTCGGGGCGATCAAGGCGCGGTGCTTTTCCATATGGGCATGAATGCCGTCGAGGTCGCGCAGGAAGCGGACATGGCGCAATTGGTTGAGCTTGTCGGGCCCGATCGTACGCCTGCTCGCATTGTCGAGATACCAGCGCACATTGGCGGGCGAGGCGGCGATGAAGGCGAGGCCCGCACCGGCTATGGTGACCTTCGAGGTCGAGGCGAACACGATCGGCCTGTCGGGATGGCCCGCCGCTGCACAGGCCTCCAGGATGTTGGCAAGATGCGGCCTGGTCTCGCCGAGATGGTGCAGGGCATAGGCATTGTCCCACAGGATGCGGAAGTCGGCGGCACCCGTCTTCATGCGCGCCAGGCGTTCGACCACGGCATCCGAATAGGTTTCGCCGCTCGGATTGGAATATTGCGGCACGCACCAGATCGCCTTGACCTTCGGGTCGGCAGCCAGGCGCTCGACTTCGTCCATGTCGGGGCCTTCGCCGGTGAGCGGCACCGGGATGAGCTTGATGCCGAAGGATTCACTCAGGGCGAAATGCCGATCATAGCCCGGTACCGGGCAGAGGATGGCGATCTCCTCTTCCTTGCTCCAGGGCTTCGTTCCCCCGGGGACGCCGCGCAGCAGCGCATAGACATGGACGTCATGCATCAGCGCCAGGCTGGAATTATTGCCGACGATGACCTGGGCGGCGGGTGCGCCGAGCACCGGGGCAAACAGGTTGCGTACCTCGGCCAGGCCCTGTAGGCCGCCATAGTTGCGGGTATCCTCGCCGGCCTCGCTGAGGTGGTCGCGATTGCCGGGCAAAGCGAGCATGCCTTCGGCGAGGTCGAGCTGCTCGGGCGCTGGCTTGCCGCGCGTCATGTCGAGGGAGAGCTTGCGGTCTTTCAAGGCCTCATATTCGCGCGTCAGTTCGCCATGGAGGGCAGCGAGGGCATCGGGGCGCAGTTCGGCCAGGCTCGACATGGCAATTTCCTGTTGAGGACGATGATGAACGTCGCACTACAGCGCAATGGCACCCGAGTCGAGCCTTTGCATCGATGGTCGGCACCAAATCACCGGCCATAGAGATATTGCGGCAGCCAGAGCGTCAGGCCGGGCCACAGATACATCAGCACCATGCAGACGATGACGATCAGCATGTAAGGCATCATGCCGGCGAAGATCTGGTTGATCGTCACATGCGACGGCGCCACGCCCTTGAGATAGAAGGCCGACATCGCGACAGGGGGCGACAGGAAGGCGGCCTGCAGGTTCACGAAGACGATGACGCCCCACAGGATCGGATCGATCTCGAAATGCTTCAGCAACGGCAGGAAGATCGGCACGAAGATGATGATGATCTCGGTCCACTCCAGGGGCCAGCCGAGCAGGAAGATGATGGCCTGCGACAGGATCATGAACTGCAGGGGCGTCAGGTTGAGCGACAGCACCCATTGCTCGATCAGGGCCTGGCCGCCGAGAATGGCGAAGACGGCAGAGAAGACGGCCGAGCCGATGAAGAGCCAGCACACCATCGCCGTGGTCTTGGCGGTGAGGAACACGGCCTCCTTGGTGCGTTTCCAGTTGAGCGTGCGGGCGCTGAAAGCGAGCAGGAAGGCACCGGCCGCCCCCACGGCCGCCGATTCGGTAGCGGTGGTGATGCCGAACAGAATCACCGCCAGCACCAGCACGGTCAGGATGGCGAGGGGCATCACCGATGAGGTGAGCAACTTGATGACCTCGAGCCGTTCCGGCCCCATGGCACGGTAATAGCGTGCCAGGATCACCGCAGCCATGGCGGCGATGATGCCGAAGGTCACGAAGAAGGCGGTCGCGGGTCCGCCCTGGACCGGGGCGGCCTGGCCACTGGAGTCCGGTGTGCCGAGCGGCTCTGGGCTTCCCAACGGCTCTGGGCCTCCCAGCGGTTCGGGCCCGCCGAGCTGTTCGGGCGCCGAGCCCAATTGCTCGAGGCCGGCTGCGGCACTGGCTTCGGTGCCGGCCTGGCCGTGGATGACCACATACCACCACACCAGGACAAGCGTGCCGGCGACCAAAGCGAGGGGTACCAGCGTGGCCGCGAAATTCTTGAGGATCTGCCAATAGGTCAGCCGGCCGGTTTCGGTGTCCAGGGCCAAGGCGCGCCGGGGCGAGAACAGGGCTCGCAGCAGGCCCGCCGGCATGTTCCGCGTGTAGAGGGCCTGGAAACGCGGCATCCAGGCCGGGACCGGCACCTTGGTCTGGTCAGCCGGCAAGGTCGGGGCGATGCGCGGATTGAGGAGCGCCCAACCGACGATGTAGATCAGATAGAGGAAGGCGAGGAAGAAGCCTGGAAACATCGCGGCGGCATAGAGCTTGACCACCGACTGGCCGGCGACCGCAGCATAGACGATGATCATCACCGAGGGCGGGATGAGGATGCCGAGCGTGCCGCCGGCGGTGATCACGCCGGAAGCGAGCCTGACGTCGTAGCCAGCGCGCAGCATCGGATTGAGGGCGATCACCCCCATCAGCACCACCACCGCTCCGACCAGGCCGCTGGCAATGCCCCAGAAGGTGCAGACGATCAGCGTCGTCACCGCCAGCGCCGCCGGCAGGCGCCGGAAGGAGAGCTGGATGGAATAGAACATCTTGTCGACCAGCGCGCCGCGCTCCATCACATAGCCCATCAGCACGAAGAGCGGGATGGAGATCAGGACGTCATTGGTCATGGCGCCGTAGCTGCGCTGGACCATCAGGTCGAAGACACGGTTGTCCATCCAGTGCTGGGCGGGGTCGTAATAGGCGTAGAAGCCGAAGAAGATGCCGAGCCCCATCAGGGTGAAGGCTGTCGGAAAGCCCATCATGATCACCACCACGATGAGGCCGAGCATGAGAAGGCCGAGTGCGGGATCGCTCATCAGGGTTGCTCTCCGCCCGGTTTCTCTCCGCCCGGTTTTTCTCCGCCCATGCCGCGCTGGCGCGCCGCCTCATCGATGCGCTGCATGGCGGCGATGGCCGCCTCGCGCTCCTTGGCATCGACATATTGGCTGTTCTCGAGCTGTTCGCCGACGACGTCGATCTCGTTGACGTCCTTGAGCCGCTCCGGCCATTGCCCGTTCCTGAGGCACAGAACGCAGCGCGTGATCTCGGCCAGGCCCTGCAGCATGACCAGGGCACCGGCGATCGGGATCACCGTCTTGAAGTGATAGATCGGCGGCCCGTCGGCGGTGACGCTCGAATGCTCGCCGATGCGCCAGGACGCGGCGGCATAGTCATAGCCGGCGTAGACCAGGGCCGCGATGCCGGGCAGGAAGAAGACGAGATAGAGCACGAGGTCGAAGCTCGCCTGGGTGCGCGGGCGCATGGAGCTGTAGAGGAAGTCGCCGCGGACATGGGCGTTCTGCGCCAGGGCATAAGCGCCGGCCAGCATGAACAACGAGCCGTAAAGCATATTGCTGGCGTCATAAATCCAGGCGGTCGGCTGGTTCAGGATGTACCGCTTGAAGACCTCGGCGCACACCAGCAGCATCAGGGCGATGATCAGCCAGGCCGCTGCCTTGCCGACCCAGGTGCTGATTGCGTCGATCCCGTGAAGTAAACGCTGAGTATGCATGCGACTGTCCGGCCGGAGGGGAAACGGAGGAGCCGATGCGGCTTGGCTGCCGCGTCGATGAACGGGGACCGGTCGACGGTACAGGTGCTTGGCGTAATGGCGAAAGCAATTGCGCGACCTTTCGACCGCCATTACGAAAAGCCTGGATGCCCGGGTCAAGCCCGGGCATGACTAAGGCAGGCGCCTCGATCCCTGAGAGCCGCGCCAGGCATGTGCCCGCAGAAGCGTCAGATCTTCTTTGCGGCGCCATTGGCCCCGAAATAGTGATCGAAGGCCATGCGCCGATTGACCACCGTATCCTGCTCCCAGCGCGCAGCGCGTTTGGCGAAGGCGATCTGCGAATCCAGGATCTCCTTGAACAGGGGATTGTCGGCCGCCTTCTTCTTCACCACCTCGTCATAGACTTCGAGCTGCTTCTTCAGAAGCGCTTCGGGCGTCTTGTAGAACTTGACGCCGTTCTTGGACTGCAACTCGGCATAATCCTGGGAATAGCGGTCGATCGCTTTCCACTGCATGTCCTGGGAGGCGGCCTCCGTGGCATTGGCGATGATGGCCTTCAGCTTGTCGGGCAGGGCGTCATATTTGGTCTTGTTGAAAAGGATTTCGAACTGCTCGGCATTCTGGTGATAGCTCTGCAGCATGCACACCTTCGAGACGTCGGCGAAGCCCAGGGCACGATCGGAGGAGGCATTGTTGAATTCGGCGGCGTCGAGCAGGCCGCGGTCCATCGCCGAGACGATCTCGCCGCCGGGCAAGGCATTCACGGCCGCGCCCATGCCGGAGAACACGTCGATGGAGATGCCGACGGTGCGGAATTTCAGGCCGCTGAGATCCTCCGGCTTGCCGACAGGCTTCTTGAACCAGCCGAGCGGCTGCGTCGGCATGGCGCCATAGGGCAGGGAGACGACATTGGCGCCGATCGAGGCATAGAGTTTTTCGAGCAGCTCCTTGCCACCACCATATTTATGCCATGCCATCAGCATGTTGGCGTCCATGCCGAAAGCAGGACCTGAGCCCCACAGGGCCAAGGCGGTCTGCTTGCCGTAGTGATAGACCATCACGCCATGGCCGCCGTCGAGCGTTCCCTTCGACACGGCGTCCAGCAGGCCGAAAGCCGGAACCACGGCGCCAGCCGGCAAGACCTCGATCTTGAGTTCGCCGCCAGTCATGTCATTGACCTTCTTGGCGTAGTCCTGAGCGAATTCGTGAAAGATATCCTTGGCCGGCCACGTGCTCTGCCAGCGCATGCTGGTAGGGGTCTGCGCCCGCGCGATGGATGGGGCCGCAATGGCGACGGCCGCGACGGCAGCGGCCTCGCCGAGGAATTTACGGCGGGACGATTGTCCTTCGCCGGTCGTCCGAATCTTGGTCATACGATCCTCCCTGGATGCAGGCCTTCGAAAGATCCGGACAGTCGGATGCGTTCATTGTTGTCGTTTTGAACGGCTCTCCATTCCGAATACGCGCCGACGGATGGGAAGCCGGCGCCAAAGGCTTGCTCAGACTATTGCACGACGATTTGTCGTCGCCAACTGGAGCTCACGTCTCGACAGGGCGATGATTTCATGTGGGCGAATGCAACTGTGCTCCGTAGACCGCCAATTCCGGGAGGTTGGACATCGCCGCTACCAGCAAAGGCGCTTCGATGTAGCTGATTACAAATTGTTAATCTTCTCATATGGCGTCGGACGTTGCGGAAGCAGGTGGTGAGCCGGATAGTTCGCGCAGGGCTCCCAGGATTTCCTTGAGCCCGCGATGCAGGGGTTTGTCGCGCCGGACGATGATGGCGAGCACGCGCGACAGGGGCGGGGAGAGCGGCTGTACGGTCAAGGCGCCGGAGGCCGCGTCGCCGTGAACGGCGATGCCCGGCAGGATCGAGCAGCCAAGGCCCGCCCTTACCAGTTCCTTGATCGCTTCGACGCTGCCGAGCGACATCACGGGACGCGGTGACAGGCCGGCTTGCGCGAACCATTCATCGGTGAGGCGCCGCGTATTGCCGCCGGGTTCGAACAGCAGTAGCGGCAATTCGGCGAGGGTGACAGGAGAAGCTGGCACAGGCAGTTGGGTCTGCGGCGGCGCGATGACCATGAAAGGGTCCTCCAGAACCGGCTCGAGCTCGAGCGAGCGGCTCGAGACGGGCATGGTAACCAAGGCAAGGTCGAGCCTGTTGTCCTCGACTGCACGGGCGATCTCGCCGGTATTGCCGGTGGTGATGACGATCTCCAGTCGGGGATGACGTCGCCGCAGGCGCTGGAGCAGGGACGGCAGCAGGAAGATGCAGGCTGTCGCGCCGGTGCCGATGCGCACCGTCCCCATCACCCCTTCGCTCTGGCGAGCCACCGCTTCGAGCGCGGCCTGCACGGCGGCATCGATGCGGGCGGCATGCAGCAGCAATTCCGTGCCGGCTGCAGTCGGCCTCGCCTTGCGGCCGACGCGTTCGATCAGCATCGTACCGAGGCGCCGCTCCAGCTGGCGGACCTGCAGGCTGACGGCGGGTTGCGTCAGGTTCAGCCGATCGGCTGCCGCCGAGAAACTGCCGAGTTCGACGACATCGGCGAAGGTTTTGAGGTGATCGAGGTTGAGCCGGTCCATATCGAAGTCGTTCTCATGTCAAAGATTTTCTTATACTTAGCATGATTTTCCAAAGCTTCCTTTATCCGAGACGGAGGAAGACAATACGGCGGGTTTCACGAGCCAGAGAGAAGATAGGATGGCAAGACGCCTGTCGCTTCAGGCAGCGTGCGTAGCAGCCGTCCGGGAAGGCGGGCGCTATCTCGCTTTGTCTCCCCGGTCACGCCTGCATCAGCGGGCCGCTCTGCGCGAGCTCGACGATCGACTGCTTGCGGATATCGGCCTTACCAGACTGGAAGCGCTGGTTGGGCTGCCGGTGGCGGGGACGGGCGATCCTGCTATGAAGAAATGCAATCAGGCGACGGCAATGACAGCGAATCGAATGGATCCAACCGCCAATGCAGCGGCCGTTCTCGTGCGGGACGCCCGTGAGAAGGACATGACAGCGGTGCAGCCAATCTATGCCCGCCACGTCTTGCAGGGGCTGGCAAGCTTCGAGGAGGTGCCGCCGAGCCTGGAGGAGTTGGTTGCGCGCCGCCATGGCGTCCTGGCCCAGGGACTGCCTTATCTCGTGGCCGAGATGGAGGGGCGCGTGGTCGGCTATAGCTACGCCACGGCCTACAGGCCGCGGCCGGCTTATCGCTACACCGTCGAGGATTCCGTCTATGTCGCCCCTGACATGGGCGGGCGGGGCATTGGCCGCCTCCTGCTCGAGGAACTGATCGCCCGCTGCGAGGCTGGCCCCTGGCGCCAGATGCTGGCCGTGATCGGCAATAGCGGCAATGCCGGATCGATTGCCTTGCACCGGCGCCTGGGGTTTTCGGAGGTGGGAGTCTTGACGTCGGTCGGCTTCAAGTTCGGGCGCTGGGTCGATACCGTGCTGATGCAGCGTCCGCTCGGAATCGGGAACGGCGGGTTACCCTTCGACGGCGAGGCCAGGCGGTGATTCCCCGCCACACCGTGCTCTGCCTCGGCCTGTTCCAGTTCGTGGCCTGGGGCGCGACCTATTATCTGGTCGGCGGCTTTGGTGAGCGGATGGCAGCCGACCTTGGCTGGTCGCGCGACATCGTCTATGGCGGCTTCGCCCTCGCTTTGTTGGTGATGGGGCTGGTTTCGCCGCTGTGCGGACGGCTGATCGATCGGCATGGCGGTCGCGGCATGATGGCGACCGGATCGGTGTTCGCATCCTTGGCCTGTGTCGGGCTCGCCTTCAGCCATTCTCTGCCGGCCTACTTCGCCGCCTGGCTCGTCCTGGGCGTTGCCATGCGCTTGACGCTCTATGATGCCGCCTTTGCCGCTCTGGCGCGGGCCGGTGGAGCCGAGGCGCGCCGGGCGATGGCGCAGATCACGCTGCCGGGCGGGTTGTCTTCCACTGCCTTCTGGCCATTGGGGACGGCGCTGGCCGACAGCCTAGGCTGGCGAGGAGCCGTGCTCGTCTATGCCGGCCTGATGCTGGCGACGGTGCCGCTTGCCTTGACACTGCCTGCCGTCCGGCGCCCTGTTGGGCCGGTGCCCGATGTCGACACGTCCCGGCAGAGGGCTGACCGGCCTGGTTCGGAGCTCCTGCTCGCCGGTGTGCTCTACGCGCTGATCACCACGATCATGAATTTTCTGAACGCCGGCATGTCCTCCCACATGATCGCCATCCTGGCGGGGCTCGGCCTCGCTCAGGCCTCGGCGGTCTGGGTCGCCACCCTGCGGGGCATCGGCCAGTCCTGCGCCAGGCTGGCCGAGATCCTGTTTGGCACGCGCCTGCATCCGCTCGCGCTCAATCTGCTTGCATGCTCCCTGCTGCCGCTTTCCTTCGCCGCCGGATTTGCCGGTGGCTATTCACTCACGGCGGCCATGCTGTTCGCACTCGGCTATGGCGCCGGCAACGGCCTCGCAACGATCACACGCGGCACGGTCCCGCTCGTCCTGTTCGACCATCGCGCCTATGGGGCTGTCACCGGCCGCCTTCTCGCCCCCAGCTTCGTCGTCTCGGCCGGGGCGCCGGTCATCTATGCCCGTGCGATCGACTGGTGGGGTCCCGAGGGAGCGCTTGCTTTCTCGCTGGCGCTGGCCGCCGTCACTCTGGCTGCGGCTCTCCTGCTCAAGTTGCGTTTTGCGCCGGCGAGCGCCGGTTCCTGTGGAATTTCCCCGGGGAATGGCCGAGCACGGTGAAATCCGGGCGATATCGCTGTATGGAACAAGGCGCGGCAGGTTCCAACAAGAGCCGCGGGAAGCGCCCTTCATGAAGCATATCCTGGCCGAACTCGACACGCGCCGCACCCAGGCCCTGCTGGGCGGCGGCGAAAAGCGCATTGCCGCGCAGCACGCCAAGGGCAAACTCACCGCACGCGAACGCCTGGAACTGTTGCTCGATGCTGGCTCCTTCGAGGAATTCGATGCCTTCGTCGAGCACCGCGCCGTCGATTTCGGTATGGATCGCACCCACATCGCCGGCGATGGCGTCGTCACCGGCTGGGGCACGGTGAATGGCCGCAAAGTCTTCGTCTTCGCCAAGGATTTCACGGTGTTCGGCGGCTCGCTGTCGGAGACCCACGCCAACAAGATCAACAAGATCCAGGACATGGCGCTGAAGAATCGGGCGCCGATCATCGGCCTGTTCGATGCCGGCGGTGCCCGCATCCAGGAAGGCGTGGCAGCGCTGGGAGGCTATGGCGAGGTCTTCCGGCGCAACGTGCTGGCCTCCGGCGTGATCCCGCAGATTTCGCTGATCATGGGGCCTTGCGCGGGCGGGGACGTCTATTCGCCGGCCATGACCGACTTCATCTTCATGGTGAAGGACACCAGCTACATGTTCGTCACTGGCCCCGACGTCACCAAGACGGTCACCAACGAGACGGTGACGGCCGAGGAACTCGGCGGCGCATCCGTGCATGCCGTACGCTCCTCCGTAGCGGATGGCGCCTATGAGAACGATGTCGAGGCTCTGCTGCAGATGCGCCGGCTCATCGATTTCCTGCCGGCCAACAATTGCGAGGGACCGCCGGAGATCCCGTCCTTCGACGATATCGAACGGCTCGAGCCTTCGCTCGACACGCTGGTGCCGGACAATCCCAACAAGCCCTATGACATGAAGGAACTCGTCACCAAGCTGGCGGACGAGGGGGACTTCTTCGAGATCCAGTCGACGTTCGCACGCAACATCATCACGGGCTTTGCGCGCATTGCGGGGCGCACCATCGGCATCGTCGCCAACCAGCCGATGGTGCTGGCCGGCGTGCTCGATTCCGATGCCAGCCGCAAGGGCGCGCGCTTCGTGCGCTTCTGCAACGCCTTCGAGATCCCGATCGTCACCCTTGTCGATGTTCCCGGCTTCCTGCCCGGCACAGCGCAGGAATATGGCGGCCTGATCAAGCATGGCGCCAAGCTGCTGTTCGCCTATTCGCAGGCTACGGTACCGCTGGTGACGGTGATCACCCGCAAGGCCTATGGCGGTGCCTATGACGTCATGGCCTCCAAACATGTCGGGGCCGACGTCAACTATGCCTGGCCGACGGCCCAGATCGCGGTAATGGGGGCCAAGGGCGCCGTGGAGATCATCTTCCGCCAGGACATGGATGACCCGGAAAAGATCGCCAAGCACGTCAAGGGCTACGAAGACCGATTTCTTTCGCCCTTCGTCGCCGCCGAGCGCGGCTATATCGACGAAGTGGTCCAGCCGTCCCAGACACGCAAGCGCGTGGCACGGGCCCTTGCCATGCTGCGTAACAAGCATGTCGAGGCTCCCCGCAAGAAGCACGACAACATCCCGCTATAGTGAGGCGGCCCTATCGGTTATTCTGCTTGCCGTAGGGGAAAATGACAAAACATGGTGAATCCCGCGCGCAGCGTTTCCCGCAGGCCTGCCCTGCGAAGCGCGCCTCGCAGGGCAGGCCTGCGGCAGCGGCATGGCTGAACCCTGAAAAGGGTTTGATATCAGATAGATATCGGGTGTAACGGATCGGCCTCTTTACATCGGCTCTATCGTCGACCCCTTGGTGGCCGCCAAGCCAGAAGCTGTGAATGATCGGATTTCGGCCCGACATTGCCACAGGATTGTGGCGAACCGCACATTCTTTGGCCATGTGCGGCCCTTAGGGTGAGACTCATTAACGCCACTTTGAGTGGTCCAGGCTCAAATTGGCATCATGAGGCGCCGCGAGTTTGGCGCAAACCAAGGCAAGGCACGACACTATGGTGACGTCACCTATCGCAACTCTGATTCAACCCGCCCTGGAGCGCGGTTCGATCGAGGATTCCGAAGTCCAGCAAATGCGTCAGCGTTGGCAGGACGGCGTGCAGCTCCAGGCCGCCGATGCCGACGCACTCTTTGCGCTTCAGGGCGTACTGGCCGGGCGCAACAAGGGTTTCAACGCCCTCTTCGAGGAAATGCTGACGGCTTTCGTCCTGGATCGCAACGAGCCAAAGGGCAGTATTTCCAAGGAGCAGGGAGCCTGGGTGCTTTCGATGCTCGATGGCGGCGAGGGACTGGTGGCCAATGCCGCCGAGCTCGGCCTGCTGATCCACCTGGTCGAACAGGCCGACAGCGTACCGGATGATCTCGCCAGCTTCGCATTGCACCAGATCCAGCATGCCGCGATGACCGGTGAGGGACCGGCCGCCAAGGGCCGCATCCATTTCTCCCGCGTGATCGATACGCAGGACATCGCCAACATGGCCCGCCTCTTCCAGGTCGAGAAGGGCGCCAAGCGTCGTATCGTCTCGCGCCAGGAAGCCGAGATGCTGTTCGACATGGCCGAAGGCTGCAACAGCGAGGACCCGGCCTGGGACGGGCTGTTTGCCGAGACCATTCAGGCCCATCTGCTGGCGACCAACCAGCCGAGCAATACGGGCGGCCGTTCGCTGGCTACGCCCGTCGTTCTGGCCGATCGCGATAGTGCCTGGCTGAACCGGCGCATCCAGCACGATGGTCGGGTGAGCCGCGCCGAGCGGGCCCTGCTGGCCCTGGTCGACCCGCGCCAGATGGCAGCGACCAACAATTGGGAGCAGTCGATCAGCCAGATGATCTGATTGGCTCGATCCACTCGAATCCATCTCATCGAATGCCGGCCCTTGGGCCGGCATTCTGCTTTTTCGGCAAGGTGTTGGCTGCCATGGATGAATCTCGGCATCAGCCTGTTCATCCCAAATCTTATCGCCTCGTCTTATCTGCCCGCCAATTTGCGCAGGGCGGCGCGCGCCTGCTCGTTGAAGCTTGAAGTGATCGGGCCGTCATAATAGCCCCGGGCCTTGAGCTTGAGCAGCATCTCGGAATGGAAGCGTGGCGACCAGGCCTTGGCGTTGGTCAGCAGCTCGTTGAGTTCGAACTCGGAACCGCGCTCCAGGGCCTTGAAGGCATAGTCGGCGGCTTCCATCGGATTCTTCGCCGTGCCCCGTCCGTTGTTGTAGTAGGAGGCGAGGCTGGCCAGGCTGTTGGTGTCACCGAGATCGGCAGCCTTCTGGTACCAGCGCAGGGCCTCGGCATAGTCCCGCTTCACGCCCTTGCCGCCTTCGTAGAGCAGGGCGATGTTGGCATGGCTTTCCACGTCGCCGCGGTCGGCGCCCTGGCGATACCAGCGCATGGCCTCGGTATAGTCCCGGGATACACCGAGCCCGAGTTCGTAGAGATAGCCGATACTCACATAGGAATTGGCATAGCCGCCATCGGCGGCCTTGCGGAACCAGCGCAAGGCTTCGGCATAATCGCGCGGTACGCCGCTGCCCTCGCGATAGAGGAAGGCGAGATTGTGTGCCGCGGCAAGGCTGCCGGCGGCGAAGGCCTGCTGATAGGTGGCGAAGGCCTCGGCGTGGCGCTTGGCGGCATCGAGGGCGCGCCCATACTGGAAGAGCAGCCGCCTGGTGCCGGGATATTGATGCAGGGCGTCGTTGCAGGCCGCGACGGCCCGGGCGGCATCGATCTGCCCGAACAGCACGCCGGCACCGACCCGGTCCGGATCCAGCGGGCCGGCGGCCAGCCTGTCGCATTCGGTTTCAGGCGGCGGGGCCGCCGGTCTCACCGGGGTGACGGCAGCTGCCTGCTTCTGGCCGGCGGCGGGATCCGACGCCGTCTGCGGGACGACAGGAGGCGCCGTCTTTGTCGTCGCCGGCACCGACAGCTCCTTGATGCGTTTGTCGGCCAGTTCGCCGAAGAAGGTGTTGGCGTAGCGCTTGCGGAAAGTCTCGAGTTCACCGACATCCGTGCTGCCCCGTAGCGCTGGCCAGACCTGTGCAGCCTCCCCGAAGAGCGGATCCGTCGCGGGAGAAGCACCGGCCGAGGCCGGTGCTTCCATCAGGGACAGGACGCCACCGCCGAGCGATCCGTTGACGAAAGGCTGCTGCTGGTTCCCGGTATCGGACATGACATCGTCGCGCACATTACCGAGCATGATGCGGACATCGATGCCGGGTTCGACGATGCGCTTGATCAGCGAGGCAGTGAAGGGACTGTTCAGACCGTCGCCGTCGGCGGCCACGGTGCCGGCGGCGGCTGAATAGGCAATCAGGGTGTTCGTGCCGGCTGGCTCGACGCGGGCCAGACCGCGCGAGACTGCTCGATTGGCGTTGCTGCGGCTCATGCGTGGCAGAAAGGGATTGTTGCGGCAGGCATCCAGGATCACCAGCTTGAGGCGAGAGGCTCCTTCGATCGAGCGCAGAACCCTGTCGAGGGTCACGGCTTCGTCCTCGACGTCCCGGTCGGTCGCGAGGCGGGCGTCCACCGGCAGGAGATAATTGACGCCGTTGAGTTCCATGCCGTGGCCTGAATAATAGATCACCGCCACGTCCGCCGTGGTGGCCTGCGTTTCGAAGGCTCGCAATGCCTGCACCATGCCCTGGCGGGTCAGATCGTTTTCAGGCTGGATGATGGTGAAGCCGGCCTGGCTCAATGCTGCCTTCATGCCGCTGACGTCATTGGGCGGATTGGTCAGCATCACGGCATTCTGATAGCGGGCATTGCCGATCAGCAGGGCAACGCGCTTGTCGGCATGGGCCACGCCGGCTGAGCCCCACAGGCCGACGAATATCGCGACCGACAGCACGGCCCTGATATGGACGATCCTCATGCGCATGTGGTCCCCACCACCCCTGAAGCCAGTCCGGATCTTAGCAAAGGGGCAGGGGGCGTAAAGCGAGGAGGGAACAGCGTTGTGGCGGGAATCCTCAGAGGCCCCGCGATCAGCGGTGCACGCCGCCTGAATCTCCCCGCGGGCTTATTGCGTGCGGCCGCAATCTATGAGACGCCCTAGAGAAGGGCAGCGGGCCCTAAAAAGGCATTCTGGGTGATTGCTGGCATGTTTTCCAAAGTTCTGATCGCCAATCGCGGGGAAATCGCCTGCCGCATCATCAAGACGGCACGGCGGATGGGAATCGCAACGGTTGCCGTCTATTCCGATGCCGATCGCGACGCCCTGCATGTCGAGATGGCCGATGAAGCCGTCCATATCGGCCCGCCACCCGCCGCCCAATCCTATCTCCAGATCGAGAAGATCATCGAGGCCTGCCGCAAGACCGGCGCCGACGCGGTGCATCCCGGCTATGGCTTCCTGTCGGAGCGGGAGGCCTTCGCCACGGCACTCAAGGAAGCCGGCATCATCTTCGTCGGTCCCAATCCGCATGCCATCGCTGCGATGGGGGACAAGATCGAATCCAAGAAGGCGGCTGCAGCAGCGGGCGTTTCCACCGTGCCGGGGCATCTCGGCATCATCGAGGATGGCCGGGCCGCCATCCGCATCGCCGAGGAGATCGGGTATCCGGTGATGATCAAGGCCTCTGCTGGTGGTGGCGGCAAGGGCATGCGCATCGCCTACTCGTCGGCCGAAGTCGAAGAAGGTTTCCGCCTGGCGCGTTCGGAGGCCAAGGCGAGCTTCGGCGACGACCGCGTCTTCATCGAAAAATTCATCGTCGAGCCGCGTCATATCGAGATCCAGGTGCTCGGCGACAAGCATGGCAACGTCATCCATCTTGGCGAGCGCGAATGCTCGATCCAGCGCCGCAACCAGAAGGTGATCGAGGAAGCACCCTCGCCATTGCTGGACGCCGAGACGCGGTCCTTGATGGGGGCCCAGGCCGTCGCGCTCGCCAAGGCGGTCAATTATGATTCCGCCGGCACCGTGGAATTCGTGGCCGGGCAGGACAAGAGCTTCTACTTCCTGGAGATGAACACCCGCCTTCAGGTCGAGCATCCCGTGACCGAACTGGTGACCGGCATCGATCTCGTCGAGCAGATGTTTCGGGTTGCCGCCGGTGAAAAACTGGCCTTGAAGCAGTCCGATATCAAGCTGTCGGGCTGGGCGGTGGAATCGCGCGTCTATGCCGAGGATCCCCTGCGCAATTTCCTGCCCTCGATCGGCCGGCTGACCCAGTATCGCCCGCCGGCCGAGCGGCGCGAGAAGGGCGTTACGGTGCGCAACGACACCGGCGTGTTCGAGGGGGGCGAGATCTCGCTCCACTACGACCCGATGATCGCCAAGCTTTGCACCCATGCTCCGACGCGCGCCGGTGCTATCGCCGCCATGTCGGACGCGCTCGACAGCTTTGCCATCGAAGGTATCCGCCACAATATTCCTTTCCTTGCGGCTCTCATGCAGCATGAGCGCTGGCAGGAGGGGCGGTTGTCGACCGCCTTCATCGCCGAGGAATTTCCGGGCGGTTTTTCGGTCAGCCCGCCCCAGGGTGCAGTCGCCGACCGGTTGGCGGCGGTCGCGACCGCGATCGACCATATCCAGAACCAGCGCAAGCGCGGCATCAGCGGGCAGATGGTCGGCAAGCCGGTGGTGTTCGAGCGCCGTCGCGTGGCTGTTCTCGGCGATACCTCCTTCACCGTCGAGGTCGACGAAGCGCGCGGAGAGATGCAGGTGACCTTCCTCTCGCCGGAGGGAGCGCCGGAACGCCTGGTGACGCTGACCTCCGATTGGAAGCCCGGACAGCCGGTATGGTCGGGCCGCATCCATGGCGAGCCGGTGTCCATGCTGGTGCACGCCATTGCCAACGGCGTGGTGCTAGCCCATCGCGGTGCCGCCGCCGACATTCGCATCTACACCCAGCGCGAAGCCGAGCTCGCCCGCCTGATGCCGGTCAAGAGCAGCGCGGCACTCACGACTGCCTTGCTGTGTCCGATGCCCGGGCTGGTCCGGGCCATCGAGGTCACGGAGGGGCAGGAGGTCAAGGCCGGGGAGGCGCTCTGCGTCGTCGAGGCGATGAAGATGGAGAACGTCCTGCGTGCCGAGCGTGACGCGACCGTCAAGAAGATCCGCGTCAAGCCGGGCGATACGCTGGCCGTCGATGCGGTGATCATGGATTTCGCCTGAGAGCCAGGTCGTCGAATTGCAAGGGGAGTGGGTTTGAGCGTCTGGGACCAGTTCTTCAGCTGGGGCGCGCTCCCCGGCCATATCGCCTATGCCATCATCGCCATCTCCTACCTCCTGACCAACATCTTCTGGCTGAGGCTTGCTGCGGTAGTCGGCATCGCCCTGGAGGTTGTCTATTTCCTGTTCAGCGGCTCGGCCGTCTGGCCCTCGATCGCCTGGGACAGCGCCTTCATCCTGATCAATCTGGTACAGCTCGGCATTCTCCTGCGCGACCGTCTCAGCCTGAAGCTCTCGGCCGACGAACAGGCCTTCATCAAGCCCATCGTCGGAGACCTCGACAAGGCGCAGATCGCCCAGCTTCTGCGGACAGCGGAATGGCGCACTCTGGAGCCTGGCTCGATCGTGACCACCGAGGCCGATCCGGTGCATGAGCTCACTTTCATCTGTGAAGGGCAGACGGAAGTGCGCGTACGCGACCAGCTCGTTGCCCATGTCGGCGCCGGGGCCTTCGTCGGGGACGTGTCCTTTGCCACCGGCGTGCCGGCGACCGCCACGGTGGTCACGGAAAATGCCGTGCGGGTGCTGGCTTTCGACCAGGACAAGCTCAAGGCACTGTGCAAACGGGATGAGCAGATCGCACATGCCCTCTACCGGCGGATAGGCGGCGGCCTGGCCGACAAGATGCGGGTGGCAACCGGCCGGCTCTGAAGCTCTTTGCGATCCGGCCGAATCAAAACTTCGAAACGCGACGTTAACCCGCGGATGTTACAAGCATATCCAGCTTGGGTTCATTGCGTTGTCAGGACAATGCTGTCAGTCGTCATCCTGCGTTTGCTGCTTTCACCGTCCGGCGCGATCGATCGCGTTGCCTTCACCACCGGTGTGGTGCTGCTGGCTGCGCTCGCCGTCGGGGGGCATCATGCCCTGCAGGGCTGGAGCGGTCCTTATGGCCTGGGCTCCTTTACGTTTGTGGCTGCCATCGCCTGGTCCGCCATCTGTCTCTCACGCAAGCGCCTCCATGATTTCGGCTGGTCCGGCCTGGTGATTCCAGCCTTTCTGGGTCTCTATCTGCTGGCGGTCGCCATTGCGATCTTCGTTCTCGACCGGGGGGCCTTGGCGTCCTGGCAGCAGGCCCTGGCGACATTCAGCTTGTTCAGCGGTCCCATGGTCGGCTGGCTGATCGCATTGGCGATCATTCCCGGAAGCGGGCTCGCCTCCAGCACGAGAACGAGCTGGTAGCCGCGAGGTCAGCTCCGGCCTGGAGCAAAGCCCGCACAAGTGTGAACGCTTATTTGCTTCCAACTCCTTGTTCCCAAGCCAATCCTAAGGATTGGCTAAGGCGTCTTTGCGATTCTTAGTGATTCACCAAACCGCAAAATATTTTAGGCGCATGATCCCAGTGCCTTGGCGGCATTTCCCGAATCGGTTTCTGCACGCGGCAGGTGCGTCTGCCCGAAGATCGGCTCGAAGGTCCGGCGCAAGGCAAGATCGACATCCTCCAGCGTCACCGGCAGGCCGAGATCGACCAGGCTGGTCACGCCATGGTCGCGGACGCCGCAGGGAACGATACCGGAGAAATGCTCGAGATCGGGCTCCACATTGATGGCGATGCCGTGGAAGGAGACCCAGCGCTTGAGGCGGATGCCGATAGCCGCGATCTTGTCTTCGGCGCCTTCGCCGCGCTCCGGGCGCCTCACCCAGACGCCGACCCGGTCCTCGCGGCGCTCGCCTCGCACGTGAAAGGACCAGAGCGTTTCGATCAGCCAGGCCTCCAGTGCCGTCACCAACCGCCTCACGTCCTGCCGGCGGCGCTTGAGATCGAGCATGACATAGGCCACGCGCTGGCCGGGACCGTGATAGGTATATTGCCCGCCTCGCCCGGTCTGGTGCACCGGGAAACGATCGGGAGCAACCAGATCCTCTCGCCGGGCCGAGGTGCCGGCGGTGTAGAGGGGCGGGTGTTCGAGCAGCCAGACGCATTCGTCGGCCGTCCCGTCCGCGATCGCTGTTGCCCTGGCCTCCATGGCCGCAATGGTTTGCTCATAGGGACTGAGGCCCGCAATCACCTGCCACTCCACCGGCGGAGAATCGCGTCCGGGCAGGAAACTGTGGTCGAGGGCATTGCGGCTGGTCACTGGATCGGTTCCAATCGGGGAAACAAGCCCTTCATATCGGCGGATTTCGGGGCTTCGACAAGGGCTTGCATGCTAAGTGAAGGAAAAGCGTGAATTGCCCTTGCTGCCCTGTGATCGATCTGTTAGACGATGCGCCGCTTCACATGGCAGCGCGTTCTTCGAGCCGGCCCTGTGCAGCAACCGCGGTCATGGCGGAATTGGTAGACGCGCTACCTTGAGGTGGTAGTTGGGAGACCAGTGGAGGTTCGAGTCCTCTTGACCGCACCAAATTCGAGCTTGGCTCCAAAGGCGATCCGGAAACGGATCGCCTTTTTGGTTTGTCGATGGCTATTGCGACAATGGGCGCCGGACCTTGCCGACCGGTCTGCCCTGGCCCGCGAGGATGCGCTCGGTCTGGGAGAACCAGCCAGCGGGAGCCGGTGTCGTTTCGAGCGCGCCGGGGCCGGGCACCATATGCACGATCCGGAATCCGCGTTTCTTCAACTCCTGCAGAAATTGCGGCAGCATGGCCACGGTGCGGGGTTGGATGTCGTGCAGAAGCACAATGCCGCCCTTGTTCTTCTCGAGCCGCCCCAGAACCAGCTTGAGCTCCTCCTGAGGCGTCTCAGGTTCCCAATCGCTGGCCCACAGATCGGCCCCGAACACCACCATGTCCAGCGAGGCGAGCCATTGGTCGAGGGCAGGGCTGTCGGCGAAGCCCGGAAAGCGGAAGAAGGGCTGGTGCGGGCGCTCGCTGGCTGCGCCCCATACCGCCTTGTCGACGGCACGATAGCCGTTCTCGATATCGGCGCGAGCCCGCTCGAATGGCAGGCGCCGCAGCACTGGGTGAGTCATCGTATGATAGGCGACCGTATGTCCCTCCTTTGCGACCCTGGCGGCCAGGGCGGGAGCAGCAGCGGCGTTGCGGCCGATCATGAAGAAGGTGGCCTTCACGCATTGGCTTGAAAGAGCATCCAGGATCTTTTCCGTGCGCCCTGGCATCGGCCCGTCGTCGAAGGTCAGTACCACCTCTCCAGGGGCAAGCCGCAGGGTCTGGGGATAGGTCTTGAAACCCACTGCGCCGCCGCCGACGGTGCCGACGGGCAGCGTACGGGACACGCCCAGGGCCTCGGGCGGGCAGCCGGCGAGGCTGGGTGCAGTCAGGGCGCAGGCGAGGGCGGCAGCTAGGGCCAGGACTTTCATGATAGGATTTGACCGGTAATGGGGGATGATTCGCCTGATAGGCGTGTTTTCGGGCCGAGTCTTCAAAGATTTTTGTCGACAGTGAGGAGCGGTTAAGCTTCTCTCTCTACCCTGTGTTCCAGTCGTTGAAGTGCCGGATGTAACGGCCATTCATAATGGGTTTCACAATGCGATCGCTGTCGTGCTTCATGCGCCATGGGCTCATCGCAGCAGGTGTGCTGGTTCTCAGTGCCTGCTCGACCGTTCAGCAAGCCTATCCCGAGGCGAACAGGTTTCCGGTGCACGGCATTGATGTCTCGAAGTATCAGGGTGTCATCGACTGGAATGCTGCCGCTCGCGGAGGCGTACGCTTCGCCTATCTGAAGGCGACGGAAGGCGGCGATCGCGTCGACGACAAGTTCAAGGCCAA
Source organism: Labrys sp. (in: a-proteobacteria) (assembly GCF_047605565.1). NCBI lineage: Bacteria > Pseudomonadati > Pseudomonadota > Alphaproteobacteria > Hyphomicrobiales > Xanthobacteraceae > Labrys > Labrys sp. (in: a-proteobacteria). The sequence continues at coordinate 30,238 of NZ_JASGFM010000043.1, forward strand.
TTGGGAAGGAGCCCGCGCCGCGGGCATACCGACCGGTGCCTATCATTTCTATTATTTCTGCCGGCCGGTGGAGGACCAGGTCGCCTGGTTCAAGACCCATGTGCCGCCGGCAAGCGATGCCCTGCCGCCGGTTCTCGACATGGAGTGGAACCACCTCTCGCCGACCTGCAAGCTGCGTCCGCCTGCCCAGAAGATCCATGCCGACATGGCGGTGTTCCTGCGCGAGATGGAGCGCTTCTATGGCAAGAAGCCGATCATCTACACCACGGTGGACTTCCACCGCGAAATCCTGACCGGCGAACTGGAGAGCTATCCCTTCTGGGTGCGCTCGGTGAAGGGCCATCCTTCCGGGCGCTACGGCAAGCGTTCCTGGGCCTTCTGGCAATATACCGCCACCGGTTCGGTGCCCGGCGTCCAGGGGCAGGTCGACCGCAACGCCTTTGCCGGTTCCGAGCAGCAATGGCAGGACTTCCTGGCCCAGAACGTCGCCACCGGCAGTATTGCCGCCAATTGAGCTTCAATACCGTTGAAAGCGCCGGTGACGCCTCGCCTCAGTCGATCCGCACCGGTCCGAGCCGGTAGACGCCCTTGAAATCGTCGGGATCGGCTGGCGCACCCTTGCGATAGATCACCAGCCGGCCTTCCTTGGCCAAGCGCACGACGATGCGGCGAAGCGGCTGCATCAACGGTCCCCACTGATCGGCGGCCTTGCCCGCGATTTCTTGCGCGATGTCGGCGGGCGCCATCGTCTTGCCGGCCGGCAGGGCTGCGATCAGACGCAGTGCCGTCTGTTCCAGGAGGTCCTTGTCTACCATTGAACTCGCGATCTGGATGGGGAGAGCGCCTAGTGCCCGCCATGAAAATGTAGAGCGGTTTCCATTCCTTGAAACGAAAACCGCTCTCTGCATTTGAAACGCAGACCCCGTTTCACTTGGAGGTCGTTTCTTGCTTAGGGCGACCTTGTTCAGCAGCCGGTTGTACCCGGCGGGCAATCATGGACCGGGCCGGCGCCTGCTGGCGCGCTGGGGGGCGGCGATGGGCTTTCGACCCGAGGCGCGCTGGGCGTTGGCGAGGGGCTCCCGATTCGAGGGGCCGGAGCTGACCAGCCAGGACGAGACAAGCCGGGCGTGCCACCGACGTTGGAGGTGACCGGTGGCCTTGAACCGGGAGGGGCATTCCGCCAGCTGAAATCGCCGCCCGGAGCCGGGCCGGGCCCGGGGCCTGTACCCGCACCTGGCTCTCCTGGATTGGGCCGGCCGGGGCGCGCTCTGCCAGGATAGCGATCGCGGCGGTCGCGACGGTGATCGCCGTAATAGTTGCCGCCATAGTAGCCGGGATCGCTGTAATAGGGCCGATCGGAACCACCGCCTCCCGGTACGGCGCAACTGGCCAGGGGAAGGGTGAGCAGGCCGGCAAGCAAGACCATCTTCTTCATGGGCACGACTCTCAGATACATTGCAGTTCGTGGATGGGACAATGAAGGCGCTGCCGCCGGCTTGCAACCGGATGTTTGGCACCCGGGTCGTCAAACTGCAGGCCCCTACGGCATGTTGACGGAGGCAAATCTCCGTTTGCGCGCCCGCGCAGGAGGCGGCATGGTGCGGCCCGTGTTGGAGTGCACCCCTTGAAACTGATCATCGGCAACAAGAATTATTCCTCCTGGTCCATGCGTCCGTGGCTGGCGGCAAAGTCGGCCGGCATGCACTTCGAGGAGCAGATCATCTGGCTGCGCCATCCCGAAACCTCGGCGATGATCAAGGCGACCTCGGCGGCCGGCAAGGTGCCGATCCTGATCCATGGCGACATTATGGTGCACGAATCCATCGCCATCCTCGAATATCTGGCCGAGATCGCCCCACAGCTCTGGCCTGAGGATCGCGAGAGCCGGGCTCACGCCCGTGCCATCAGCGCCGAGATCCATGCCGGTTTCCTGCCTCTGCGCCGCAATTGTCCGATGAACATCAAGCGCCGGCCCAAGGCCATCGCTCTCGACGACGAGACCCTGGCGAGTGTGGAAAGGGTGGTCGATCTCATCATCGATTGCCGCACGCGTTTCGGCGGTGGTGGCGATTTCCTGTTCGGTGCGCATTTCAACAATGCCGATGCGATGTGGGCACCGGTGGTGAACCGCTTGCACGCCTACGACATCAAGGTGCCAGCCGCTGTACGCCGCTACATGGACGCGGTGATGGCGACGCCGATGTGGCGGGAGTGGGAAGCGGCAGCCCTCGAGGAAACCGAAACGATCGTCGATATTGATTCAGTGTGATGAGCCTCAACCTGATCAAGCTATGTGTCGGCGCCGAATCGATCGCCGACCTCGAGGAATGGATCGCCCTGCGCCTGCGCCTGGCGGGTGAACAGATCCACACCACGCGCATGATGCCGAAGAACCGCGAGGCGATTCTCGACGGCGGCTCGCTCTATTGGGTGATCAAGGGCATTGTCTCGTGCCGCCAGCGCATCACGGATTTGCGCGCGCGCCGTGACGAGGACGGCATCTCGCGTTGCGACATCGTGCTCGATCCGGCGGTCGTCGCCGTCGATCCCCGCCCGCGCGGTCCGTTCCAGGGCTGGCGCTATCTCAGCGCGGCCGATGCGCCGCCCGATCTCGCCATGGCCGGCTCGGCTGATGCCGACCTGCCCATCGAGCTCCAGCGCGAGTTGCGCACCATCGGCCTCGTGTAGCTCTCGGGCCGTCCAGGACGGCTGCGAGAATGCTGCAAGGCGCGTTCACGCTATAGTCACACTCCATGCGTCATTATGGCACGCAATCGCCGGGTACCTGAACATTGTTGGTTATCAAGCGTTAACCATGACGTGTGCAGGATGGCACTTCGAAGTTTCACCGCTCTGGCATCATGGCCGTAAGTTGAGTGGATGGAGGACGCCATGTTGATCGCAAGTACAGAAGGGCAGGGCTGGTGCTACGAAGTCATCGCGCAGTCTGACGGCTTTCTCGTCCAGGCTCGCGATCTCGATACCGGCGAAGTTTCCCTGAACGAAACCACGTTGTTCCGGACCTCGCCGGTGGCGCTGGCCTATGCCGATATGGCGGCTGCTGCCGACCGCTTCGCCGCCTCGAGGCTCGAAGAGGTCGAGGACTGGCAGGTTCTCGCCGATGATTATCACCACGAACTGGATCGTTTCACCACCATTCGTGATCGCTTGTCCGATGATGGCGTGGGTGGCGACTTGCTTCGTTGCAGCCGGGCGGGCTCGCTGCGCGATCAGGCTTATCGGCTGCATTAAGGCATTTTCCAGAAAAGCCGATAGGCTTTTCGATTGAGAAAATGCCTCTGAATAGGAAAACGTACGCCCGGTCAGGCGCTGGCCTTGCCGCCTTCGACCAGGGTGAGATGGCCATAACGCCGGGTACCTGTAGGCAGGGCCGTACGTCGCTGAACGCGCGCGGTTGCCGGGATCTCTTCCACCGAGACGATATCGAAACGCGAAATGGGATGCAGGCCGATCCAATAGGGGGCCTCGCCTGGCGTCAGGCTGCCGAGGATACGCGAATTGGCCTTGCCGCGATGGTGGAGTGGCAGGAGCAGCAATTCCAGATCGAGATGATGGCCTTGCAGCGTGCTGCCGCTCAGCGTAATCACCCGTGCCGTCAGGTCCGACGATACTGCCATTACCAGTTCCGCTAGGCCAGTTCGATCGGTCCAGCGATCGAGCAGGGAGGCACCGCGCAGTTCCTGGCCGAGCAGGGCGCACATCCGGGTTCCGGCCAGGCGGAACGGAAAGCTGCGGTTCTTGTCGATCTCCACGATGAAGGTATCGCCCAGCACGCGGCGGATGGCGCCCGGATCGATGTCGACACGTTCGGGAGCTGGCCGTTGACCACGCAACTGGTCCCAGTAGCCGTAGAGATCGCGTGTCGCTGTATTCTTCATTGGTCAGCCGCCCCCAGAGCAGCGTTCGGCTGAACGCCTTTTGCTCTAACTCTCTGTTTCCAAGCCAACCCGACGGATTGGCTAGAGCGTCCCGTGGTTCACGGCGTATCTGCCGGATCACAAGGCGCCGGTGGCATGTTCCGATTGAGGTCGGCCCGTGCCCGTGCTTCAGCGATGCGAGCGACCTTCGTTCGAACGCCGCCTCCTGCCCGTCATAGGTGGGCGAGGAGGTGACGATAGCACCGGCATGGGAGCGGACGGCAGGGGGGAGGATGGTTACCGCCTGGAAACGAATTATTAATGTTAACAAAAGGTTAATGAAGCCGAATCGATGTTAAGAATGATCGGGCGGATGACCACAGTTTGCTTCCTGCTTCAGGAGATATGTCTTTGTCATTGAAATCGCGCGGCAATATCGATCCGCCGGCGGCCTTCAACGTGCCGGCGGTCGTGCTGCTGCTCACGGGCCTCATTGTCCTCGTTCACATTGCCCGGGCGGTGATACCCGGAAGTTGGAGCGCCTGGCTGGTCGGGGTCTTCGCCTTCACGCCCCTGCGCTACGATCCCTCGATCGGGGAGAGCATTGCATGGCCCGGCGGACATCTTGCCGATATTGCCGGCTTCCTGACCTGTTTCTTTCTTCAGTCCGATCCAGGCACGCTGATGATCAATGGTGCGGCCTTGCTGATCCTGGGTGCTGCGGTAGCCTGGCGTTTCGGTACCTGGCGCTTTCTGGCCTTCACCGCCCTGTGTACCGTTGCAGGCTCGTTCGCCTGCCTGCTGTTCTATTGGGGCAGTGCTGCCGCCATGGTGGGCGCAGGTGGCGGCCTGTCGGGCCTGTTCGCGGCTTCGATCCATTTTCTCTTCAAGGGCGGATCGGCGATGGCGGCGTTTCGGGTCGCCGGCGGTGCAGCCTTTCGCAAGCCGGCCTGGACCTTAAGGGACGCTCTGGCGGACCAGAACGTACGCATCTGGCTCGCCGTCTTCGCCTTCATCACGGCCTGGAATGCCGTCAGCCCGCTGATCCTCACCACGTCGCAGGTGATGCCCGGCTGGCCGGGTAACATAGGCGGCTTCCTGGCTGGCCTGCTCCTGTTTCGCTTCTTCGACCGCCAGCCACGATTGCGCCGGGTCGTCTGAAACTTAGAGCAAAACGACTTTTCTCCGATCGTTATTTTGCTCTAACCCCTTGTTTCGACGCGTTTTCTTAATCAAAAAGTCTATCAACTTTTCTGGAAAACACTTTAAATCAGCTCATCGCCTGCCCTTCGACCGCGCTCCAGACGGCCAGGGCTTGCCGCGTCTGCGCGACATCGTGGACGCGCACCGCATCGGCGCCGCGCTGCGCGGCGGAGAGAGCGGCGGAAACCGATCCGGCTACGCGCTCCGAGGCCGGCCCATGGCGGTCGACGCCGCGGATGAAGATCTTGCGGGAAGCCCCGATCAGCACGGGAAAGCCGAGGGCACGCAATTGCGGGGTGGCGTCGAGCAGGGCCAAATTGTGTTCCATCGTCTTGCCGAAGCCGATGCCGGGGTCGAGCCACAGGCGTGAGGCGGCGATGCCATCCTTGATGGCGCGCTCGCATTTGAAGCTCAGCTCGGCGCAGACATCCTTCACCACGTCTGCATAAACAGGATTGATCTGCATGCTCTGCGGATCGCCCTGCATATGCATGAGCACCACGGGGGCATCATGATCGGCGACGGCCCGGCGGCTGGCTGGATCGTCCAGGGCCGTGACGTCGTTGATCATGGTGGCGCCCGCGGCGAGTGCGCGGGCCATGATCTCGGCGTGGCGAGTATCGATGGAGATCAGGCGGTAGCGTCGTTTGGCCTCCTCGGCGAGGGCCTCGATCACGGGGCCGACGCGCTGCCATTCGGTTTCGATGTCGACGGGGGAGGCCCCCGGACGCGTCGACTCGCCACCGATGTCGAGAATGTCGGCGCCTTCCTCCATCAACTGGCGGGCATGGGCGATGGCCGTCGCGGCATTGTCATAGCGTCCGCCGTCGGAGAAGGAATCGGGCGTGACGTTGACGATGCCCATCAGCAGCGGCACCGTCCTGAGCGCTCGCACATGGGCTCGATCACTGCGCGCCAGCATCAGGCTGACGGTTTCCCCATTGACGGGATGACGCCAGCTCGGGGCGATGTCGGCAAGCGGTGCGAGGACGAAGGCCCGCTCATGCATGCGCGGATGCGGCACCACGAGGTCCGGCGTGTCGATGATGTCGCTGCCATAGCCGATCAGGTCGAGATCCAGCGTGCGGGCGGCATTGCGTTCGCTGCGTTCGCGCCCGAACTGCAATTCGACGTCGAGCAGGACGGAAAGAATCTGGTGGGGCGTGAGGGTGCTCTCGATGGCGATGACCTGGTTGGCATACCAGGGCTGGTCCGAGCGCGGCACTGGCTCGGTCAGGAACAGGCGCGAACGCGCGGAAATCGTCAATCCACGGGCCGCCAGGGCGGATACCGCCCGGCGCAGGGTTTCCCGGGGAGCTCCTTCGGAGGATGGAAGATTGGCACCGAGGGCGACGTAGATCATGGAAACACTGCTCACTGGATGGGAAGGGCTATGTCCAGGCGCGCGCCGGTGTCGTGGTCGATGCGCGCCAGGAGGGCATTGAAGAGACGGTTGATGGACAAGGCTGCCTCGGGAGGCGGGACCAGGCTCCGATTGCCCAGCGCCGTGACCGGACGGATCAAACGAACGGAATTGGTGAGGAACAGAGCTTCGCTGCGCTCGAGCAAGGCCGGTGTGAGGCTGGCCTCGCTGACCTCCAGGCCAAGGGTCTTCGCTTCCTCCAGCACCAGTTCGCGCATGATGCCGTCAAGGCAGCCATCGGCGCAGGGAGGAGTGACGAACCGGCCATCGATGATGGCAAAGAGATTGGCGATTGTGGATGAAACGGCATTGCCGTCGAGATTGCGGATCAGGGCATCGTCGGCGCCGGCCTCGGCGGCCCGGCGCGCGGCCAGGATATTTTCCAGGTAGTTGAGGGATTTCAGGCGAGCGAGCGGCGAGAGCTGGTTGCGCGGCAGGCCGGCTTCGACGAGACGCGCAGGCTGGCCGACAAGGCCGGGGCTCCAGGGTTGGGCCGTCACCAGTATGGTAGGGGAATTGCTTGGCGCTTGATCGCTCGGCGGCGGCCATAGGCCCCTGGCAGCCTGTCCGCGCGTCACCGTCGTGCGCACGATGGCATGGCGTTCGCCCAACTCTGTCAGCAGGCCGTCAAGCGCTTCTTTCAGCCGGTTGGGGTCGACATCGATGCCGATGGCCGCAGCATGCCGGATGAGTCGGGCGCGGTGGCGCTCTTCTGCAAGAGGGCGTCCCTTGAAGCAGCTCATGGTGTCGAATACGCCATCCCCGAGCTGGAAGCCGCGATCGAGGGCATTGACCAGCGGGGCGCCGGCATTGCCGTCCGCCAGGAGACGATGAAGAAAGAAGCTCACTGCACGCGATCCAGGAACGCGCGGATGATCTGGTGTCCCTGTGGCGTCAGGATCGACTCCGGATGGAACTGCACGCCGAAAGTGGGATGCTGGCGATGGGTAAGTGCCATGATCTCGCCCTCGTCGCTGCGCGCCGTGACCTCCAGCGGGCCATCCTCGTCGATCTCGACGATCAGCGAATGGTAGCGTGCCGCTTCGAAGGGCTGCGGCAGCCCGGCGAACAGGCCGCCGCCCCGATGTTCGATGCGCGAGGCGCGGCCATGCATGGGCGTACGAGCATGGGCTGTGCGCCCACCGAAGACTTCGCCGATGCACTGGTGGCCGAGGCAGATGCCGAGGATGGGCAGTTTGCCGGAAAAGAGCCTGATCAGGTCGAGCGAAGCGCCGGCATCGCGCGGCGCCTTCGGACCAGGCGAAAACACCAGGGCCTTGACGCCGAGGCGGATGACGTCATCGGCGCTCACGGCGTCATTGCGGACGACATGGGTCCTCGCACCGGCCTCCTCGAAATAACGGGAGACGTTGAAGACGAAGGAATCGTAATTGTCGACGATCAGGATCATGCCGCTTCCTCCGCGCGGGCGGGATCCTCGAAGGCCGCAATGAGCCGCTCGGCCTTGGCTAGGGTCTCGTCATATTCGGCAAAGGGATCGGAGAGCAGCGTGATGCCGCCCCCGGCCCGGACCGAGAGGTCCTTGCCGTCATAGCTGAGCGTACGGATGGCGATGTTCAGGTCGGCTGCGCCATCGAAGCCGATCCAGCCGATGGCGCCGCAATAGGCGCCGCGCGGCTCACGTTCGAGTTCTCCGATGATTTCCATGGCGCGGATCTTCGGTGCCCCGGTGATCGAGCCACCGGGGAAGGTGGCGGCGATCAGGTCGGTGACATCGAGCCCCTGCTTGAGGCGACCCGTCACCGCCGAGGTCAGATGGTGCACCGAGGCATAGGTTTCGATGCCGCACAACAGGGGAACCTCGACGCTGCCCGCATCGCAGACGCGCGACAGGTCGTTGCGCAGGAGGTCGACGATCATGATGTTCTCGGCCCGGTCCTTTTCGCTGCGGGCGAGCGACTGGGCGATGGCGATATCCATGGCAGGGTGGGTGCAGCGGCGCTTGGTGCCCTTGATCGGCCGGGCCTCGACCCTGCCGGCGTCCAGGCGCAGAAAACGCTCGGGCGAGGTAGAGGCGATGAAGCCGGTGCCGTCGACCAGCAGGGCGGCGAAAGGTGCCGGATTGGACCGCCGCAGGGCGAGATAGGTTGCCAGCGGATCGGCGCCGTCCTGGGGCGTGGCGCTGAAGCGATGGGAGAGATTGGCCTGGAAGATGTCGCCGTCGCGGATATAGCCGACCACGCGTGCGACCTCGGCTTCGTATTCGCTCCGGCTGCGGCTGTCGCGCCAGGTCAATGCACGTGGCGCCGATGCCCGGTGGGGCTGGGCCTCGAGCCCCTCGACGAGCCGCTCGATGCCCGCCTGGTTCGGCGCGATGGCGAAGGCTCGCTTCTCGATGGTATCGAAGGCAAGGAGGTGGTCGTAGAACGGCAGATCGATCTGGGGAACGCCTGGCGCGGCTGGTGGAACCGATGGTCCGAAACGCTCGAACAGATGGCCCGCTTCATAAGTGAAACTGCCGATGGCGCCGCCGCTGAAGGGGGGCGCTCCCGGCAGGGGTGGCCGGGCGTATTGCCGCAGCAGATGACGCAAGGCCTCCATGGGGCTGCCGTCGATGGCGGCATCGTTCCAGCGCGCAACACCGTCGACGACCTGGAACCGGCCGAAAGGGGAGGCGGCCAGATAGGACCACCGCCCCAGCGTTTCATGAGGCATGGCACTGTCGAGCAGGGCCAGTCGCGGCTGGCTGGCCATGGCGGCCGCGGCTTCTAGGGGATCGAACCAGGGTATCTCAACAATGATCATGGCAGCTCAAGCACAATCCTGGTCCGGCAGAAACATACCGGCCAGCTCGTGTGATGCGGACAGACCGCTTCAATGTTCGGCGATTGGAGCGTCGGGCGGCTTCCCTGTCAGCCGGCCGGAACTCATCACGCAGGGGCTTGCATCCAGGATGGGCCCAAGCGTCCCGCACCTCTCAGCCCTGTGGAGATACGTGGAACATCGCATATCTATGTAGCGCTTTTTTTTGCCTTTGTCGTGCCTCTGTTTGCGCCGGAATAGAGCATATGCACGACAAGCCCCGCACAAAGGCCCCAGAAGGCGGCACCGATGCCGTAGAGACTGAAGCCTGAGGCCGTGACCAGGAAGGTTGCAAGCGCCGGCAGACGCTGGCTTTCTTCCTGGACGGCACCGAGCAGGGAGGCTCCGAAAGCGCTCACCAGCGCCAGTCCCGCCGCCGCTTCGATCAGGATCGGGGAGGAGGCTGTGACCAGGCCGGCGGCGATCGCCGACAGCAACGAGAAGATCGCTGCATAGAACAATCCGGCGACTACCGCCGCAATGTAGCGCCGCTCGGGTCGGATATGGGCGTCCGGACCGGCACAGAGGGCGGCGGTGATGGCGGCGAGGTTGATGGTGGGAGCGCCCAGCAGCGAGGAGAGGGCCGACATGCCTCCGGTCACGAGGAAGGCGGGCCGTGTCGATACCTGATAGCCATAGGCGGCCAGCACGGTCAGGCCTGGAATGTTCTGCGAGGCCATGGTGACGATGAAGAGCGGCAGCCCGATCGAAATCAGTGTTTGCCAATCGAAGCTTGGAGTCACGAACTCAAGCGACGGGAGAGCCAGCGGCAGTGAACTTGCCTGGCCGTCGAAGGCCATAGCGCCCAAGGCGACAGCGAGCGCTGCGGGCGCGGCCCACAGGCGGTAGAAGCGCCCGACCACCAGCCAGGTCAGCACCACGGGGATGGCGAATTTCGGAACTTGGCCGATCGCGATGACCGGGGCAAGGCAAAGCTTGAACAGGATGCCGGCCAGCATCGCTCCCGCGATGGGACGGGGAATACGGGTAATCAGCTTGCCGAGGGGGGACCACAAGCCAGCCACCATGATCAGCACGCCGGTGAACAGAAAGGCGCCCACGGCGGCGGGATAGCCCCCGGCCGGCGCTGCAAGGCCCGCCAGGAGGGCCATGCCGGGCGTCGACCAGGCCGTTGAGACCGGCATGCGGGTCGCGAGGCTGAGACCGGCGCCGCACAGGCCCATGGTCACGCACAAAGCGGCAAGGCCCGAAGCGATCTGCCCCGGCGAGGCGCCCACGGCGCTCATGCCGTTGATGACGACCGCCACCGAACTGGTATAGCCGACCACAGCGGTGAGGACGCCCATGCCGACCGACTGGCCGCTGAGATCTGCAAGGAAGGAACGCATGGCAGGGAAACCGGAATTCTCTGAGAGGCGGAGCGGCAGGGCGCGAGATGGCCTTATTCAGCCGTTGCCAAGAAATGCGCAAGCCACATCTCGGATCAACAGCGGCGTCGAGCCCAGCCGGCCTGGATATCGTGTTGGTCCTGGCCGGAAACGCAGATATCCCAGCTCCTATCGTGTTTCCCGGATCTGCCGGCGTGTCGGGTTGCACCTCGACACCAAAAGAAAACGGGCGGAAGATCCGCCCGTTGATCGTTTGCCCATTCAGGACTTCTTGCTGTCGTCCCTGCTTCGTCCCAGCAGGCTCGCCATTTCCTCCTCGAGGCTGGCGAAGGGGTCTTCGACCTCGACGGGGGCCGGCGTGGTCGTCGGCGCCGGGGGGGGCGTCGGAGCGGGGGCTGCTGTCGGTGCCGGCGTCGGCGCTGCCGTGGCGGCCGGCGCGGCTGTCGTGCTCCCCACAGGCGCCGGCGGCGTGGTGGCCGGGCGTGTCGGCGTCGTCAGCCTTTCACCAACCCGGAAGGGTTCCGTACGCGTCGGTTCGGCCTGGGGACGTGGCGCCGGCGTGCCCAGCGAGGGCTCGATGCGACCGCCGGGAGTCGGTGAAGTCTCGCCGGCCGGGCGCGGATCGGCGGAAAAGCGAGGCTCGACCCGAAGGTCCGGCGCCTGGCGCGGGGCCGGCGTCGGAGCGGGTGTCGACTCGGGGCGGCGCCATTCCGGCAAGCGCAGATCCGGCAGGCGAATCTCAGGCAGCGTCAGGCGCGTGGTGGTGGTTGGTGCCGGCGGTTCGCGCGTTTCGGGCGCGGGCTCGAGATCGAGCCCTTCCGCAACTTCGAAATCGAGATCAGCCTTGGGTTTGGGAGCGGCCGTCGTCTGTGCAGCAGGGGCAGCAGAGACGGTCGGTTTTGGCGCCGGCGTGGTTGCAGGCTGATCGCCGGCCAGAAGCTCTTCGAAATGCGCGGTATCGATGGTGGCGCGGGGCTCCTCAGCCGCAGGCACCGCCGGTGCGACGGGAACTGGCGTCGCCGTGGCCGCCGGCCGGCCGAAATTCGGCAAACGCGACGTGGCACGCTGGAAGAAGCCCGGTTCACGCGGGGGCACCACGCTCGGACGCGTAGCGGAGGTCGTCGAAGGCATCGGGGCCGTGGTCGCGGCGGCAGGAGAGGTCCTGCTCACCGGTGTTGTGGCCGGTGTTGGAACTGGCGTATCGATCTTGGCGACAGGCGGGGGCTCGACGGGAGCCGGACGGACGAAATCTTCCTCGACCTGCCGCGGCGGGACGGCGACGGCGGCCGTACGCTCCTGGACGGGAGGCGGTGTTGCACCGGGCGAAGCCGGGCGTGCAGCCTGGCCGGCCGGGCGGGCGCGTAGGATGCTGGATTCGACGACGACGTCGTTCGGGCCGCCGATCATGATCAGGTGTTCGACATTGTCGCGCCGCACCAGCACGAGCTGGCGGGTGCCGACGCCATAGGAATCAACCACGCCGAGCCGCGACTGCCGTCCGCCTTTGGCGCCGCCGACCTGAGGACGGTTGATGGCGCGCCAGATGAACATCAAGACGACGCCCACCACCAACAGCAGGCCAGCCAAGGTGAACAACTGCGCGGGCAGCCAAGAGTTCAACGAATCCATCGATATAATTCCTTAGATCTGGTCCGGTGCCGATAGGGGATGGCAGCCTGATGCGACCAGTACTCTTTCCGGGCTGGTTTCTTAGAAGACGGTTAACGTGCAAGAATCAACAGCAAAGTCGCTAAACTGAGGCTTGTCCCTTGGATTTGGCTAAAAAACCAGAGAAATGCCGCAAAAGAGGCGGATTTTTCTTCCCTCTCGGCTGTTTCGTCTGGGATGCACCATGGCCCGGCACACCTTTGGATGGTGCTAAATCGCCGCAAAGGGCCAGGATATTTTTGGTCAACGAGGTTAACACATTTTGAAATGTGAACTGCTAAGCCAAACTGACCATTATGCGGTTCGCCGGGGCGAATCGCCCTTTGACGATGCGCGGTGGGGTTGAACATGGCTGAAGGCGAGGAGGCGGCGGCACGCGGCGCCGCGGTCGATCGCAGCGAACGGCCCAGCGGCATCTTCTGGGTGCTGGCGCTTGCCGCGGTGATCATCCTCATCGCCGTAGGGGTGTCGCTGCTGCCCTATGATTGGGGTAAGGTCGCCAGTTTCGGCATCCTGGCCGTCTTTGCCATCGTCGGCATGATCGCCATGTTCGCCTGGGCCATGGGAATCGCGCATTTCGGCCAGTCTTCGATCGCGCGCAACGATCTCACCAAACTGATTGCCGACGATTCGCCGGAAGGCATCCTCGTCACCAACAAGGACGGCCGCATCATCTATGCCAACGAGGCCTATCTGGCCCTGACAGGCGCGATGGGCGAACAGGATATCCGCACGGTGGAGCGGGCTTTCACCGGGGACCCCGACGTTTCCGAGGCGACCTATCGCTTGGCGCAAGCCGCTCGGGCCGGGCAGCGCCTCGCCGAGGAATTTCGCATCGCCTCGGCTCCACCTTCCGGAACGGCCTCCTGGTACCGTGTGCGCGTGCGTCCGATCGCGCGTCCGTCCGGCGCGGGCGAGACGGTCTGGACGGTTGCCGACATCACGCGCGAGCGCGAGCGCCAGGAAAACGTCTTCCAGGAACTGCAGCACGCCATCGACTATCTCGACCACGCGCCGGCCGGTTTCTTCTCCGCCGATCCCTCGGGCGAGATCGTCTATCTCAACGCCACGCTCGCCGGCTGGCTCGACTATGACCTTGCCCAGTTCGGCACGGGTGGTTTGACGCTGGCCGACATCGCCCCCGGCAATGCCGGCGCCTTGGTGGTGACGCAGGCCAGCGAACCGGGCAGCGTGCGCACCGAGATCTTCGACATCGACTTGCGGCGCCGCAACGGCACCATCATGCCCGTGCGCCTGTTCCACAAGATCGCCTTCGCCGCCGACGGCCAGCCCGGCCCGTCGCGCACTCTGGTGATCTATCGCGGCCCGGGCGGCGACGTCTCCGAAGGTCTGCGGGCGGCGGAAGTGCGGTTTGCCCGCTTCTTCAACAATTCGCCTTTGGCCATTGCCACCATTGACGAAAATGCCCGGATCGTGCGCACCAATGCAGCGTTCATGCGGCTGTTCAAGGAGTCTCTCAACGGCGATGCGCCGGGCCATTCCCTGCTTGAGGCCGTCATCGAGCGAGACCGCGAGGGGCTGAGCAAACTGACCCGCCTCGCCATGGCCGGCCGGGGCGACATCGAACCGGCCGAGGCTTCCCTGGTCGGCCAGGGCAGCCGCTCCGCCCGCTTCTGGTTCGCGCCCGTCGACCGCGGCGAGAACGAGAAGGAAGCGGCGATCGTCTACATGATCGACACCACCGAACAGCGCACGCTGCAGGAGCAGTTCACCCAGAGCCAGAAGATGAACGCTGTCGGCCAGCTTGCCGGCGGCGTGGCGCACGATTTCAACAACGTGCTCGGCGTGATCATGCTGGCCGCCGATTCCCTGCTCGGCAGCCACAAGCCCGGTGATCCCGCCTTCCAGGACATCATGGCGATCAAGAGCAACGCCAACCGCGCCGCCAATCTGGTGCGCCAGTTGCTTGCCTTCTCGCGCCGGCAGACCCTGCGCCCGCAGGTGCTGAACCTCAACGACGCGATGTCCGACCTGTCGATGCTGCTGCGCCGCCTGCTCGGGGAGAAGGTCGCGCTGGAGGTCGTGCATGGCCGTGACCTCTGGCCGGTGAAGGTGGACGTCAACCAGTTCGAACAGGTGGTGATGAACCTCACCGTCAATGCGCGCGATGCCATGGCCGATGGCGGCAAGGTGATCATCCGCACGCGCAACGTGCCGATCTCGGAAGCGAGCGCCCTCGACCGCAGCGAGCTGCCGCCGGCCGACTATGTCACCGTCGAGGTCGAGGACAATGGCAGCGGCATTCCACCCGCTGTGCTCGACAAGATCTTCGAGCCCTTCTTCACCACCAAGGATGTCGGCAAGGGCACCGGCCTCGGGCTTTCGACTGTATACGGCATCGTCAAGCAGACAGGCGGCTCCATTCTCGTCCATTCGGTGGAGGGCAAGGGCACGATCTTCCAGATCTTCTTGCCGCGGCTGGTCGAGCCGGCGAAGGCCGCAATCGTCGAGGCCGAGAGTGCTCCGGACCAGGCGGGTTCGGCGCCGGCCAAGGCCAAGGAGATGACCGATCTCACCGGGCGCGGCCGCATCCTGCTGGTCGAGGACGAGGAAGCTCTGCGCGCGCTCTCCGCCCGCACCTTGGCGGCGCGCGGCTTCGAGGTGATCGAGGCCGGCTCCGGCATCGAGGCCCTGCAGATCATCGACGAGGGCGAGAGCGAGATCGATCTCGTCGTCTCCGACGTGGTGATGCCGGAAATGGACGGGCCGACCCTGCTCAAGGAGATGCGCAAGCGCCAGTCGAAGACGCGGATCATCTTCGTCTCCGGCTATGCCGAGGAAGCCTTCGCCAAGAACATGCCGGAGGGCGAGGAGTTCGCCTTCCTGCCCAAGCCCTTCTCGATGAAGCAATTGGTCGAGGCCGTAAAGTCCAACATGAAGCCGTAGAGCCGCGGTCGCAGTGACGGCTCCATGGCTGGCGGTGCATGCGGTGTCGGCAGTGCCCCGCTTCCTGGCTTGCACTGTCGGGCTCGCCGTGCCAGCGTGAAGCATTGGTCCAGCTGTCGTTTTCGGTGTTATTTCATTGTTTTTTCAGATGAAAATTTGGACCGTCGCCGGCGTGGCGCTGCTCGGCGCGATGACGGTGCCGGTGGAGGCCAGGGACAAGGCTCCGGTGAACTGCGACCTGGGGGGCACCCGGATCCGCTCCTTGCCCGATCCGGCGACAGGGCGATCCTACGACATCGAAGTCACCCTGCCCGAGGATTATGAGGCCAAGCCCGCCAGGCGCTATCCGGTGCTCTATTATGCCGATGGCGGGCATCTTTCCGACGGCTCCACTTGCCTGACGAAGGAGCCGCGGCGACAGGAAGCGCTTAGACTGGTGAGAGCGCTCCATCGCGAAGGCAAGCTGAGCGAGGAGCCGATTCTGGTCGGTCTTTCCTACGCCAAGGGCGAAGGCTTTGCCGCCAGTCGGGCGCGCGACTACACGCCGATGGCCGACAAACCCGGCTATGGCGGGGCCGAGGCCTATCAACTTTATCTCAAGCAGACCGTCATTGCCTTCATCGAGAAGACCTATCGCGCCGACGTGCAGCGCCGCCTCTATTGGGGACATTCCTATGGCGGGCTCCTCGGCGCCCGCGTCCTGCTGACCGAGCCCGGCCTCTTCCAGTCCTACATTCTCGGCAGCCCTTCCTTCTGGTTTGCCGATCATGCCATCCTGGCGATGGCAGCCAAATATGCCAAGGCGAACCGCGATCTGAAGGCCAACGTCCTGATCTATGTCGGTGGTGACGAAATTCGCCGCTACGATCCGGGCCGGCGCGGCGACACCCAGGACATGGTCGGCGACGTCAGGACGTTCGAAAAACAGCTCAAATCGCGCGGTTTTCCAGGCCTTACCATTCGCTCGCTGGTGGTGCCCGGCAGGAACCACCGTACCACCATTCCGCCGGGCTTTTCCTGGGCCGTTACTTCGGCTCTCGGCGGCAGGGCGGTGCAGTCTCGTTAGGGATTGCCGGCAGCGCGTATACGAACGATTTTGTTGAGTGGATGGCAGCCATTCTTATCGATCGCGTCTCAACCGCCTTCGAGACCCCGGCCCATGGCGCTGACCACCAGCGCGATCTGCTCGCGCAGATAGGGCAGGGGCAACTGCACCAGCTTGCCCTCCAGACCGAGCAGTACCATGCCATGGGCGGCCGAGAAGAGGGAGCGGGCGAGCAGGGCCCGTTCGTCTCTAGCGAGGCCGGGCTGGAGCACGGCGAGCGGGGTTTCCAGATGCTGGAACAGCGCATCCTGCTGGCGCAAATGGTCTTCCGGCAGGTCCTGGCCGTCCGGCAAGCGGAAGTCGAACAGGGCATGCCAGCGCCCGCCATGCTCGGCGGCAAAGTCGAGATAACCGTTGGCGAGCGCGATCAAGGTGCGATTGGCGATGGCGCGAGGGCTGCCTCCTTCGGCGGCGGCAGCTTCTGCTTCTCGGCCGAGCATGGCGCTGAGCAGAGCGAAGCTGCGGGCATTCACCGCCAGGACGAGGGCGGCGAGATCGGGAAAGACCGTATAGATGGCGCCGAGGGCGCAGCCTACCTCTTCGGCGAGGGCCCGCGCCTTCAAGGCCGTATGGCCCTGCGTGACAATGGTTTTCTCCGCCGCTTCGATCAGCTTCTCGCGTAATTCTTCCCGCCTTGCACTTGCCTTGGCCATGCCTGGCAACTCCTCTCTGAACATTGTTCAAAATTTATCTTGAACGCCGTTCACGGTTAGGTTAACGTCCGAGTTGTGAACATTGTTCATAACACGGAGAGCGTGATGTTCAAGACCATCGTGACCTTGTTCCGCGGTGCGGCCGCAGAAGCGGAGGACAATCTCGTCGACCGCAATGCCGTGCGGATACTGGACCAGCAGATTCGGGATGCTCGGGCCGGCCTCGAACAGGGAAGGCGCGCCTTGGCGGTGGCCATCACCCAGGACAAGGCCGAGGCGCGGCGGCTCGGCGAGGTGCGCCGGCGCATTGCCGATCTCGACGATCGCGCGATCGAGGCCCTGCGCGGCGGCCGTGACGACCTGGCGGGCGAGGCCGCTGGTGAGATCGCCAATCTTGAGAACGATGCCGCGACGATTGCCGCCGCCCGGGCGACATTCGCCGAAGAGGCGGGACGGCTGCGCACGAAGCTTGCGGCAGCCGAGCGCCGCTTTCTCGAAATCGAACGAGGCAGGCGCATCACTGCAGCCGCTGAGACGGTGAATAAGCTCAAGTCCGGCTTCGCCGCCGCCGCGCCCGGTACGGCTCTCGCCGATGCCGAAAAGACGCTGGCCCGCCTCAGGCACCGGCAGGCCCATCAGGACGATGTGGAGGTTGAACTCGAGGCCCTCGACGCCGAGGCGCGCTCGGCGGCAACGGCCGAGAAGCTCGAAGCGGCAGGGTTCGGTCCCACGACGCGGACGACGGCCGAGGACGTGCTGGCGCGGCTGCAAGCGCGAGCGGCGCAGGCGGCCTGAGCCAGCATCCTTTCAACTCCTGCCTTTCAATTCTTGGAAAATCGAGACAATGCCATGGAACAGCCGAACCTGATCAAGCACTCCAATGCCTGGATGACCTTCACCTATGCCGCCTTCGCGGGCGCTGCCGGCATGGTCGGCCTCGGCATCCTGTTCATCCCGGTCGACATCTGGATCAAGGCCTACTTGGCCATGGGCACGGTGATGCTGATCCAGACCTGCGTGACGCTGACCAAGACCCTGCGCGACCAGCAGGAGGCCGGCCGGCTGCACAACCGCATCGAGGACGCCAAGACCGAGCAGTTGCTGATGCGCATGGATCGCGCCAAGGATTGAGGGAATTCCGGGGGCGCGGGCGTCTCGGGCGCTCTTTGAATGCGATGCGAGAAGGAGGAGGGAACGGGCAAAATACTCATAGGGGCGAACCTAAGGCGAGAGCTGCGACGCCAAACGCTCCTTCGCCCCGTTCTCACGGGGAGAAGGTAAAGATGAGGGGCAGCGCAAACCTTGAAAAACCGGGCATTGCGGAGCCCCTCACCTCTATCCTCTCCCCGTAAGAACGGGGCGAGGGGGCTCGGACGTGGAGCATAATCTCCAGCTCGGTCATCTCGCCCGACCCTCAAGTTGGCGTCTATGGGCAGGGTGCCCTCTGTGCCCGGAAGGCCTCAGCGTCCCTTGCCGACCTCGCTCAGATCGTAGGACGTCGTCTGGTAGATCTCGTTGATCCAGTTGCCGAACAGGAGATGGGCGTGGCTGCGCCAGAAATTGCGCGGCGGGAAGGACGGGTCGTCATAGGGGAAGTAGTTCTTCGGCAGCTTGATCGGCACGCCTGCGTCGACATCGCGAAAATATTCATCGGCCAGCGAGGTCGATTCATATTCGACATGGTTGAACAGATAGAGCCGGTTGCCTTGTTGCTCGTGAATGAGACAAACGCCGGTTTCGTCCGAATCCATCAGGATCTCCAGCTCGGCGTTCTTGCGCACGTCCTCGCCGCGCACCTCCGTCCAGCGCGAGACGGGGACGTGGAAGTCGTCCGAAAAGCCGTTGAGATAGATCGAGGAAGGCTTGCGGTTGTGGTGCTGGTAGACGCCGAAGGCCTTCTCCGTGAGCTCATATTTGGGAATGCGATGGAAATGCCAGATGGCCGCCATCGCCCCCCAGCACACGTTCAGCGTGGAATGCACGTTGGTCGTGGTCCAGTCGAGGATCTGCTCGAGCTCCTTCCAATAGGTCACCTCCTCGAAGGGGAGGGTCTCCACCGGTGCGCCGGTGATGATGAAGCCGTCGAACTTGCGCTCGCGTACTTCTTCCCAGGTTTCGTAGAAGGCGAGCAGATGCTCTTCCGAGGTGTTCTTGGCGCGATGGCCGCCGACCCGCACCAGCGAAAGTTCGACCTGCAGCGGCGTGGCCCCGACCAGGCGCGCCATCTGCAATTCGGTGCGGATCTTGTTGGGCATCAAATTGAGCAGGCCTATCTGCAGCGGGCGGATGTCCTGCCGGATGGCGGCGGTTTCCGTCATCACCCGCACCCCTTCGCTGACCAGGGTGGAGAAGGCGGGCAAGGTATCCGGAATCTTGAT
This sequence comes from Labrys sp. (in: a-proteobacteria), assembly GCF_047605565.1. Lineage (NCBI taxonomy): Bacteria > Pseudomonadati > Pseudomonadota > Alphaproteobacteria > Hyphomicrobiales > Xanthobacteraceae > Labrys > Labrys sp. (in: a-proteobacteria). Next base: position 49,625 of record NZ_JASGFM010000043.1, read on the forward strand.
AGGCATGTTGCACTCGATCGACGTTGGGCCTGCCGGAACAATGCCGCAGGCCCACGGATGGAATGCATCCAGCGGCCCTTTAGCGAGTTGTTTAACGTGGCTGCAAGCCGGCCGGCCAAATCACCACGGGAGAAGAGTTAATCCTGCGGTGATTGGAAATCAATGGTGTTCCTGGGAGCGCGGGCGTCCTCGCCCGCTCTTGCCGTCCTGAGGGCGAAGCGCTTCCAAGGGCGGGCGAGGATGCCCGCGCTCCCAGGTCTATTCCGCCGCCTCCTTGACGCCGGGCACATAGTTGAGCACCGGCGAAAGCCAGCGCTCGACCTCTTCCACGCTCATGCCCTTGCGGGCCGCATAGTCCTCGACCTGGTCCTGCTCGATCTTCGATACCCCGAAATAATAGGCATCGGGATGGGCGAAATAGAGCCCGGACACCGAGGCGCCCGGCCACATCGCATAGCTTTCGGTCAGCTGCACGCCGATGCGAGCCTCGGCGTCGAGCAGGCGGAACAGCGTGCCCTTCTCGGTATGGTCGGGCTGGGCGGGATAGCCGGGGGCAGGGCGGATACCGCGATACGGCTCGCCGATCAGTTCGTCGGGGGCCAGGTTCTCGTCGGCCGCATAGCCCCAGAACTCCTTGCGCACGCGCTCATGCATGCGTTCGGCGAAGGCCTCGGCGAAGCGATCGGCCAGGGCCTTGACCAGGATCGAGCCATAGTCGTCATTGGCACGTTCGAAGCGATGGGCGATCGCTTCCTCTTCCATGCCGGCGGTAACCACGAAGCCGCCGAGATAGTCGCCCTGGCCGCTGGTTGCAGGCGCGACGAAATCGGAGAGGGCGACGTTGGCCCGGCCGTCGCGCTTGGTGAGCTGCTGGCGCAAGGTGTGCAGGCTGGCGAGTTTCCGGCCGCGGCCCTCGTCCGTATACAGATGTATATCGTCGCCGACGGCATTGGCCGGCCAGAAGCCGATCACGGCCTTGGGGTGGAACCACTTCTCTTCGATGATGCGGGCGAGCATGGCCTGGGCATCGTCGAAGAGCTGGCGAGCGGCCGCACCCTGCTTCTCGTCGGAGAGGATGGCGGGATAGCGCCCCTTGAGCTCCCAGGTCTGGAAGAAGGGTGTCCAGTCGATATAGCGCGCCAGCTCGGCGAGGTCGTAATTCTCGAACACGCGCGTGCCGAGGAAGCCCGGCCTGGGGGCGACGAAGCCGGTCCAGTCCACCTTGTGGGCGTTGGCCCTGGCCTTGGCGAGCGGCAGGCGCAGTTTGTCGGCCTCGCTGCGGGCATGGGCGGCCGCGACCTTGGCATATTCGGCCTGGACGGTCTCGACATAGCCTGGCTTGATCGTCGGCGAGAGCAGGCTGGAGACCACACCGACGGCTCGGCTCGCATCCGTCACATAGACGGCCTGGCCACGGTCATAGCGCGGATGCACCTTCACGGCGGTGTGGACGCGGCTGGTGGTGGCTCCCCCGATCAGCAAGGGAATGTCGAAGCCCTCGCGCTCCATCTCCGCGGCGACATGCACCATTTCATCGAGCGAGGGCGTGATCAGGCCGGAGAGGCCGATGATGTCGACCTTCTCCTGGCGCGCGACTTCGAGGATCTTGGCAGAAGGGACCATCACGCCGAGATCGATGATCTCGTAATTGTTGCAGGCGAGCACGACGCCGACGATGTTCTTGCCGATGTCGTGCACGTCGCCCTTCACGGTGGCCATCAGCACCTTGCCGGCGCTCTGGCGGACCTGCCCGCCATTGGCCGCCTTCTCCGCTTCCATATAGGGCAGCAGCACTGCCACGGCCTGCTTCATCACGCGGGCCGACTTGACCACCTGGGGCAGGAACATCTTGCCCGAGCCGAACAGGTCGCCCACCACGTTCATGCCGGCCATCAGCGGGCCTTCGATGACGTGCAGCGGGCGCTCTGCCGCCAGCCGGGCTTCCTCGGTGTCCTCGTTGATATAGTCGGTGATGCCGTTGACGAGGGCATGTTCGAGGCGCTTTTCCACCGACCAGCTCCGCCAGGCGAGATCCTGGACCTTGGCCTCCTTCGGGCCTGCGCCACGGAAGCGTTCGGCTAGCGCCAGCAGGCGCTCCGTCGCGTCGTCCAGGCGATTGAGCACCACGTCCTCGCAGGCCTCGCGCAACTCCGCATCGATGGATTCATAGACGGCAAGCTGGCCGGCATTGACGATGCCCATATCCATGCCGGCCTGGATGGCATGGTAGAGGAACACGGCGTGCATGGCTTCGCGCACGGGTTCGTTGCCGCGGAAGGAGAAGGAGAGATTGGAGACGCCGCCCGAAATATGGGCGTGGGGCAGGGTTTCCCTGATCTGCCGCGTCGCCTCGATGAAGGCGACACCATAGCCGTTATGCTCCTCGATGCCGGTGGCGACGGCGAAGATGTTGGGATCGAAGACGATGTCCTCGGGCGGGAAACCGGCTTCCTGCGTCAGCAGCTTGTAGGCCCTGGTGCAGATCTGGACCTTGCGTTCCAGCGTATCGGCCTGTCCCTGTTCGTCGAAGGCCATCACCACCACGGCCGCGCCATAGGCACGCACCAGGCGGGCGTGATGAAGGAAGGCTTCCTCGCCTTCCTTCATGGAGATCGAATTGACCAGTGGCTTGCCCTGGACGCATTTCAGGCCGGCCTCGATGATCGAGAATTTCGAGGAATCGATCATCACCGGCACGCGGGCGATGTCCGGTTCGGCCGCGATCAGGTTGAGGAATTCGACCATGGCCTTTTCGGAATCGATCAGGCCTTCGTCCATGTTGATGTCGATGACCTGGGCGCCATTGGCCACCTGGTCGCGGGCGATATCGAGGGCGGTGGCGTAGTCGCCGGCGGTGATGAGCTTGCGGAACTTGGCGGAGCCGGTGACGTTGGTGCGCTCGCCGACATTCACGAAGGGGATGGTGGTGTCGAGCGTGAAGGGTTCCAGGCCCGACAGCTTCATCCTGGGCTCAGCTTCGGGAATGGCGCGCGGCTTGTGGCGACCCACGGCCTCGGCAATGGCGCGGATATGCTCCGGCGTCGAGCCGCAGCAGCCGCCGACGATGTTGACCAGGCCGTCGCGGGCAAACCCCTCGATCTGCGCCGCCATCGCTTCCGGGCTCTCGTCATACTGGCCGAACTCGTTGGGCAGGCCGGCATTGGGATAGGCGCAGACGAAAGTTTCGGCGACGGTGGAGATCTCGTCGAGATGCGCCCGCATCGCATTGGCACCGAGCGCGCAGTTGAGGCCGATCGTGAAGGGGCGGGCATGCCGCACCGAATGCCAGAACGCCGTCGGCGTCTGCCCGCTGAGGGTACGGCCCGAGAGATCCGTGATGGTACCCGAGATCATCACGGGCAGGCGCACATCCTTTTCGCCGAACACTTCCTCGCAGGCGAAGATCGCCGCCTTGGCGTTGAGCGTGTCGAAAATGGTTTCGATCAGGATGATGTCGGCACCGCCGTCGATGAGGCCGCGGATCTGCTCGGCATAGGCGATGCGGAGATCGTCGAAGCTGATGGCGCGATAGCCGGGATTGTTGACGTCGGGCGAGATCGAGGCGGTGCGGTTGGTCGGGCCGAGCGCTCCGGCGACGAAGCGCCGGCGCCCGTCCTGCTGCTGCGCCTTGATCGCGGCACGGCGGGCAAGGCGCGCACCGTCGCGGTTGAGGTCGTAGACCGCCTCCTGCATGCCGTAATCGGCCTGGGCGATCGAGGTGGAGGAGAAGGTGTTCGTCTCCAATATGTCGGCCCCGGCCATGGCATAGGCGTAGTGGATCGCTTCGATCGCCGCAGGCTGGGTGAGGGTGAGGAGGTCGTTGTTGCCCTTGAGGTGGCAGTCACAGCCGACGAAGCGCTCGCCCCGGAAATGGTCCTCCTCGAAGCCGAGCCCCTGGATCTGCGTGCCCATGGCGCCATCGAGGATCAGGATGCGCTCCCGCGCGGCGGCGGTAAGGGCGGCAAGGATCTCCGCGCCCCGATCGGTCTGGGCAGGCGCGGCGAACAGGGCTTCGACCGGAGCGCTCATAACGAGCTCCTATAACGGAATTACGATATCAAGATATCCTTATATGATAGCGCCGAGAAAGGCGAGGTCAAGGTGAACTGTCCTGGAAGCGTCGGTTTTCTGTCTGGGATTGCGGGATGGATAGGAAGGTCAGACAGGAGTCCACGGCTCTGGTGCAGACAATGCTGGTGTCGTACCCGGTTAGAAAGACGGGCCTGTCATCCCCGGCGAGCGAAGCGAGGGAAGGGGATCCAGGGGCTGTGAGCGACATGCCTCGGCCCTGGATTCCCTTCCCACCGCCTGCGGCGGCGCCGGGAATGACAGCACCTCTTCTATCTAGCATAAAGCAAGCGCTATAATGTCCGGCATCATGCGGGAAACGCCTCGGCTGGGACCGTGGACGTCTCGTCCGCTTCTTCAGGCATCCACCCGCAAACGCCGCCGACCCCGTCGCCGGCCGGCATGATCGCGCACCTCGTCGAGCAGGCTGCTCAGATGCGGCAGCAGCGGATTGTCCGATGTCGAGGCCTCGTGCAGCAGGACTTTCAAATCGGCGGCTTCCCTGGCCAGGTCCGCGCCGTCTTCACGGCTGAGGATCCAGGCCAGCAGGAGGGTACGGGCCCGCTCCTCGGGCATGACGGGGCCATCAGCCCGTGTGGCCCGCAGGATGGAGTGCACGATGGCGGCGTCGACATCGACGGTGTTCTGCGCGGCGATCGTCATCTCAGGCCTCGATCTCGACGCGGCCGAGCGGCCTGGTGCAGCAAGCCAGCACCAGGCCGGCGGCGATTTCCTCCTCGCGAATGCCGCCCTGATGGGTCATCGCGGTCTCTCCCGACAGGCATTGCACCTTGCAGGTGCCGCAGAGCCCCATGGTGCAGCCGGTCGGAATGTTGAGGCCGGCGCCACGGGCGAGTTGGAGAATGGTGTCGCGGCTGGAGGCCGGCACCTCGATGCCGGATTTGGTGAAGGCCACGCTGGCTTCGCCGGCAAGGGCCTCGTCCGCACCGACTTCCTCCATTGGCGTTTCGGCTGGCTGAAAGCTCTCTTCATGATAGCGGCGCATGTCGTAGCCATTGGCTTCGAGCATGTCCTTGACCGCTGCCATGAAGGGTGCGGGGCCGCAGCAGAATACTTCGCGCTCGCGGAAATCCGGTGCGATCAGGCGTAGGGCCGGGGCGTTGAGCCGACCCTGGAAGCCGGTCCAGGCTTCATGGGCCTCGGTCTCTTCCACGATCCAGGCGAGGCGGAGGCGCTGCATGCGTCCGGCCATGCGTTCCAGTTCCTGGCGGAAGATGATCTCGCCCGGCCGGCGTGCGCAGTTGACGAAAGCGATATCGGTGGCGCCGCCGTGGTCTTCGGCAAAACGGGTCATCGACATCATCGGCGTGATGCCCGAGCCGGCCGAGATGAAGAGGTATTTTTCGGCCGGATGACGAGAGAAGCTGAACTGTCCGAGCGGGCCGTAGGCCTTCAAGCGCGTGCCGGGTTTGAGGTTATCAAGCATCCAGCGCGTGCCGATGCTGGAGGCCTGCGCCTTGGCGGTGACGCTGATCGAAAGCGGGCGGGAAGGGCTCGACGACAGCGTATAGGTGCGCAGCACCGGCCCGGCCTCGGCGGGGATCTCCAGCGTGATGAACTGGCCGGGCTCGTAGCGGAACCAGCCCTGTTCGGCGGCGCGGAAGGTGAAGGTCGCGACATCGCGGCCCTCATGGATGATCGAAACGCATTCGAGTGCCTGGCTCTGATCGTTCCAGGGCGGCGTTTCGTCGATATGCCTGAATTTCGCCAGGGCTGCGGAGGGCGTCGGCATGGTGTCTACCCCTGTATATATCGGTTTTGCTAACACCCTCCCCTGGAGCGGGAGGGGCGACGCGAAGCGTCGGGGTGGGGTGTTTTCGTCGGCTGCTGTGTTTCTCACCCCACCCCGGACTTCGTCCGACCCTCCCCCTCCAGGGGAGGGTGAAAGGGCCTCAGGCCACGCTGCGCAGGCGGACGCCGTCATTACCCAGCGCCGCTTCCATGGCGTTGCGATACCATTCGACGAACTGCATCACGCCGCCCTCGTGTTCGGGGGCGTAGGGGCCGGGTGTGTAGACGGGCGAGGAGACGCCGAGCTGGTTCTCCTCGACGATCTGGCGATCCTGGTCGTTGGTCATCTGCCAGACATGGGTGAGTTCATCGAGGTCGTAGTCGACCCCCTCGACCGCATCCTTGTGCACCAGCCATTTGGTGGTGACTTGGGTTTCCTTCGGCCCGATCGGGAGCACGCGGAAGCTGACGGCATGGTCGCCCAGCACGTGGTTCCAGGTGGTGGGATAGTGAAAGAGCAGGAGGGCGCCGATATTGCCTTCCTCGATCGTCGGGCTGAGGGGGCGCTGCACGGCCGGCTTGCCGGACATCGTATAGCTGGCGGCATTGCGCAGCAGCGGCATGCGCGCCATGCGGAACTGGCCGTCATCGGAAATGCTGAAGGTGCTGGGCAGGCCGGCTTCCTCGCAACGCCGCCAATGCTGGCCGATGAGCGGATCCTTGTCGGCGCCCTGCACGCCTGTCACCGTCGGGGCCTCGGGGAAGGTGCGGCAGAGCTCGGGATGATTGCCCGCGCAGTGGTAGCACTCGCGGTTGTTCTCCCAGACCAGCTTCCAATTGCCCTTCTCGACGATGGTGCTCTCGAAGGCCACCTTGGTGTTCTTCAGGCCATGCGGTGCCAGATAGGGCATGGCGCCGGCGCGGAAGGTCTCGAAATCGGGTGCCTCCTTGGCAAGGCAGATCCAGACATAGCCGGCCACGCTCTCGCAATGCACGGGCTTCAGCCCATATTGCGCGGCATCGAAGCCGGGTCCCATGTCGCGGGCGAACAACAGGCGGCCGTCGAGTTCGTAGGTCCACTGATGATAGGGGCAGACCAGCTTGGCGACGCTGCCGCTTGTCGCGGCGCAGAGCCGTGATCCCCGGTGCCGGCAGGAATTGTGAAAGGCGCGAATGGCACCGTCGCCGGAGCGCAGCACGATCACCGGATAATCGCCGACCTGGAGGGTGAAATAGCTGCCCGGCTTGCCGAGCTCGCAGTCATGGCCCGCGAACAGCCATTCGCGATACCAGATGTTCTCCATATCCAGCCGGAAGAATTCCGGGTCGGTGTAGAATTTGCCCTCGAGCGTCGTGCCCGGCTGATGGGTCCGGAGACGGCTCAGCATGTCCTGATGCGCAGTCATGTCAAAATCCCGCGTGACAACCAATGCGTTGACTTGACGGCGGGAGGGGAAAGCGGCCCGGCGGTCTGCGCCGGTGAAAAGGCACAGCCGAACCTCCTTCCGGAACGCCCACCGCGTCCGTCGGTTTTCATCGGGGCTGGTTTCCGGGCTCAGGAGCGGCCTTCCGGCCCGATCGCGACGCCTTCCCAGGTCTTCCCGACCCAGTGGCACCTGCCGCGATCTTCTCCTCTACCGTTGCGGGGGCAGCGCCGGATTTGGACCGGCTTCCCAATTCTCCGGGCCGCCTTGGGAGCGGACCGGCACCTCGAATGAGGATTAGAATACATCGAGTCGGCGCGCCGACTAGAGACGATGCGACGGATGATGGTGTGTTCAGGACATTGTTGTCGAGGGCTTGGAGAGGCAGGTCGGGAAGGGGACACCGAATGTCCATCATCCCCCGCGCGGCGGGGAACGACAAAGCAACCAATCACGCTCTTTTCGAGGTATTTGCGCGGTGCTTAAGCGCGAATGAAATTATTCTCGGTAGCGCTGCCCCTCACCTTACCTCTCCCCGTAAGAACGGGGCGAGGAGACTCCGGCGTCGAGTTTAATGCCGAAAACCCGTCATCTCGCCCACCGGCAGAGCGAGATGAGAGTTTTGAAGACTATTCGCTACGCGTGCGCCCCCTCGCCCCGTTCTTACGGGGAGAGGTAAGGTGAGGGGCAGCGCGCGCCCGACGACAAGGGAATGCAATTCCTGCCCAATGGCCTGCTCCTTGAATGCCCGCCATCAATCCCAGCTCAGCGCACCGCCGTTCTGATATTCGATGACGCGCGTCTCGAAGAAGTTCTTCTCCTTCTTCAGGTCCATCGCCTCGCTCATCCAGGGGAAGGGGTTCTCGACATCAGGAAATACCGGCATGAGGCCGAGCTGGGCGCAGCGCCTGTTGGCGATGAAACGCATATATTGTTCGCACGACACCGCGTTGAGGCCGAGAAAGCCGCGCGGCATGGTATCCCGGCCATAGGCGGCTTCCAGCTCGGCGGCCTCGCGGATCATCCGCTGCAGATCGGCCTGGAAGGTCAGCGTCCACAGATGCGGGTTCTCATGTCTGATCTGGTTGATCACGTCGATGCCGAAATTGAGATGGATGCTCTCGTCGCGCAGGATGTATTGATACTGCTCGGCGATCCCCACCATCTTGTTGCGCCGGCCGAGCGAGAGGATCTGGGCAAAGCCGGTATAGAACCACATGCCCTCGAAGATCACATAGAAGGCGACGAGGTCGCGCAGGAAGGCCTGGTCGGCATCCGGCGTGCCGGTCT
>NZ_JASGFM010000044.1:0-57766 GCF_047605565.1 Labrys sp. (in: a-proteobacteria)
GCAAGGCAGGATCGAGCACGTCGGGGCGGTTGGTCGCCGCGATGATGATGATGCCTTCGTTGGTCTCGAAGCCGTCCATCTCGACCAGCAGCTGATTCAGCGTCTGCTCGCGCTCGTCATTGCCGCCGCCGAGGCCCGCGCCACGGTGGCGGCCGACGGCGTCGATTTCGTCGATGAAGATGATGCAGGGCGCATTCTTCTTGGCCTGCTCGAACATGTCGCGCACGCGGCTGGCGCCGACGCCCACGAACATCTCGACGAAATCGGAGCCGGAAATGGTGAAGAAAGGCACATTGGCTTCGCCGGCGACAGCACGCGCCGTCAGCGTCTTGCCGGTGCCGGGAGGCCCGACCAGCAGCACGCCGCGCGGAATGCGGCCGCCCAGGCGCTGGAACTTCTGGGGATCGCGCAGGAACTCGACGATTTCCTGCAGGTCCTCCTTGGCCTCGTCGATGCCGGCGACGTCATCGAAGGTGACGCGGCCATGGGCCTCGGTCAGCAGCTTGGCCTTGGACTTGCCGAAGCCCATGGCCTTGCCGCCGGCGCCCTGCATCTGGCGGGACAGGAAGATCCACACGCCGATCAGCGCCAGGATCGGCAGGGCCTGCAGCAACAGCTGTAGGAGCCATGGCGTCTCGGCGGGCGGGGCAGCGCTGACCTGTACGTTGAGGTCGTTCAGCGTCTTGGCCAGATTCGGATCATTGGGCAATTGGGTGGTGAAGCCCGTGCCACCATTGACGTAGGTGCCCTTGAGCTCGCTGCCCTGGATGGTGACATCCTTGATTTTGCCTTCCTTGGCGGACTTCACCAATTCCGAATAGGAGATCGAGCCGTCGGCGGCGGCGCTCTGGCTGCCCGTCTGCCGGAACAGGGTGAAGAGTGCCAGCAGCAGCAGCACGACAATCACCCAAAGCGCAAAATTTCGGAAGTTCGCGTTCATCTCTCGCCTTTCGCGGCGGACGGCCTGCCTTCTGCAGGAGACGCCACAGCATATCGCGGCTAAAATAGGCACAGGCGAGCCAAATGCCAAGGCAAGCCCGTGGGATAGATAGCCCTGCGCTCCCTTACAGAAGTGCCGAGGGCTTGTCACGGTGAAGATTCGAGTGGCGCATGCGCCGCTAATTTCTTGAAATAGGCCATTATTTTGCCGCTTCTAGGGCAGGGCTGGCGGAAAATGACAATTTCTACATCTTGGTTTTCGTGATGCCGCGTCGGCGTTCAGGCTCGCGGGTGACTTGGAGATTGCCGGACTTGTCCAGCCGCAGCAGGGTGCCGCCGAGGCTGCGCTGCCAGTGGGCTCCCTGGCCGTCGCCCAGGTCGAGAGGTTGGTCGAGAACCTGGTCGAGCGCCGCCGCCAGTGCCTCCAGGCGTTCGAGGCGCAGGCCATAGGCCGATCCCGCGTTTCTGTCCCGCATCTCGAGCACCGCCCGCTCCAGGATGCGCAGCCTGATATCGGCGGGGCAGGCCGCAAGGCCGCGGCCGTCGAGCCGCAGGCAGTCTTGCTCCCGACGGACCAGAACCTCGAAACGCTCGGCCGCGATGGCTTCCAGCGCGTCGCTGCTGCGTGCGGCCCGGCGGGCGAGCAGGCCCAGGCGCTCCGGATCGAGGCCGAGCGGGGCAAGCTGGGCCAGAAGGGCGCGCAGGCGTACGCGCTCGAATCGGGCATTGCGATTGGACGGGTCCTCGAGCCAGGCCATGCCGGCGGCCTGCAGGGTCGCCACCAGCCGGGCTCTGGTCGTGCCGAGCAGGGGGCGGATGAGGCTGAGACCAGCCAGAGGCATGACGGGGCGCATCGCGGCCAGGCCGTCGACGGCAGAGCCGTGCATCAGGCGCATCAGCACGGTTTCGGCCTGGTCGTCGAGCGTATGGGCCGTGGCGATCGCATCCGCTCCGATTTCGGTCGCGGCTTCTGCCAGCAGGGCATAGCGGGCGTTGCGGGCTGCTTCCTGCAGGCGTGCGGCCGGCTTGTCGCCCTCCCAGCGCTTGATGATGCAGGGCAGGCCGAGTTCCGTGGCCCTCATGGCAACGATACGGCATTCCCCGGCGCTTTCGGGACGCAGGGCGTGATCGATGCTTGCGACGGTGAGGCAAGTTTGCGGGTTTTGCTCGCGCCAGCGTGCGGCCAGCAACATCAGGGCGGTGGAATCGGCGCCCCCCGAGACCGCGAGGATGACATGCGTACGATTGCCGAAATCGGCAAGGAGGGTGCGAAGCTCTCCCAGGGCAATGGGTGCGGACAAGGCACGGCTCCCGGATGCATGACCGGCATCCGCCATGGCGGTGTCCCGGGCGCCGAAGGCCGGGATCACCCGACCTTGCAGGCGTTCTTCTTGATCTCGCGATCGGCACCGCTGAGAATGGTCGGGCCGGCCTTGGGATATTTGCTGCCGACGGCCTGAAGCGCGGCGCAGGCCGCATCCTTCTCGCCCATGGCCGCCAATGTGATGCCGAGCTTGAGCATGCTTGCCGGCGCGCGCCTGGAATTGGCGTAGGTCTTGGTGACCTTCAGGAACTGCTCGGCTGCATCGGTATATTGCTTGCGCTGATAGAGGCTCTCGCCGATCCAATGCACGGCGTCGGGCACGCGCTTGTCCTTGGGGTGGCTGGCGATGAAGTTGCGAAAGGCAGCCTCGGCCTGGTCGTAGCGCTGGGTCTCGATCAAGCGATAGTCGGCGGCGTATTCGGCCTCCGGAGTTGCCGGGGCTGCGGGTGCCGGCTCGGCGCCGGCATTGGGTTCATTGCTCGCCATCGGCCGCGACGTGTCGACGGCAATGCCCGGCAGGCCGGGGGAGACGGTGGAGTTGCGCGGGCGCGGCGTCGAGGGCGGCGGAGCCTGGTCGGGAACGTCGCCGGTGGAGTCCTGCATGGCGACATCGTTGCCGCCGCCGGCGGGAAGGCTGCCCAGGGAGTTGGGCTGCGTGGCGGGAGGGGCGTTCTGACCGCTCTTCTGGCGCGAAGGCGTGCTGGGGGCCGGCTTCGGAGCGGACGCCTTGCCACCACCGCCTTCAAGGGCCTGCAGGCGATATTCGGTATCTTCCTGCTGGCGCTTCATGTCATCCTGGAGGCGGCGCACCTGCGACTGCAGATCCTCGACGGTGCCGAGCAGCCGGCGGTTCTCACCCTCCAGCCGCTGTACGCGTACGAGGAGATCGCCCATGGTGGATTCCTGGGCCACGACATAGCCGCCTTGCGACGGGCTGGGTGCCGCAGCCGTGGCCGCCGGGGGGGGCTCGGCGGTCGAGCCGGTGACGTTGCCGTCATACTCGGTTTGGGCAGGATACGCGGCCTGGGCAGGCGGCTGCGGATAGGGCTGGTCGGGCGTGTAGCCATTATCCTGCGCGGACTGGTCCTGCCCGACGCTGCCGGGCGGCATCAGTCCTTCGTCATAGGACGCTGCGCGCACCGGGCCCGAGGGCAGGGCCAGGGTCACGGCCAGCAAAAGCGCGGCGGAAGCGGGGCGGAGCATAGGGCGGCTCATTCGGTTGCAATCAATCCAAGGCGTTCTGCGATCTGGCGGAATCGCCGTAAATCGCAAGGATGGGTCGAAACTCGGCATTCGAGCAAGGCGCGTTCTCACCACAACGCATCATGCTCCGGTCACGTCGATACCACACAGGTCAAGTCAGGCGAAACTTTGAACAAACGGCTTTCCCCATGATAGAAAAGGCGCAAACCCCGCCAAATTTCGGTGGCGTGCTTAACGATATCTGCCACAGGCTGCCTCTTCGGGTCTATTACGAGGACACCGATTTCTCCGGTATCGTCTACCACGCCAATTATCTGCGCTTCTTCGAACGCGGGCGGACCGAGTTCATCCGCGCGCTCGGCGTCGACCAACTCGCCCTTCACCGCGAGGAGGGAATCGCCTTCGCCGTACGTTCGATCCAGGTTGAATTCCTGCGTCCTGCCTTGATGGACGACATCATCGAGGTGGAGACCAAGGCTGGCGAGGTGCGCGGGCCTTCGCTGCACCTCGAACAGTCGATCCGGCGGGGCGAGGAAGTCCTGACCACTGCCAAGGTGCTGGTGGTATGTATCCGTAACGGCAGGCCCCAGCGTCTGCCGGAGAGTCTGCGCACTGTGCTGTCCAAAGCATGATGGCTCGAGGCGTGAACGCTTTTTGGCTCGAACCTTTTGTTTCGACACTTCTTCGCGGTTTGGGTCGTTGTCCTCAAATCGCGGAACGCATCAGTCGGAATCAGTAATCGGCCAGCGTTGAAGTCGCTGCCATCAATGTTGCAGCGCATCGTAAATAAGAATTCGCGAATCGAAGCCGGCCGTAACCCGACATTAACGGTACCGATGATCAATAGGCCTGGAATCCGCCGTTTATCGCGGTTGGGAAGGGGTGCCGCACTGCGGTCACATTCAAACGTCAAAAGGAGCCCGTGACGCCTGGAGTTGTTGCTCTGCACAATCAGGCGCGTGGATTTCCCGAGTAACGTTTGGTGTGTGCCGGGGCGGCGCCCTAGAGCAAAACGCCTTCGGCAGGCTTGATCTTGGCTTGAAGCTCAGGATCGGGATCGAACTCGCCGAGTATTGTTGCGAATAGGCCGATCTTGCGCGGATCTGCCTGGCTACGAATGTGCCGATCCTCCGCGGACCGGATAGACTGAGAAGACGCCGATCCTCGGGATCGGCTTTGGCCCGCCGGCCTCAGGACGAGGAATTGAAGGAATGGAAGCGACCGCCGATATGGCCCAGACGGCCCTGGCTCCGGTAACCGATGTGAGCCTGCTCGGATTGATCATGAATGCCGGTCTGGTCGTCCAGATCGTCATGCTGGGCCTGATGGCAGCCTCGGTTTGGTGCTGGGCCATCATCATCGACAAGGCCATCCTGTTTTCCCGGTCGCGCGCCGCCATGAACCGCTTCGAGCAGGTGTTCTGGTCGGGCCAGAGCCTGGAAGAGCTCTATCGCTCGCTGTCGCAGCGCCAGAACTACGGCATGGCCGGCCTGTTCGTCTCGGCCATGCGCGAATGGAAGCGCTCGCTCGAATCGCCCGGCCGTTCCTTCCTCGGCCTGCAGGCGCGCATCGAGAAGGTGATGGATGTCACCGTTCAGCGCGAGGTGGAGCGTCTTGAATCCAAGCTCCTGGTGCTCGCCACCGTCGGCTCCTCCAGCCCGTTCATTGGCCTGTTCGGCACGGTCGTCGGCATCATGACCGCCTTCCAGTCGATCGCGGCCACCAAGAACACCTCGCTGGCAGCGGTGGCGCCCGGCATTTCCGAGGCGCTTTTCGCCACGGCGATGGGCCTGGTCGCCGCCATTCCCGCGGTGATCGCCTACAACAAGTTCAACGCGGAAGTCGCCAAGCAGCAGGCTCGCCTGGAAGGCTTCGCCGACGAATTCTCCGCCATCCTGTCGCGCCAGATCGACGAGCGCCTGGCCGCCTAAGCGGTCACCTCGTTCGGTCCTTCATCTCAAGGAAAGCATCATGGGTGGAAGTGTTGCGACAGGATCCGGCGGCTCGGGCGGCGGGACGCGCCGCCGGCGCCGTCACAAGGCGCCGATCGCCGATATCAACATGACGCCGTTCATCGACGTCATGCTGGTGCTGCTCATCATCTTCATGGTCGCCGCGCCGCTGCTGACCCAGGGCGTCGATATCGATCTGCCGCAGACCCAGGCGAAGGCCATCTCGGTGGACAAGCGCCCGATCACCGTCTCCATCAAGGCGGACGGCCAGTCCTATCTGAATGACAGCGACAAGCCGGAGCCTGATCTGCTCGGTCGCCTCAAGGCGATGACGGAGAACGGGGCTGGGGCGGATGAGCGTATCTTCGTCAAGGGCGACGGCAAGGCGAGCTGGGATCAGATCGCCAAGGTGATGAGCGACATCACCGGCGCCGGATTCAAGAAGGCCGCGCTGGTGACCCAGCCGCAGAGCTAGGAACGGGGCATTCACATTCCCCTGTCTCGACCGATGACCGCATGGGTAGGCGGATGACACAGAGACAGGGATGGCTTGGCGACGTCGAAGGGGCGAACGAAGACGTCGGGGTTGGGGTTTGAAAGGCCGGTTTGAGTACGATGCGTGATTATGGACTTCCCGTTTCGGCGGCGGTGCATGTAATTTTGCTGGGAGCGTTGCTGTTCGCGTTTCCGGCCGCCAAGCCGCTCGACTCGGCCCCGGCCGTCCCGGTGGACATGGTCACGCCGGAACAATACGACCAGATCATGAAGGGCGATCCGACACCGTCGGCCAGTGGTGGCGGCGGGCAGGAAGCGCCGCAGCAGGCGCAGGCTACGCCGACTCCGCCGACGCGCGACGTGCCGGATGCCGAAGTCGCCGACAATTCCGACGACGCCCCGCCGCCCTTGCCGACGCCAAAGCCCGATCCGAAACCGGACACGCAGGCCCTCGCCAAGCTGGCGCAGGCTGCTGCCGCTGCCGAGGCAGCCGCCAAGGCGCAGGAACAGGCCAAGGCCGAAGCTGCGGCCAAGGCTGCACAGGCCAAGGCGGACGCTGCCGCGAAGGCGGCCCAAGCCAAGGCTGCCGCCGATGCCGCCGCCAAGGCGCAGGCGCAGGCCCGCGCCGAGCTTGCCGCCAAGGCCGAGGCTGCGGCCAAGGAAGCGGCGGAAGCCGAGCGCCAGCAGAAGCTCGCCGAGGCTGCGGAAGCCGCCAAGAAGGCGGAAGCCGACAAGCAGCGCAAGGTTGCCGAGGCGGAGGCCGCCAAGAAGGCGGAAGCCGAGAAGCAGCGCAAGATCGCGGAGGCGGAGGCCGCCAAGAAGGCTGAGGCCGAGAAGCAGCGCAAGATCGCTGAAGCCGAGGCCGCCAAGAAAGCCGAAGCCGAGAAGCAGAAGCAACTGGCCGATGCCAAGACCAAGGCTGACGCCGAGCGACAGGCCGCCATCGACAAGGCGATTGCCGACAAGAAGGCGCAGGAAGCCAAGCAGGCCGCAGCCGCGAAGAATGCTAAGCAGCTCGATGGCATCGACGGCATCCTGGCCAAGCGTAAGGCCAAGGAAGGTCAGCAGGTTGCCAGCAACGGCCCTGCCACGACGCCGAGCAAGCCGTCTGGCCGTGCTGGCAATACCCGCGACAATATCGGCCAGACCGCGTCAACCGGCAGGCCGGAGGCCAATGCGCCCAGGCTCAGCCTGAGCGAGCAGGCTGCAATGGGGCGGATGGTCGAGAAGCAGGTAACACGTTGCATGCCGCCGAACTTCGGCGTGAATGCAGGCTCGGCCTTTGCCAAGGTCAAGCTGTCGATGAACTCCGACGGTACCCTTGCTGCTGCCCCGACCTTGGTGAATTCCAGCGATGCTGCGACCGGCAATGCCCTGATCCGGGCGATCAAGCGCTGCATCACCGCCGACAACCCCCTGCCGTTCAATCCGCAGACCTACGCGGCATGGAAAGAATTCAACTACACCCATGAACCCGGCGGCTTCTGATCTTCCGGGCAACATGGCCGAACGTGACGAGAGACACATGCGAATGAATCTGAATCGACGCGGATTTATGCAGGCTGGCGCTGGGGCGATTTCTGCGCTCGCAGGCCTCGCGGCCATGCCGGCCTGGGCGCAGTCGGCTGCTCCCATCCTGGAACTCAGGGGCCGAGGTCAGGGCGGTATCCAGCCCGTCTCGGTTGCCGTCATGGGCATCAGCGGCAGTGGGCGCGATCTTTCCGGCATCATCAGCAACGATCTCAGCCGCTCCGGCCTGTTCCAGCCGATCGATTCCAAGGCCTTCGTCGAACAGGTCGGCCCCAATGCCACGCCGAATTTCGGCAGCTGGCAGACTCTCAACGCACAGGTGGTCGTCGCAGGCCAGGTGGTGCCCGCAGGCGGCGGCCTCGGCATCCAGGTTCGGGTCTGGGATGTCGCGCAGGGTAGGCAGATTGCCGGCCAGCAGTTCTCCGCACCGGCCAACAGCTGGCGGAGACTGGGCCATGTCGCTGCCGATGCCGTGTTCAAGGCGGTAACAGGCGAACCCGGTCCCTTCGACACGCGCATTGCCTTCATCTCCGAATCCGGGTCCAAGGACAAGCGGGTGAAGCGCCTCGCTGTGATGGACCAGGACGGTGCCAACACCGTCTATCTCAGCCGCGGCACCGATCTGGTGTTGACGCCCCGCTTCTCGCCGACCACGCAGGAACTGACCTATCTTTCCTTCGCTGATGCCGATCCGCGCGTCTTCCTGACCAATGTCCAGACCGGCCAGCGCCAGGTTGTCGGCAACTTCCCCGGCATGACCTTCTCGCCGCGCTTTTCGCCGGACGGGCGCAAGGTCATCATGAGCCTGGAGAAAAACGGTTCCTCGACCATCCAGCTGCTGAACCTGCAGACGAAACAGGCGACGCAGCTCACCAATGGCAGCGCGATCGATACCTCGCCTTCCTATTCGCCGGATGGCGGCCGTATCGTGTTCGAGTCCGATCGCGGCGGCACCCAGCAGATCTACATCATGGGTGCCGACGGCTCAAACCAGCAGCGCATCACCTCCGGCGAGGGCGGTGCCCGCTACTCCACGCCGGTCTGGTCGCCCCGCTCCGACCTGATCGCCTTCACCCGCCAGAAGGGGGGGCAGTTCGGCATCGGCATCATGAATCCCGACGGTTCGGGCGAGCGCATGATCACCGAGGGCTTCCACAATGAAGGCCCGACCTGGGCGCCGAACGGCCTCTATCTGATGTGGTTCCGCGATCTCGGCCAGGGGCCGCAGCTCTGGCAGGCCTCGATCTTCGGCACGCCTGAGCAGCGGGTGCCGACGCAGGGCTTTGCCTCTGACCCGGCTTGGTCCGCCTCCTTGTCCAAGCAGGCCTGACGCCGGGGGCGAGCTCCGGGGGGGCGTGGGTCATCCGGCCCGTGCCTGGAAACGCAGCGTTTGGGTTATAGGAAGAACGGGCAGGATGCTCGAGCATGCGAATGTTCCCCTCTCCGGTTTCAATGCCGGGGAGGGGTTTTTATTTGGCCCGGGATGACGCTTCCTGAGCACCGGGCTCGATTTCGGGCCAATCCTCGGTGGGGTCTTCCTCTTTGCTCGCGGCGAGGGCCTTGAGGCGGCGGGCATAGCGCTGGGCTAGGATGGCGCAGGTCATCAGCTGGATCTGGTGGAACAGCATCAGCGGCAGCACGATGGCCCCGATGTTCTGGCCGGCGAAGATCACGGTGGCCATCGGCACGCCAGTGGCCAGGCTCTTCTTGGAGCCGCAGAACACGATGGTGATCTCGTCCTCCTTGGAGAAACCGAGACGGCGGCTGCCATAGGTGGTGATCAACAGCACCAAAGCGAGCAGGGCGGCATCGACGAACACCATGGTGAGTAGGGCCGTGGCCGAGAATTGCCGCCACAGCCCGCCCGTGACGGCCTCGGAAAAGGCCAGATATACCACCATCAGGATCGAGCCGCGGTCGACGAAGCTCAGCACGAAGCGGTGCCGGCGCACGAAGCCGCCGATCCAGGGCTGCAGCACCTGGCCGAGCACGAAGGGCAGCAGGAGCTGGGTGACGATGGTGATCAGCACCGAGCCCGAAAAGCCCACGCCGCGCGAGGCGAAGAGCAGGCCGGCCAGCAGCGGCGTGATGAAGATGCCGAGAATGTTGGAGCCCGATGCCGCGCAGACGGCAGCGGGAACATTGCCGCCCGCTATCGAGGTGAAGGCGATCGAGGACTGCACCGTCGAGGGCAGGATGGCGAGAAAGAGGATGCCGCTGGCGAGCGTCGGCGTCAGCGCCGAGACCAGGCCATAATCGAGCGCGAGCGCCAGCACCGGAAACAGGGCATAGGTTGCGAGCAGGATGGTCAGGTGCAGGCGCCAGTGCGACAGGCCCGCAATCACCGTGTCGCGCGAAAGCCTGGCGCCGTGCAGGAAAAAGAGCAGCGCGATCGCACCATTGGCCAGGGCCGCGAATATTTCGGCTGGCCGTCCTGCAATGGGCAGGAAGCTCGCCAACGCCACGACGCCCAGAAGCATCAGCATGAAATTGTCGGGGCGGAAGCGCGAAAGCAAGTTGATGACCACCTGACCGGGAAAGACGGCGTTGCCTCATGGGCTGGCGCCGGAACCGCTGCCTTGGAACGCCGCCCAGCGTTAACCCATCCTTGCGAGGGGCGGAAGCCTCACTCGCAGCTGCGCGTGCCGGTGCAGACCTGCTATGCACGCGCCGTAGGGCCGAGGGTACTGGAGATGCAGCCGCTCCACGGCATCGGTAGGCTCAGGCGCGCTGGAAGGCGCTCGGCCGGACCACCACCGGCTCCGTGGCCGCGCCGCGGAAATAGCGGGCCTCGCCATTGGCGGCGAAAACGGCGGCGTTGAGCAGTTTGAGGCCGACCGGCTTGTTGTTCTCGCTGCTGCGCAGGCTCGGCGTGTCGACCTCCACCACCGTGCCCTGGGTACCGAGGGCGACCTCGAGGCGGCGGGTGGCGCCGACGCGGCGCTGCGCCACGATCAGCCCATTGAGAGCCGATGCGCCCGGGTCGACCGGCGTGACGTCGTGCGGGCGCACGAACAGGCTGGCCGGCCCGTCCGGCAGGCCGTCGGCATTGAAGGGCAGGGCCGTGCCGTCGAGCAGGATCCGTCCCTGCGAGATCGCCACCGGCACACGGCTGGACTCGCCGATGAAGCCGAAGATGAAGGGCGTGGCCGGATGGTCGTAGATCTCGTCGGGCACGCCGAGCTGGTCGATGCGGCCCTTGTCGAGCACGGCAATGCGGTCCGACAGTTCCAGCGCTTCGTCCTGATCATGGGTGACGAAGATGGTGGTGTGGCCGGTCTTGTCGTGGATGGTGCGCAGCCAGCTGCGCAGATCCTTACGCACTTTGGCGTCGAGGGCGCCGAAAGGCTCGTCCAGCAGCAGCACCTTGGGTTCGACAGCCAAGGCACGGGCGAGGGCGACGCGCTGGCGCTGGCCGCCGGAGAGCTGGGAGGGGAAACGCTGGCCGAAGGCGCCGAGCTGCACGAGATCGAGCAATTCGTTGACGCGCCTGACGATCTCCGCCTCGGCCGGCCGCTTGGCCCGGGGGCGCACGCGCAGGCCATAGGCGACATTGTCGGCCACGCTCATATGGCGGAACAGCGCGTAATGCTGGAACACGAAACCGACCCGGCGTTCCTGCACGGTGAGGCCGGCGGTATCGTCGGCGCCGAAGAAGACGGTGCCCGTGGTCGGGCGCTCCAACCCGGCGATGATGCGCAGCAGTGTGGTCTTGCCCGACCCTGAGGGGCCGAGCAGGCCGAGGAGCTCGCCGGATTTGATCTCGAGGTCGATGCCGTGCAGGGCCGGCGAGACGCCGTAGCTCTTGGTCAGGCCGGTTACGCGGATGTCCATGGGACGGTCCTCAGTGTTTGGCGCCATGCGCCAACTCGTCGCCATAACGCCATTCGAGGATGGTCTTGGCGACGAGAGTGACGAGCGCGAGCATTGCGAGCAGGGAAGCGACGGCGAAGGCGGCGATCGCGGCCGAGCCTCCGCCTTCATAGAGAATCTGGATATGCAGCGGCATGGTGTTGGTGCCGCCGATGACGTGGCCGGACACCACCGAGACCGCGCCGAACTCGCCCATCGCCCTGGCATTGCACAGAAGCACGCCATAGAGCAGGCCCCAGCGGATATTGGGGATGGTTACCGTCCAGAACATTTTCAGCGGCGAGGCGCCGAGGGTCAGCGCGGCTTCCTCGTCGGCCTTGCCCTGGGCCTGCATCAGCGGGATGAGTTCGCGCGCCACGAAGGGAAAGGTGACGAAGATGGTGGCGAGCACGATGCCGGGCAGAGCGAAGATGATCTGGATGCGATGCGCGGAGAGCCAGGGACCGAGCAGGCCTTGCGCGCCGAACAGCAGCACGAAGACCAGGCCCGCCACCACCGGGGAGACGGAGAAGGGCAGGTCGATCAAGGTGATGAGCAGGCTTTTGCCCTTGAAGTCGAACTTGGCTACGGCCCAGGCCGCGATCACCCCGAAGACGATGTTGAGCGGCACGGCGATCAGGGCGACGATAACGGTCATCCACACGGCGGTGCGGGTGTCCGGATCCTCGAAGGATTCAAAATAGGCCGCGGCCCCGCTGCGGAAGGCCTGGTAGAACACCTCGATCAGCGGCATCACCAGAAAGGCTGCGAGGAAGACCAGGGCGATGCCGATCAGCACGCGGCGGACCCAGGATGTCTCGGTGGTGACGGCATGTTCACGGCTGACGGGCGGTTCGCGATAAAGCTCGATCGCCAGTTCGGAGGTCGAATTAGGCATCGCCCATCCTCCTGCGGCTCCAGGCCTGGATCAGGTTGATCGCCAGCAGCATGGCGAAGGAGATCGCCAGCATGATGATGGCGATGGCGGCGGCATCGGCATATTTGTTCTGCTCGAGCTTCTGGAAGATCAGGCTGGGCACGATCTCCGAAACATAGGGAATGTTGCCGGCGATGAAGATCACCGAACCGTATTCGCCGACGGCGCGGGCGAAAGCGAGGGCAAAGCCGGTCAGCACGGCGGGCAGCAGCGGGGGCAGCAGCACGCGCGTCACGGTCTGGAAACGGGTGGCGCCGAGCGTGGCGGAAGCTTCCTCGATCTCCTTGTCGATCTCGGCCAGCACCGGCTGCAATGTGCGCACCACGAAGGGCAGGCCGATGAAGACCAAGGCAACGAAGATGCCCTTGGTGGTGAAGGCGACCTTGATGCCGGCAAGAGCGAAGAACTGGCCGATCCAGCCATTGGATGCGTAGAGGCTCGACAAAGCGAGGCCCGCCACGGCCGTCGGCAGGGCAAAGGGCAGGTCCACCGCAGCGTCGACCAGGCGCTTACCCGGGAAGTCATAGCGCACGAGCACCCAGGCGACGATGACACCGAAGACGACATTGACCAGGGCGGCGATGAGGGAAATGCCGAAGGTGACCTTGAGGGCCGCGGCAACCTGTCCCTCGGCCGCAATGGCCAGGATGCCGGAAGGGCCGAGTACGGCCGCCTTCTGCAGCAGCGCGGCTAGGGGGATCAGCACGATCAGGCTGAGATAGAAGATCGTGTAGCCGAGCGTCAGCCCGAAGCCCGGCAGGGCGTTCGGCTTGACGAAGGGAGCTCGCAAGGTGGCGGCAAGAGCCATGGGCGGTTCCTGGTGGGGCGACTTCCTTCTCCCCTTGTGGGAGAAGGTGCCCCGGAGGGGCGGATGAGGGGTGAAACGATGCGCTATCTCGTCGCGCGGCCGCAAGACGTACCGGGCAGGTCGCAAGACCCCTCGTCCGGCGCTGCGCGCCACCTAAGGCACTTCCATAGGAAATGCCAGATCCCGCAAGGGGAGAAGGTTTTCACCCCTTCGGCTTGTAGATCTGGTCGAAGATGCCACCGTCAGCGAAATGCTTGGCCTGGACCTTGGCCCAGCCGCCGAATTGCGGATCGGAGATGGTGAACAGCTTCAGCTTGGCGAAACGGGCGAGATCGGCCGGATCGGCGGCGGCTTCGTCGCTGGCACGATAGCCGTTATGGGCGATGATCTTCTGGGCGGCCGGGGTGTAGAGGAAGTCGAGATAGGCCTCGGCCTGCTTCCTGGTGCCCTTGGCGTCGACATTGGCGTCGACGATGCTGACCGGCGGCTCGGCCAGGATCGAGATCGAGGGAACCACGACTTCGAGCTTGTCCTCACCGAATTCCTTCAGCGTCAGGAAGGCCTCGTTCTCCCAGGCGATCATCACGTCACCCACCTCGCGCTGCGCGAAGGTGATGGTAGCGCCGCGGGCGGCACTGTCGAGTACCGGCACATTGCGATAGAGGGCCGCCACGAATTCGCGCGTCTTGTCCTCGTCGCCGCCCGTCTTGTCCCAGGCATAGCCCCAGGCGGCCAGATAGTTCCAGCGCGTGCCGCCGCCGGTCTTGGGATTGCCGGTGATCACGGCAATGTCGGGGCGCACGAGGTCACCCCAATCCTTGATGCCCTTGGGATTGCCCTTGCGCACCACGAAGACGATGGTGGAGGCGTAGGGCGTGGAATTGCGCGGCAGACGGGACTGCCAGTTCTCCGGGATCTTCTTGGTCGCCTTGGCGATGGAGTCGATGTCGTTGGACAGGGCCAGCGTCACCACATCGGCGTCGAGCCCGTCGATGACGGCGCGGGCCTGCTTGCCGGAACCGGCATGGGACTGCTTGATGGTGAGGTCCTCGCCTGTCTTGGCCTTCCAATCCGCCGCGAACGCCTTGTTGATCTCCTTGTAGAGTTCGCGCGTGGCATCATAGGAGACGTTGAGGAGCTCGGCGGCGTGAGCGCGCGAAGGCGCGCCGAAGGTCATCCACAGCACGAAGCCGAGGGCCAGCAGCACGGCAAGGGTGTCGCGAAGGCGGGTGAGGCTGGTCATGCCGTTCATTTCACAACCTGGAAGTGGGAAAGGAGAATTTACAACTTCTTCATATATCCACTAAATCAATCGACATTGTCAATGTGTTAAATGTGATAAAATCCACAAGAATAATGTGTTATATGATTTCCTGGGGGGTCTCCAAACCCGCCTGGAACCGGCGCACCTACAAAAAAGGCGGGTCTGAAGACCCGCCCCGAAAAATTGCTGCGCTGCCTCATTGCGGCTTGTAGATCTGGTCGAAGACCCCGCCATCTCCGAAATGCTTGGGCTGGGCGGTCTTCCAGCCCCCGAAGCGGGCGTCGTCGATCGTCACCAGCTTGAGCTTGGGAAAGCGGGCGAGGTCGGCCGGATCGGCGGCCTTCTCATCGATCGGCCGATAGAAATTGTGGGCGATGATCTTCTGGGCGGCCGGGGTGTAGAGGAAGTTGAGATAGGCCTCGGCCTGCTTGCGGGTGCCCTTGGCGTCGACATTGGCATCGACGATGGCGACCGGCGGCTCGGCCAGGATGGAGGAGGAGGGCGAGACGATCTCGTATTTGTCGGCGCCGAACTCCTGCAGCGTCAGGAAGGCTTCGTTTTCCCAGGCGATCAGCACGTCGCCGGTGTCGCGCTGGGCGAAGGTGACGGTGGAACCGCGGGCGCCCGAGTCGAGCACCGGAACGTTGCGATAGAGGGCGGCCACGAAATCGCGGGCCTTGGCCTCGTCGCCGCCACTCTTGTCGAAGGCATAGCTCCAGGCCGCCAGATAGTTCCAGCGCGCGCCGCCGCTGGTTTTGGGATTGGGCGTGATCACGGCGATGCCGGGCTTGACCAGATCGTCCCAATCCTTGACGCCCTTGGGATTGCCCTTGCGCACCACGAAGACGATGGTGGAGGTGTAGGGTGAGGAATTGTGCGGCAGACGCGACTGCCAATTGTCGGGAAGCTTCTTGGTCGCCGTGGCGATGGCATCGATGTCGCCGGATAGAGCGAGGGTGACCACATCGGCCTCGAGGCCGTCGATGACCGAGCGCGCCTGCTTGCCGGAGCCGCCATGTGATTGCTTGATGGTGAGATCTTCGCCAGCCTTGGCCTTCCAGTCGGCGATGAAGGCCGTGTTGACCTCCTTGTAGAGCTCGCGCGTCGGGTCGTAGGAGACATTCAGCAATTCGGCAGCGCGAGCCCCGGCGAGCGCGCCGAAAATCAGCCAGAGCACGAGGCCGAGAACCAGGAGGACGCCGAGCGTATCCCTCAGGCGCGCCAGGCGAAGCGTTTTGATCGTCATGGGTTCGGTTTCCAGTCGAGAGAAGCTTGGCCAAATCTCCACTAAATCAATCAACCTTGTCAATCTATAAAATGCATAGAGTAATGGTGTTATAAATCAATTCACACGCTGGGGATGTGTGACATGAATGCGACAGTGGTCGAGAATGACGGTGCGCCTCGCTTGAGCCCAGCCGGGGCCACCATTGTGCCGGAATTGATCAGCACTTGGTTAACCATAGTGGCAGTTTGGCTCTTGCAGTGAGGCGCGACGGCTGCGCGACCGCCAAGAAATCGTCGCGAGCCGTGTTTCCAGAACGTTCGATTAACCAGCTTTCGCTATGGCTGATTTACCAATTCTGACGACCGGAGGAGTAACCGGAATGATGACGTCCCTGCGCGCGGTCCCTGCACTGCGCTTCGCCGCTGCACTGACCTGCGTGCTCGCACTGGCGGCCTGTAAGAGTAAGTCGGGTGCCGGCGACGGTCTCGGTGGCCCCGGCGGTGCCGGTGGCGGCGGCTATGGAGCGGGCGGTGCTGCATCGCCCGGCAGCCAGCAGGACTTCGTCGTGAATGTCGGCGATCGCGTGCTCTTCCTGGTCGACCAGTCCGACATCACCCCCGAGGGCCAGCAGACGCTGAACAAGCAGGCTCAGTGGCTGAAGGCCTATCCGCGCTACTCCGTGACCATCGAAGGCCATGCCGACGAGCGCGGCACGCGTGACTACAACTTCGCCCTCGGCCAGCGCCGTGCCCAGTCGGTGCGCGACTATCTGATGGCGCAGGGCATTTCCGGTGGCCGCATGCGCACCATCTCCTACGGCAAGGAGCGCCCGGTCGCGACCTGCAATGACATCTCCTGCTGGTCGCAGAACCGCCGCGCCGTCACCGTGTTGAACGGCGGTAATTCCTGAGTTGCAGGCGGGTCTTCGGACCCGCCTGATCCTGCGTGTATTTGAGGCGGACAGAATGTCCGCGGTCCCAGCCGATGCGTTGACCACACGAACCTTGCGAGGTTTGCAACGGCAACGTCAAGGCTGGGACCGCGGACATTCTGTCCGCCTCTTGCTTTTCAAAAGTTGCGTCAATCCTCGTCGCCGAACAGCGGCATTTGCGGTGGTGTAGAACTCGGTACCGCCAGGCCCAGATGGCGATAGGCATGCGGCGTCATCACCCGGCCGCGCGGGGTACGCTGCAGGAAGCCCTGCTGGATCAGATAGGGCTCGATGATGTCCTCGATGGCGTCGCGCGGTTCGGATAGCGCGGCGGCGATCGTCTCGATGCCCACCGGGCCACCGCCGAAGCTCAGCGCCACCAGGTTGAGATAGCGATTGTCCATGGCATCGAGCCCGGCCTGGTCGACTTCCAACGCGCTCAAGGCCTTGTCGGCGATGGCTCTGGTGATGGTTTCGGCGCCGAGCACCGAAGCGAAGTCGCGCACGCGGCGCAGCAGGCGGCCGGCGATGCGAGGGGTGCCGCGAGCCCTGCGGGCGATCTCGTTGGCGCCGTCCTCGGCGATCGGCGTGCCCATCACCCGGCCGCCGCGCTTCACGATCAGCTCGAGCTCCTCCACCGTGTAGAACTGCAGGCGGATCGGAATACCGAAGCGGTCGCGCAGCGGTGTGGTCAACAGGCCGGCCCGGGTGGTGGCGCCCACCAAAGTGAACTTGGCGAGATCGATGCGCACCGATCGCGCTGCCGGTCCCTCGCCGATGATGAGGTCGAGCTGGAAATCCTCCATGGCTGGGTAGAGGATTTCCTCCACGGCCGGATTGAGGCGATGGATCTCGTCGATGAACAGGACGTCTCGCTCTTCCAGATTGGTAAGCAAAGCGGCAAGATCGCCGGCCTTGGCGATCACCGGCCCGGAGGTGGCGCGGAAATTGACGCCGAGTTCGCGCGAGACGATCTGGGCCAAGGTGGTCTTGCCGAGACCTGGCGGCCCGACGAACAACACATGGTCGAGGGCGTCGCCGCGCTTGCGGGCGGCCTCGATGAAAATGGACAGGTTTTCACGCGCCTTGGCTTGGCCGACGAACTCGCCGAGGTCCTGCGGGCGCAGTTTGGAGTCGGTCGCATCCTCGTCACGCGAATCGCCGCTCAAGAGGCGGGCGGATTTGGGCGCCTCGCCGCCGGCGTTCTTGCGCGTGGGCTTCATCGCGACAATTCCTTCAGGCCGAGGCGGATGAGTTTGGCCGTCTCGGCGCCTTCACCCGCTTCCCGCAAGGCGGCGGCGACGGCGGCCGAGGCCTGGGTCTGGGCGTAACCGAGATTGACCAGGGCCGATACCGCATCGCTGACCGGGCCGGCAGCGCGCTGCTCGCCGAGATCGGCCTGCAGGCCGATGACGTCGGCGGGGACGTGGCCGAAGCTCGGCACCTTGTCCTTGAGCTCGGTGACGATGCGCTGGGCGACCTTCGGACCGACGCCCGGCGAGCGCGCCACCGCCCCCTTGTCGCCGAGGGCGATGGCGGAGGCGAGATCGGCGGGCTTGAGCGTGGACAGAATGGCGAGCGCCACCTTGGTGCCGATGCCCTGCACGGTCTGCAGCAGGCGGAACCAGTCGCGCTCGTTGTCGCTGGAGAAACCGAACAGGCGGATCTGGTCCTCGCGCACATGGGTTTCGATGGCGAGCATGGTCGCCTCGCCCGGGGAGGGCAGGGTGCCGAGCGTGCGGCTGGAACAATAGACGATGTAGCCCACGCCCTGCACGTCGAGGATCACCCAGTCCTCGCCATAGCTGTCAACGATGCCGCGCAATTTGCCGATCATGAAGGTCCTCTCACGGCAGTTCTAGCGCTTTGCCGTGATTCGCGGCATGGGGCGATCCTGGTCGCCTGCGGCCCCAGGGTTTCTCACTTGCCGAACAGGGCGCTGAGTTCGGCATAGGTCATGGCGTCCTTGGCAAAGCCGAAGGTGCCCTGGTCGCGCAGTTCGAGGGCAGCCCGCTTCAGGGCGCCGAAAGCCGCCCGGGTGAAGGAGCCGCCGACACTGACGCGGCGCACGCCGAGCCTGGCGAGATCGGCAACGGTGAAATCCTGGCCGCCCACGGTGAACAGGACGTTGAGCGGCCTGTCGATCGAGCTAAGCACGCTGGAAATCTGGTCGAGCCGGGTCAGGGCCGGTGCGTAGAGCACCTCCGCCCCCGCTTCCTGGAAGGCCTGCAGACGACGGATGGTGTCGTCGAGGTCGGCGATGCCGTGCAGGAAGTTCTCGGCGCGGGCGGTGAGCACGAAACCCCCGGCGCGTGCCGTCTCTGCCGCTGCACGCACCCGGTCGACGGCGTGGCCGAATTCATAGATCGGCTGGTCGGGCCGACCGGTGGCATCCTCGATCGAGCCGCCGGCAAGCCCCACCTCGATGCCGGCAAGGATGGTGAGCTGGCAGTCCTCGGGAGCGTCGCCGAAACCGTTTTCGAGATCGGCGCTTACCGGCAGGCTGGTCGCCTCCACGATGGCTCGCGCATTGGCGAGGGTTTCCTCGCGCGACATCTGGCCGTCCTTGCGACCCACCGTGAAGGCCAGGCCGGCACTGGTGGTGGCGATCGCCGAAAAGCCGAGGGAATCCAGCAATTTCGCCGATCCGGCATCCCAGGCATTGGGAATGAGGAAGAGTTCGGGACGCTGATGCAGTTCGGAGAAGACGGCGGCGCGGCTGGCCTGGGTCATGGCGAATCCTCGGATAAATTCACGATTTGTTCTAAGGATGGAGATCGCGGGAGGCAAGCGCAATTTCCCGGGACCGCCAGCCGTCGGCCGGCCTGGAGCCTATTTCAGGAGCGCTGCCAGATTGTGGCTGGTGCGATGATGGGCATGGGTGATGGCGACGGCGAGGGCGTCGGCCGCGTCGTCCGACTTCGGATCGGCCTTGGGCAGCAGCACCTTGATCATCAGGCGGATCTGCTTCTTGTCGGCATGGCCGGAGCCCACCACGGTCTTCTTGACCAGGTTCGGTGCATATTCGTTGACGGCGAGGCCGGCCTGGGCCGGTACCAGCATGGCGATGCCGCGAGCCTGGCCGAGCTTGAGGGTCGCCGTGGCATCCTTGTTGACGAAGGTTTTCTCCACCGCCGCCTCGTCCGGCTCGAAACGCGTCACTACCTCGGTGAGGCCCGTATGCAGCTCGAGCAGGCGGTGGGCGAGCTCCTCATTGTCGTCGGAAAACACCGTGCCACAGGCAATGAAGGACAGCCGGTTGGCCAGCACCTCGATCACGCCCCAGCCGGTGCGGCGCAGGCCTGGGTCGACGCCGAGGATGCGGATGGGGGTCTGTGACATGATCGGAGCGCGGACATCCTGTCCGCTCTTTCTTCGAAAAAAGGTCGGGCTTCCAAGAGCGGACATCGCGACATGCGAGCATGTCGCTGAGATGTCCGCGTTCCGATTTACTCCGCCAGTTTCGCCATCAGCGCGTCGGAGAGTTCGAAATTGGCGTAGACATGCTGGACGTCGTCATGATCGTCGAGATTGTCGACCAGGCGCATCAGCTTCTCCCCGGTCTCGTCGTCGACGGCGATGGTGTTCTGCGGACGCCAGACCAGCCCGGATTTGCGGGCTTCGCCGAGCTGGGTTTCCAGAGCCTTGGTGACTTCGGCAAGGTTCTCGGCGGCGCAGATGAATTCGTGTCCCTCCTCGGAGGAGGCGCAATCGTCGGCGCCGGCTTCCAGCGCCGCTTCCAGCATGGCATCGGGCGAACCCTTGTCGGCGTCGTACTCGACCACGCCGACGCGGTCGAACATGAAGGACACCGCGCCCGTCTCGGCCAGGTTGCCGCCGGCCTTGGTGAAATAGGAGCGCACGTCGGAGGCCGTGCGGTTGCGGTTGTCGGTGAGGGCTTCCACGATCAGCGCCACGCCGCCGGGCCCATAGCCCTCATAGCGGATCTCGTCATAGTTCTCGCCATCGGCGCCAGCTGCCTTCTTGATGGCGCGATCGATATTGTCCTTGGGCATGTTTTCGGCGCGGGCGGCCAGCACGGCGGCGCGCAGGCGCGCATTCATGTTCGGGTCGGGCAGGCCGAGCTTGGCCGACACCGTGATTTCACGGGCGAGCTTGGAGAAGAGCTTCGAGCGCTTGGCATCCTGCTTGCCCTTGCGGTGCATGATGTTGGCGAACTGGGAATGACCGGCCATATGTCTTGCCTTGATGTCGTCTTGGGGACTCGGTGAAGTACGAGCCGAATGAAACGCCGGTCCGAAGATCGGCAATTGTGGCGCGGCTTATAGAATTGGTGGCGAGAAAAATCCATCCCGCCGCGTCGTTTGCCGTGGATTCACCAAAACGCCGGCTCGGCCTGCGACAATTTTCCACCGATTCTCACCGGGGCGATCTTCACCGCCAGGCCCGTACGGTCGTCAGTCTCCACCGCCAGGCCCGACAGGGTCGCCTCGCCGGTCGCCGGCTCGAAGCGCAGGCCCGGCGTCTTCTGGATGAAGCGGCGCACCGGCTCCTCCTTGTCCATGCCGAGCACGCTGTCATAGTCGCCGCACATGCCGGCATCCGACATATAGGCGGTGCCATGGCTGAGGATCTGATGATCGGCCGTCGGCACATGGGTATGGGTGCCGATCACCAGGCTGGCCCGCCCATCGGCGAAATGGCCGAGCGCCTGCTTCTCGCTGGTGGCTTCGGCATGCACGTCGACCACCACCGCATCGGCGCCAAGGCCGAGCGGGCAGGCGGCGAGCTCGCGCTCGAGGGCTGCGAAGGGGTCATCGAGTGCATCCATATAGACGCGGCCCATCACCTGGATGACGAGCAGGCGGGTGCCGTTCTTCAGATCCACCAGGGTCGCGCCGCGCCCCGGCGTGCCCTTGGGATAATTGGCCGGGCGGATCAGCCTTGGGGCTCGCTCGATGAAAACGAGGGCCTCGCGCTGGTCGAAGGAATGGTTGCCGAGCGTGACCACATCGGCACCGGCGGCGACGACCTCGTCGAAGATCGCCTCGGTCAGGCCGAAGCCGCCGGCGGCGTTCTCGCCATTGATGATGACCGCATCGAGCTTCCAGGCTTCGCGCAGGCCCGGCAGGCGTTCGATCACGGCATTGCGACCGGTGCGGCCGACGATGTCCCCCAAGAACAACAGACGCATATCAACGCCCCGTCACTGTGATGATTTCGTTTTCGGTGGCGATGGCGTCGAGCGGCACGTCATGGTGCTCGGACGGCAGGAACGCGACTTCCTGGCAGGCAAAGGCATAGCCGAGGGTGAAGACGGGGTGCATTGCCCGCAATTGGGGAATGGTGCGGTCGTAGAAGCCCGCGCCATAGCCGATGCGGTAGCCGCGGCGATCGAAAGCGACCGGGGGCACCAGCAGCACCTGCGGGTGGACTTCCTCCGCCTCGGGCGCAGGCTCGGGAATGTTGTGGCGACCGACCACCAGGGGGTCGCCCGGCGCCCAGGAGCGGAAAGTGAGGGGGTGGCCATAGCGAGGCGTAGTCGGCAAAGCGAGCCTGCGGCCCGTATGGTGCAGGCGTTCGGCGATCTCGTCCGGATGGATCTCGTCGCGAAAAGCCTGGTAGAGGCCGACGATGCCGCTGGTGTATTTCAGGCGGCTGAAGGCGTGATGGGCGGCTCTGGCCGTCGCTGCCTGGCGCTGATGACCGCGGATCTCTGAGCGCGCCGCCATTGCCTTGTGGCGCAACTGGGTCTTGTGATCGGTGGAAGCCATTACACGCTTGGCAAAGACAAATTTGGAATGAGGAGGGAGCGGGCCACCTCGGCCGTTGGACGGTTCGATCCCGGGCGCCTACTGATGTAGGTGGGCGCCGTAATGTCCAAGCCCTCGAGCGAGAACAGTGACAGCTCCCTTGGGAGTCGTATGGCCCCGGGGATACAGTTGTCCTGACGAACCAGGCAGCACCGCACCGAGATAATAAGGGCGAGACGGTGCGAGCGCCAGAGGTCGATGAAAATATTCAGGCGTTTTCCCGGAGCGCGGACTTCCCGGGATCGCAGGCATCTCAGCGACGTGCTTGCATGTCGCGATTGTCTGCCGTTTCTGCAAGCACAGTGTTTCCAAGAGCAGGCAGGGATGCCTGCGATCCCAGAAAATACGGAAGCGCTAGACGCCGGTCTTGGACAAGGAATCGATCAGCTTCTCGACTCGGCTGGCGGCATCCGTCAGGGCCTGCGTCACGCGCATCTGGGTCTGCTGCTCGCGCTGCAGCGCATTGTCGCGGGTCTGGCGCAATTCATCGAGATCATGCTGCAGGGAAGCCGCCCGCCGCTGCATTTCCGACAATTCGTCCGCGACCATGATGCCGGCCATCACGGCAAGGCGCATGTCGCCGATCTCGCCGAAAGAGGAACGCAGGGCATCGATCTTGGCGTCGAGCTGACGACCGAGGCCGAGGAGATGTTCTTCCTGGCCCTCGTCGCACGCCATGCGATAGGCGCGGCCCGCAATGGTAACGGATACATGCGCCATGCTAGCTGTCCTGCGGCTCAAGCACGTAACGGATGGAATCCATCGCCTGGTCGAGGCGTCGCGATACATCGCGATTGGCGGTTTCCATAGCAGCGAACCGTGCATAGCTCGCGTCGAGTTCCAGAGCCAGACGGTTGCGATCCTCCGAGAGTGCCTGCACTTCGATGCGATGTCCGCCGATGGTGCGATCGAGTTCCGCGCGATGTTCGGCGGCCTCCTCGAGCTGGGCCAGGGCCGTATTCAATCGTTGCAAGGCTGCATCCACAGACAAGGGCCTACTCACTCTTTCCCTATGGCGGCATTCCATCGAATCATGACGGGACCGCTCCGCGTTTTTGCTTAAATATCAAAGTATCGCGGTTTCGCACCACGGCCAAGCGAAAGCCGCCGGCCTTCCCCTGATGATACCTCCTGCTTTCGATCACCCCACCATCGGTTGCGTGAATTTCAGGCACAAGCCCGGGGATCATTGACAGTCGGGGATGAGGTGCTAAGAACCCACCGCTCTTTTTGCCAAATTCCGGCGAATTTCATCAGGAAACACTCCATGGCACTCACCGAAATGCAGAACCGCCTGGCCAACGCCATCCGTGGCTTGGCGATTGATGGGGTTGAGGCCGCCAAGTCCGGCCATCCCGGCATGCCCATGGGCATGGCCGATGTCGCCACCGTCCTGTTCACGCGTTTCCTGAAGTTCGATGCCGCCAATCCCCATTGGGCCGATCGCGATCGCTTCATTCTGTCGGCCGGCCACGGCTCGATGCTGCTCTATTCGCTGCTCTATCTGACCGGCGTGCCGGGCATGACGGTCGAGGAGCTCAAACATTTCCGCCAGCTTGGCTACAAGACCCCCGGCCATCCGGAGAACTTCCACACCGTCGGCGTCGAGACCACCACCGGCCCGCTCGGCCAGGGCATCTCCACCGCCGTCGGCTTTGCCTTCGCCGAGAAGATGCTGGCTGCCCAGTTCGGCAAGAAGGTGGTCGACCATTTCACGTATGTGATCGCTTCCGACGGCGACCTGATGGAAGGCGTCAGCCAGGAGGCGATCGCGCTCGCCGGCCACTACAAGCTCAACAAGATGATCGTCCTGTGGGATCACAACGGCATCTCCATCGACGGCCCGCTGACGCTTTCGGACTCGGTCGACCAGATCAAGCGCTTCCAGTCCGCCGGCTGGCGCGCCGTGAATGTCGACGGCCATGACCAGGATGCCATCGCTGCCGCCATCGAGGCCGCCCAGAAGTCGAACAAGCCGACGCTGATCGCCTGCAAGACCACCATCGGCTTCGGTTCGCCCCACCGCGCTGGCACCTCCAAGGCCCATGGCGAACCGCTGGGGCCGGAAGAAGCCAAGCTCTCCAAGGAGAATCTCGGCATTACCGGTGCACCCTTCGAGGTGCCCGCCGACGTGCTCAAGGCCTGGCGCGAGGCCGGCTCGCGTGGCGCCAGCGCCCGTCAGGCCTGGGAAGAGCGTTTCGCGACCCTCTCCGAGCGCAAGCAGGCCGAGTTCACGCGCCGCATGGATCACGTGCGCCCCGCCAAGCTCGGCAAGGCCATCCTCGCCCACAAGAAGGCGCTCGCCGCCAATCCCACCGCGATGGCCACCCGCAAGTCGTCCGAAGCGGCCCTCAACGTCATCGTCGAGGTCATGCCGGAACTGGTGCTCGGCTCGGCCGATCTGACGCCCTCCAACAACACCAAGGCCAAGGGCCTGGTCGAGATCACCCCGAAGGATTTCAAGGGACGCTATATCCATTGGGGCATTCGCGAGCATGGCATGGCCGCCGCGATGAACGGCATCTATCTGCATGGCGGCTTCGTGCCCGCCGGCGGCACCTTCTTCGTCTTCACCGACTATGCCCGCCCGGCCATTCGCCTGGCGGCTTTGATGGGCACCTGCCCGGTCTATGTCATGACCCATGACTCGATCGGTCTCGGCGAGGACGGCCCGACCCACCAGCCGGTCGAGCATCTGGCCGCCTGCCGCGCGATCCCGAACATGCGCGTCTTCCGTCCCTGCGACGCGATCGAGACCGCCGAGTGCTGGCAGCTCGCGCTGGAGCGCACCAACGGCCCGACCATCCTGGCGCTGACCCGCCAGAATCTGCCTCTGCTGCGCGAAGCCACCACGGCCAATCTGTGCGCTCAGGGCGCCTATGAGCTGGCGGGCACCGGCGGCGGCAAGGCCGCGGTGACGCTGTTCGCTTCGGGCTCCGAGGTCG
Source organism: Labrys sp. (in: a-proteobacteria) (assembly GCF_047605565.1). Taxonomy (NCBI): domain Bacteria; kingdom Pseudomonadati; phylum Pseudomonadota; class Alphaproteobacteria; order Hyphomicrobiales; family Xanthobacteraceae; genus Labrys; species Labrys sp. (in: a-proteobacteria). Next base: position 25,183 of record NZ_JASGFM010000044.1, read on the forward strand.
AGATCGCCATGAATGCCCGCTCCATCCTGAACCAGCGCGGCGTGCCGACCCGTGTGGTCTCGGTGCCTTCGCTGGAACTGCTCCTGGCACAGCCGGAAGAGGTCAAGGCCAAGATCATCGGCGATGCACCGGTGAAGGTCGCCGTGGAAGCGGCCGTCCGCTTCGGCTGGGATGCCGTGATCGGTCCCGATGGCGGCTTTGTCGGCATGACCGGTTTCGGCGCCTCCGGCCCGATCAAGGACCTCTACAACCATTTTGGCATCACGGCGGAAGCCGTGGCCGAAACCGCCCTGCGCCGCCACAACGGCTGAGCATGAGCTGTAAACGGGCGGGGCGCATATGAGTGCGCTCCGCTCTAACTCTTTGTTTTGACGCGTTTTCCTAATCGAGAAGTCGATCGGCTTTTCCGGAAAATGCTCTAGCTGAAGGCAGAGAAAGGAAATATCGGATGACAGTTCGTGTCGCCATCAACGGCTTCGGCCGCATCGGCCGCAACATCCTGCGCGCCATCGTCGAAGGCAAGCGCAAGGATATCGAAGTCGTCGCCATCAACGACCTCGGGCCGGTGGAGACCAACGCCCATCTGCTGCGCTACGATTCGATCCATGGCACTTTCCCCGCCGAGGTGAAGGTCGAGGGCGATTCCATCGTCGTGCAGGGCAAGAAGATCAAGGTCACTGCGATCAAGGATCCGGCCCAGCTTCCCCACAAGGAGCTGAACATCGACATCGCGATGGAATGCACCGGCATCTTCACGTCCCGCGACAAGGCGGCCGCCCATCTCAAGGCCGGCGCCAAGCGCGTGATCGTCTCCGCGCCCTGCGACGGCGCCGACCTCACCGTGGTCTATGGCGTCAACCACCAGGACCTGACCAAGGACCATCTGGTCATCTCCAACGCTTCCTGCACCACCAACTGCCTGACGCCGGTGGCCAAGGTGCTGCACGATGCCTTCGGCATCGAGCGCGGCTTCATGACCACGATCCACTCCTACACCAACGACCAGCCCTCGCTGGACCAGATGCATAAGGATCTCTACCGCGCCCGCGCTGCGGCGCTGTCGATGATCCCGACCTCGACCGGTGCCGCCAAGGCCGTCGGCCTGGTGATGCCCGAGCTGAAGGGCCGTCTCGACGGCACCTCGGTCCGCGTGCCTACGCCCAACGTCTCGGTGGTCGACCTCAAGATCAACACCAAGAAGAAGACCAGCGTCGAGAAGGTCAACGAGGCCATCATCAAGGCTGCCAAGCGCGGCCCGCTCAAAGGCGTGCTGACCTATACCGACGAGCCGCTGGTGAGCCGCGACTTCAACCACAACCCGGCGTCCTCGATCTTCGCGCTCGATCAGACCAAGGTCATCGACGAGAAGTTCGTGCGCATCCTGACCTGGTACGACAATGAGTGGGGCTTCTCGAACCGCATGTCCGACACGGCGGTGCATTTCGCCAGCCTGATCTGAGTTCGTTTTCAATGAAATGAGCAAGGTGCCGCGGGTAACTGCGGCGCCTTTTCTTTTGAGTAGCTTCCTGACCGGAAGTACTGCCGGCCGAAATCGGTTGCTTGTCCCCGGGCAGGCGGCTGTGATTGACTGGTGCTGCAGCGAAGGGGAGTGAAGCCACATGGCTCGGCGAGGCGTCTGGTTGTTCGTTCTGCTCTTCGTCGTTTTGAGCCCGATGGCGGCTCGAGCCAGTTCCGATAGCGACTGCAAACCGGGCTGGAGAGTGGCGGGTACCGAATCCAACAGCTGCAGCAATCTGGCCGTCCTGCAGCCCGGTAATGACACGCGCGCCAATCTGCTGCTCCTGCTCGCCGATCTGGAGGACAAGCAGCCTGCCCCGGTTCGGCCGGATCAGGAGGGTGCGGAAAAGACGCTCATAGAACCGAGCGATTGGGCGACCTTCCGCGGCACGCTCTATCCCTCGGCTGCAATCGGCGGCAATGGGCCCTACGCTGCGGGCGAGGGCTCGCGCTGCCGCAGCAATGATGCAGGCGCCGCCGATTTCGTGGCGACGCTCAAGGCGGAGCAGGGCGTGACGGCGGGCGAAAGGGACGAGTTGATCGCCGCCCGGCAGGGCCTCAGGCCCGATTGCACGGGAGCCGGCGCTGGGCAGGAGGCCGTTTCCGCGGCCGCCGCGCATGCGCAGTCGCCCCTGGCCAAGGACTTTGCCGCCTACCTGTTGGGAGCGGCGGCCTTCTATGCCGGCGATTTCGACACCGCTGCCCGGCATTTTGCAGCCCTTGGAGGTTCTGCCCAACCTTGGCTGAAGGAGAGCGGACGCTATCTTCTGGGCCGCGTCGAGGTGAACAGGCTGCAGGCCGGTGCCTTCGACGAGTATGGCAATCTGAGGGAGGTTGCGCAGCGCGACATCGGCAAGGCGACCGAGGCGGAAACGGCCCTGCAGGGCTATCTGACGGCCTATCCCAACGGGCGCTATGCCGCCTCTGCCCGCGGCCTGTTGCGACGGGTCTATTGGATGAGCGGCGCCAACGCCAAGCTGCTCGCCGACTATGAGCGCCTGTTGGGCCAGAAGGCGAGCGAGCGGGGTGTTTCCGCTGCCGACCTTGCCGAGGAACTGGATACCAAGCTGTTGCCCCTGCTCGGGACCGAACAGGTGCGCTCGCCTTTGCTGCTGGCGACCCTGGACCTGGTCCGCATGCGCAAGGGCGGTGCCCTCAGCGGCGAGGCGTGCTGCAGCAAGGCCCTGACCTTGGATGAGTTGAACGGACAACGCGAATTCTTCGCAGGCAAGACGGAGCTGTTCGATTTTCTGCTCGCGTCCTATCAGTTGCATGTCGCCCGCCAGCCGCGTGCCGTGCTGGGTCTGATCCCGGATCGGGCGCAACAGAAAAGCTACACCTATCTCGAATTCAGCCGGCAGGTGCTGCGCGGGGTGGCCCTGGATGCGGTAAAGGACCGCAATGCGCGCGGCTTTTGGCTCGACCTCGTCGGTGGGGCGAACCCAACCAGCCAGCGTGTCGTCATCGAACTGGCCGTGGCCCTGCATGACGAGCGGGCGGGCAAGCCCGAACGCAGCTTCGAGCCGGCCTCGCCGGTGCGCAACGAGACCATCCGACAAACCTTGCTGCGCTACAGCGCCGGTCCCCAATTGCTGCGCCGCCAGGCAAAGGATACCGCCGCCTCGCCGGCCGAGCGGGCGACCGCCCTTTATACGCTGCTCTATCGCGATCTCACCCGCGGCGCCTACAAGGCCTTTCCAGGGGATTTGGCGCTGGTGCCCACCGATGCCAAGCCTGAGGCGGATCCCGGTGACGCCGAAGGCGACGGCGCGCCATCCTCGGATGTGTTCATCAAACCGGAAACGGCGTCGGATTTCCCTTGCCCCGATCTCAAGAGCAGCATTGCAACGCTGTCCGCCACTCCACGCCACATCGGGGCACGCTTGTGTCTGGGGGAGTTCATCCGTCTCAACGGCCTCGATCAGGCTTTCCTGGACACGCTGCCGGCGAAGGATGAGCTCGGCGGCAATGGGGTACTTTTCCCGGGCCGGAAATTCTCGCGGCTCGAAGTGTATCGCTCCGTTGCAGGCGCGGCGGGTGCGACCGCCGATCAAAAGGCCTATGCTCTCTATCGTGCCATCTGGTGCTTCGCGCCGACGAGCAAGAATGGCTGCGACGACAGTGTCGTGCCCGTTGCCCAGCGAAAGGCCTGGTTCCAGAAGCTGAAACGCGATTATGCGCAATCACGTTGGGCGCAGTCTCTCGAATATTACTGGTAGACATGCTGCGCTCGGCGTGTGCCCTCGTCATTGCCCTGGCGGCTGGCGGTGTCGCGGCCGCGGAAGCTCCCGTCGATGCCGCCCGCCATTACAGTTTCTGGTTGTGGGCGGGCGTGAGGACGCAGCCCGAACTCGCACGGGCCCGCGAGCTCTATCTCCTGGCGTCGGAGGTCGGTGGACGGGAACCGGTTCGCCTCCTGTCGCGGCGAAGCGCCGTTCCCCACCTTCCCGATACACCGCTGTGGCTGGTGGTACGCGTCGATACCCTGGCCTGGCCGCCCGAGATCTACACCCAGGTCCTGGCCCAGCTCGGGCGCTGGCGAGCGGCGGGCAATCGTGTCATCGGCCTGCAGATCGATTTCGATGCCCGTACGCGCCACCTGGAGAGCTACGCTTCCTTCCTCGCGGGCCTGCGCCGTCAATTGCCGGTGGAATACCGGCTCGGCATCACCGGCCTGATGGATTGGAGCAGCAATGGTGATCCCAAAGGGCTCGAAGCGCTCGGCGGCACCGTCGACGAAGTGATCATCCAGACCTATCAGGGACGCCGCACGATCCCCGGCTATGCCGCCTATCTTTCGCGCCTGAGCCGGCTGCAGATGCCCTTCCGCATCGGTCTGGTGCAGGCCGGCGACTGGCAGGAGCCACCTGGCCTCACCGCCAATCCCTGGTTTCGCGGCTATGTCGTGTTCCTGCAGAATCCGGCGCGGCCTTGATCTTGGGATCATGCGGTTGCCGCTCGTTCAATGAGATGTCGCGCCGCCGGCGGAGCGGCACTCATCGGCAGATCTCCCGAGATGTTCGGAGCGCGCTGCGCGTGACTCCTGGTGCTGGTCCCGCCGATATCCGGACAGGAAGAGCCGGACGCCGCTTTCGATCACGCGGTCGATCTCGGTATCGCTGACGGGCTGGGCGGCGAGCACTTCGCGCAGGTGCAGATTGCCGTGGACCAGGCTCAGGAATTGCTGCGCGGCGAGATCGGGATCGGAGACGGCCAGGCAGCCTTCCGCGCTGCGGGCCGCGATATAGGCGGACAATCTTTCGAGCAGCACCCGTGCGCCGTGCTCGTAGATGATGCGGCCGAGATTGGGAAAGCGTGCCGACACGCAGATCAGCGAGCGATAGATCTCCGTGGCCCGGTTCGAGCCGAACAGTCCGACATAGTTGCGCGCCACCTGCAGCAAGACGGTTTCCATGTCGGTCGATCCGACCGTCCTGCACCAGATCTCGACCGCAGCGGCGGCCATCTCCTGCACGACGAGCGATGCGAACAGCTCTTCCTTGCTGGCAAACAGGCCGCAAGCCTTGGCCTCGGCAATGCCGGCACTTGTGGCGATGTCCTCCATGCTGACGGCATCGTAGGGCCTGGTGAAGAACTTCCTCCGGGCGGCACGCAGCAAGTGCCGGGCGCAGACGATCGCATCGTCACTGCCCTTCATTGTCATGAGAGGGGAGGATAGGTCGGAGTTGGGATCTGCAGTCACGGTCGGCTCCCTTCACAGCCTCGCGAGCGATAGCTTCGCATTGGAAATTTATATCGTATTACGATATAAATGTCATGCACAAGTACGTTTGCGACAACCGCGGAGACCATGATGATTTCGACTCTTTTTTCCGGAAAGCGGGTACAGGATTGGTTGCTGCTCCTGCTGGCGCTCGGTCTGTTCAGTACGCCCTGGCTCGCCGGGTTCAGGGCGATGGAGGTGCCGACTTGGCACGCCTGGGTGATGGCTTTCCTGCTTGCCTATCTGGCCTTGGCGGCTTTGAGCGAGGCCAGGCAATGGGAGGAATGGGTGACGCTGGGACTGGGCCTCTGGCTCATCGTGGCGCCATGGGTGCTGCGCTTTTCCTCCGACACAGCGGCCGAACGCGCCCATTGGCTGGTGGGCGGGCTGGTGATCGTGATTTCCCTGGCGGCCGAGTGGCGTTTTCGCCATGCCCGGACGAGTTGAAGGCGAACGCACTGCTCGCCTGCCTTGCCGACAAAGGAGGCTTTTGTGATGGAGTATCGTCTCGAAAAGATCCACGTCGCCGACCGGGCCGATCGCTCCGCCTATATCGTGCAGCGGCTGAACGAATATGCGGCCGAGGGCTGGCGGGTCGTCAGCATCGATCTGAGGATACACCCGTCTTTCGCAGTGGAGGATCTGCCGGTGCTGCTCGAGCGCAAAAGGGTCTGACGGCGGCGGACCGGTGCGCCTGCCGTTTCGAGCCGACGGCGCCCCGTCATCCCGGCGCCGTCATGTGCATCACCGCCGCTGGCAGTGGCTCCGGGTTCACTGCGGGTCGAGGATGCGCCAGTCGAAGCTGCCGGCCCAATCGGCGAAGCTGTGCCAGTTCACCTCGGGAAAATCCCTGCGCAGGGCAGCGATGTCGACGTCGTAGCCGATCCGATCGAACCACTCGAACATGATGGCGGCATCCTCGCTCTGCTGGCGGATCGCGGCGGTCGGTACTTCCTGGTAACGGATCGGACGGCCGGTTGCCTGCGAGAGAATTCGCACCTGTTCCTCGCCGGAGAGTTCGTCTCCCGCATAGTCGAAGCGTTTGCCGAAGACCCTTTCGCGACGCTCGACCAGAGCGGCGTTGAACGCACCGATATCGGCCAGCGCCACCTGCTGCAAGACGCGCTTGGCCGGGACAGCGAGGGCGTGCACGCCTTGGCGCAGGCCGCCGATCGACCAGGAGGCCACGATGTTTTCCATGAAAAAGACTGGGGCGCTGATCGTATAGGGCACACCCAGCCCCGCAATATGCCGTTCGACCTGATATTTGCTGTCGAAATGCGGGATGCCGGTGGCCTTGTCGGCGTCGGCGACCGACGAGTAGATCAAGTGCCCGATGCCGGCCGCCTTGGCCGCATCGGCGGCGGCGATGCCCTGGCGGGTTTCTCCGTCTGTGCCATCAGCCAGCATGGTTCCCATCAGGAACATGGTGTCGACGTTGCTGGCTGCCTTGACGATGGAGGCCGTGTCGTCGAGATCGCCAGGCACGATCTGTGCACCCGCCGCCGCCAGGGCCTGCGCGCCGGCACTGTCGGGCCTGCGGCTCAATGCCTTGACGTTGTGTCCCCTGGAAAGCAGGGCGCGGGTAACGGCACCTCCCTGCTGACCCGTGGCGCCGGTCACCAATATAGTCCGCTTCGTGGTCATTGCATCGCTCCATTGCTTGTGATGAAGCCAATTTAGCGCTGCCGCATCGAACCATAATGGGCTATTATCGGAAAACATCGTCCCAAATTTGGATATAATGCTCGATCTCAACGATATTCTGGTCTTTGCCCGGGTGGTCGAGGCCGGCAGTTTCACCGGGGCTGCCCGGCTGCTCCGCGCGCCCAAGACGACAGTGAGCCGCCGGATCGCCGCACTCGAACAGGCCGTCGGTGCGCGCCTGCTGCAGCGCACGACGCGGAGCCTCGCCATGACGGAGGCCGGGCGTCTCTATTACGAACGCAGCAGCGAGGCGCTGAGGCTGATCGACGAGGCAAACCTGCGCCTTGCCGAAGCAAGAACGGAACCTTCGGGGACGATCCGCATCTCCGCCCCTGCCGGATTTGCCGATCATCTGCTCAATAGTGCCGTGTTCGACTTCCTGGCCGCCCATCCCAAGACCAAGGCTGAATTGATCCTGACCGACGACCGGCTCAACCTGATCGAGCATGGCATCGATCTGGCCTTCCGGACCGGGATCCTGCCGGATTCCACTTTGATCGCGCGCAAGCTTGGCACCACGCATCGAATTTTGTGCGCCAGCCCGGACTATCTCACGCGATTCGGAACGCCGCAGGTGCCGGCGGATCTCGCCCGGCATGCCTGCGTGATCGTCGGCCCCTCGGTGGAGGGGGCGTCATGGCTGCTTGAGGGGCCGGAGAGCCAGGAAACAGTGGCAGTTTCAGGCCGCTTTGCCGTCAACGACATGCATTCGGCGCTATCGGCGACCATTGCCGGCTATGGCATCGCCCAACTGCCCCACCAGCTCGCAAGACCGGCCCTGCAGGATGGGCGGCTGCAGCGTATTCTCGAAGATCATACCATGTCAGCCGGTGGTCTCTATGTCGTCTATCCCAGCAGCCGGCATCTGTCGCCTTTGGTCAAGGCTTTCATCGAGCTGGCGGTGCGAAAGCTCGACACGCAATTGTTCCGATGAGTGCCGACGCCGAAAGGATCGATATGTCCGTGCCGAGCTATCTCTCGATGCAATTTAGATCCTTTGGCTGTCTTGAACGCTTTATCGATCCGCCGGCTTGCTCTATTGCTCGCCGGTGATTTTGCGAGGCAGGCGGGGTGTGCTAGGGCGTGTGGTGAGTATGGCTTGGTGCCAATCCATGCTGACGCCTCGGGCACTTTGCCGAAAACAGATGGACAGGACAGGCATGAGCGCTTTTCGCACCCTCGACGACGTGAATGTGGAAAACAAGCGCGTTCTGGTCCGCGTCGACCTGAACGTCCCGATGGAGAACGGTGTCGTCGGCGATGCCACCCGCATCGAGCGCATCATCCCCACCGTCCTCGAACTCGCTCGTGCCAAGGCCAAGGTCATTCTGCTCGCCCATTTCGGCCGGCCCAAGGGCGTGGACCCCAAGGAAAGCCTGAAGCCCGTCGCCGCCAAGCTCGCCGAGATCGCCAAGCGGCCGGTCGCCTTTGCCGAGGACTGCATCGGCGAAGCCGCGGCCAAGGCGGTGGCGGCGATGCAGCCGGGCGACATTCTCTGCCTGGAGAACACCCGCTTCCATCCGGGCGAGGAAAAGAACGATCCGGACTTCGTCAAGGCGCTGGCCGCCAATGGCGATATCTGGGTGAACGATGCCTTCTCGGCTGCGCATCGCGCCCATGCCTCCACCGAAGGCCTCGGGCACGTCCTGCCTGCCTATGCCGGCCGCACCATGCAGGCCGAGATCGAGGCGCTGTCCCGCGCCCTCGAACAGCCCAAGCGCCCGGTCGTCGCGGTGGTCGGCGGCGCCAAGGTCTCGACCAAGCTCGAGCTCCTCGGCAATCTCGTCGCCAAGGTCGATGCCCTGATCATCGGCGGCGGCATGGCCAACACCTTCCTGCATGCCCAGGGCGTCGGCGTCGGCAAATCGCTGGCCGAGCGTGACCTTGCCGATACCGCCCGCTCCATCCTCGCCAAGGCGGAGAAGGCCAATTGCGCCATCATCCTGCCCGTCGACGCCGTGGTGGCCTATCATTTCGCCGCCGATGCGCCGAACCATGCCTATGGCCTCGATTCGATCCCGCTCGACGGCATGATCCTCGATGCCGGCCCGCAATCGGTGGAGCGCATCAAGGGCGCCATCGACGAGGCGGAGACGCTGGTGTGGAACGGCCCGCTGGGGGCTTTCGAGCTGCACCCCTTCGACCACGGCACGGTGGCGGCGGCCAAGCATGTCGCTGCGCGCACCAAGGCCGGCAAGCTGCTGTCGGTTGCCGGCGGCGGCGACACGGTGGCGGCGCTCAACCATGCCGGGGTCGCCGACCAGTTCTCCTATGTCTCGACCGCGGGCGGCGCTTTCCTGGAATGGCTGGAAGGCAAGCCGTTGCCGGGTGTGGAGATCCTGCGCGCCTGAACGGCGCCGTACGGCTCGCCGTCCACGCCGATCGTCTCGGAGATCTCGCAATGGCACGCATCACCCTTCGCCAGCTGCTCGACCATGCCGCCGAGCAAGGCTATGGCGTCCCTGCCTTCAACATCAACAATATGGAGCAGGTGATCGCCATCATGGAGGCCGCCAAGGCCACCGGCTCGCCGGTGATCATGCAGGCCTCCCGCGGGGCGCGCCAATATGCCAACGACGTCATGCTGACCAAGATGATGGATGCGGCGGTCGAGATCTATCCCGACATCCCGGTCTGCGTGCATCAGGACCATGGCAACAACGAAGCCACCTGCCTGACTGCCATCCAGGCCGGCTTCACCTCGGTGATGATGGACGGCTCGCTCAAGGAGGACGGCAAGACGCCGGCCGACTATGCCTATAATGCCGGCATCACCCGCCGTGTCGTCGACATGGCCCATTGGGTCGGCGCCTCGGTGGAGGGCGAGCTCGGCGTGCTCGGCAGCCTGGAAAGCGGCATGAGCGAGGCCGAGGACGGCCATGGTGCCGAAGGCGAGCTCTCGCATGACCTGCTGCTCACCGATCCCGACGAGGCGGTGAGGTTCGTCAAGGACACCAAGGTCGATGCGCTCGCCATCGCCATGGGCACCTCGCATGGCGCCTACAAGTTCTCGCGCAAGCCCGATGGCGCCATCCTGGCGATGAATGTCATCAAGGAGATCAACCAGCGCATGCCCGAGATGCACCTGGTCATGCATGGCTCCTCCTCGGTGCCGCAGGAACTCCAGGACATCATCAACAAATATGGCGGCGAGATGCCGCAGACCTGGGGCGTGCCGGTGGAGGAAATCCAGCTCGGCATCAAGCATGGCGTGCGCAAGGTGAATATCGATACCGATTGCCGCATGGCGATCACCGGCCAGATCCGCCGCATCTTTGCCGAAAATCCGGGCGAATTTGATCCGCGCAAATATCTCAAGCCGGCCCAGGATGCGATGATCAAGCTGTGCAAGCAGCGCTATGAGGAATTCGGCACGGCCGGCCAGGCTGCCAAGATCAAGGTCATTCCGCTTCACGAGATGGCCAAGGACTACAAGGCCGGCAAGTTCGAGCCGAAATTCGCTTGAGCGGCGCCGGAAAACCGTTTCGCGTTCCCCAGTCGATGCGAAGCGATGGCGAAACCTTACAGCATCGGCGCCGATTCCGGGATCGGCCCCGATGCCGTAGTGAGAAGAAGGACACCCGGGATTCCTGCCATGGCTGAAGTTCCACCCCGCCCCCCCGTCCAGATCTATCTGGTCACCCCTGCCATCGACGATGTCGCTGCCTTCCTGCCGGCCCTGCGGGCCGCGCTGTCGGCCGGCGACATTGCCTGCGTGCTGTTCACGCCGGTGGCCGGCGACGACAGCAGCGCCAAGAAGCTGATCAAGGAGATCGCGCCGGTGGTGCAAGGCGCCGGCGCGGCGCTGCTCGTCAGCGGCTGGAGCGCCGTGGTGGCACGAGCGGGTGCCGACGGCGTGCATCTCAATGACGGCCGCAAGGGCCTCGCCGATGCACTCGACAGCTTCAAGCCGGAGCGCATCGTCGGGTCAGGCGGCATCCGGACGCGCGATGAGGCCATGACCGTCGCCGAAAGCGGGGTCGACTATGTCATGTTCGGTGAGCCGGCGCGCGACGGGCGCCTGCCGCCGCTTGAGGGGGTGGTTGAGCGCACCGCCTGGTGGTCCGAGCTTTTCGAGGTGCCCTGCGTCGCCTTTGCGCCGGATCTGGCGGCCGTGCCGCTGCTCGCCGACGCCGGTGCCGATTTCGTGGCGCTCGGTAATGCCGTCTGGAATCACGAGCAGGGGCCTGCCGAAGCGGTTGCGCTGGCGGACCGGCTGCTGAAGCAGAGAGGGAGTCTCGCATGAAGCGCATCGCTGTTGCAGCCGCGCTGGCGCTGCCCGTCCTTCTTGCCTCGCTGCCGGGCCGGGCGGAGCCATCGGCTCCGGCCGATGCCGCGCAATCCGCCGGCGCCGATGGCGGCGAGGCTGTCAAGCCGGCGCAGACGGGCACGCCGGCACAGCCTGCGCCTGACGCTGCCAAGCCGGCGGAGGGTACGCCTGGCGAAGCCGCCGCTCCGGCCGATTCGGCCAAGCCTGCGGAGGCTGCGGCTCCCGCCGCACCGGCAGGTCCGCCACCGGATCTGGCTTATGGCGCCTTCCAGCGCGGCTACTATCTCAAGGCGCTGGAGGAGGCCACCAAGCGCGTGGTATCCGACAAGGATCCTGCGGCGATGACCTTGATCGCGCAGCTCTATGCCAATGGCCTGGGTGTGCCGCCCGATCCGGCAAAGGCGGCGCAGTGGTATTCCGAGGCGGCCGAGCGTGGTGACCGCAATGCCATGTTCGCCTATGGCATGACCAAGCTCCTGGGCAAGACCGTACCCAAGGACGAGCCGGGCGGCATGTTGCTGCTCAACCGCGCCGCCGAGCTGGGCGTGCCGGAGGCGGCCTATAATCTCGGCATCATCGCCCTGCGCACGACGAATGGCCCGCCCGATTATGCCACCGCCTATAAGCGTTTCAGCCAGGCGGCGCTCGCCAACAATGGCGATGCCCTCTACTCGCTCGGCGTACTCACCAAGGAAGGCAAGGGCGTCACGCTCGACAAGAAGAAAGCGGCCGACTACTTCCTCGCCTCGGCCAATACGAACAATGTCGACGGCATGGTGGAATATGCCATCGCCCTCTTCAACGGCGAGGGCGTGCCGCGCGACCAGGAAATGGCGGCCGATTGGTTCGAGCGCGCCGCGCTGCGCGGTTCGCCGATCGCCCGCAACCGCCTGGCGCGCATGTATGCGGCCGGCATGGGCCTGGCGCCCAATCCGGTTCTGGCCTGCATGTGGCATCTGCTCGCCAAGGCGGCCGGGCTCGAGGACAAGCAGCTCGACGAATATGTCGCACGGCAGACGCCGGAGGTACGGGCGGCGGCCATTCAGGGGGCCCGCTTCTACGGCATGTGATGCCAACCGGTATTTTCCGCGGGGTGGCCAGGGGATCGACAAGGGGAGGCCGACGGTGCTGGATGCAGCGGCGAGGGCAGTGATCGAGCGCCATTCGCTCGGCTATGTGGCGAGCGTCAATTCCGACGGCACGCCCAATCTGTCGCCCAAGGGCATGATGCCAAGCGTTTTGCGATTTGAGGCCTCACCTCGAATCGCAAAGACGCGTCGAGCCAAAGAGTGAGAGCAAAAGGGCGTTTCTACTAAAACGCGCTTTGCTCTGGTGCTGGACGACCACCATGTCGTTTTCGGAGAGGCACGCTCCCCCGGCACCCTGCGCAACATCCGCGAGTGCCCGGTGGTGGAGATCAATTTCGTCGATGTGCTCGCCCGCAAGGGCGTGCGCATCCGTGGCCGCTGCGAGATCATCTCGCGCGAGAGCGAGGCTTTTGCGGCCCTGCGCCCCGCTTTCGATCGCTGGGGCCCGCTGGCCGAGCGTATCCGCCATTTCGTGCGGGTGCGCGTCGAGGCCGTGAAGCCGATCTCCTCGCCCGCCTATGACATCGGCACCGAGGAAGAGGCGCTGCGTAGCCATTGGAAAGCTTACTATCAGGCCTTGTGAGCGTCGCAGGCCGCGGCGATTCGAATTTTCACACCGGTCGCATTTTCCCGTTCATATCGGCGGCATTTTCCATTAGACAGGCCGCTTCCCATTCCCGCGCCCCGATCTCCGGGGCGACCGTTATTTGAAAGTTCCATGATGCTGCGTTCACCTTTGATGAATGTGATGGTTGCTGCCGTGCTCAAGGCCGGCAAGGGTCTCAAGCGCGATTTCGGCGAGCTGGAGAACCTGCAGGTCTCGGCCAAGGGGCCGGGCGATTTCGTCTCCATCGCCGACAAGAAGGCCGAGCGCACGCTGCATCAGGAACTGGAGCGGGCCCGCCCGGGCTATGGCTTCGTGATGGAGGAGGCGGGCGTCGTCGAAGGCGCGGACAAGACCCATCGCTGGCATATCGATCCGCTCGACGGCACCACCAATTTCCTGCATGGCGTGCCCTTCTTCGCGGTTTCGGTGGCGCTGGAGCGCGAGGGCCTGCTGGTGGCCGGCGTCGTCTACAATCCCGCCACCGAGGACCTGTTCGTGGCTGAGCGCGGCAAGGGCGCCTTTCACAACGAACGTCGCATCCGCGTCTCCGGCCGCCGCCTGATGGAGGATTCCATGGTGGGCATGAGCCTGGCGCGCCTCGGCCGCGGCCAGCACCAGACCAATCTTGCCGATCTCGGCGCCGTGATGGGCAAGGTCGCCGGCGTGCGCAATTTCGGCGCTTCTGCCCTGGACCTGGCCTATGTCGCTTCCGGCCGCCTCGACGGCCTTGCCTCGCGCTGGCTCTCCTCCTGGGACCTGGCGGCCGGCATCGTGCTGGTGCGTGAAGCCGGCGGCTTCGTCAGCGACATCCGTGGCGGCGACACCATGCTGGACACCGGTGACATCGTGGCCGGCAACGAGGCCATCCACAAGGGGCTGCTCGGCCTCTTCGCCAAGGCCTGACAGGGCGGCCGCAGGGGCGAAACCGTAGCAAAAACGGGGAGGGGAGAAGATTTCCTCTCCCACCCGCTTGACAGTTTCGGCCCAGCCTTGCATAAGCCGCCCGTCCGGCAGCGCCGGGCCTCGTGGCGGGGTAGCTCAGCTGGTTAGAGCAGCGGAATCATAATCCGCGTGTCGGGGGTTCAAGTCCCTCTCCCGCTACCATCTCTCTCATAGAAAAGACAATCGAACCGCGGCGAGATTTTCGTGCGCGGCACTTGCGAGAAGCCGAAACGCTTCTTGCGCCAACCGTTGGTTGAACAGCTTGCCTAGTGCCGAACCTCGACGACCTGACTGGCCGCAGTCTCTACGGATTGGAGCGCGGCCGGGCACGATCGCAGATAGACAAAAATGTCATAGGACGCGGTCTTGGCGGTGCTGGAAAGTCGTTTCTATCGCTTTTCATTGATCATCGCCGAGGTGAAGGCACCACAGAAGATGAGCTGGTCCTTTTCCAGCGCAGATCGAAGCGACTCCTTGAACGGCGTCGTCACATAGGTCCCGATCACAACGTCTCCTACCTGGGTGAAGCAACGGCGATCCATCAGACGCATCTGGTCTGGCGGTCCCTTCTCGCCAGCCTGCCGCATTTCCACCTTGGTGCAGGCCATCTCAATATTGTCGGCCTTGAGCGTGTGCGTTTGAACCGAGCCTGTCCAGTAGCTATCTCCCAGTGCCTTGGTACCCTCCTTGAGTCCCGCCGCCGTGGCATCCAGGAGCACGGCCTGCGAGGCCCGGGTGACGCCATGGGCATCCTCGCCGCTTACGGGCAGGATGAAGACCGTGGCTCGTCCCGCCTTGCCTCCGTAAAAGGCAATGACTTGCCCGTCCGTCGCTGTTTTATGGATCTTGACCTGAGTCATGCCCGCAATGCTTTTGGGAAGTATGCGCTCAAAATCGGAAAGATCTTTAGCGTTCACGGGGGGCGCAAGAACGGCAAGCGCGCCCAGCAAGGCAAGTTTGAGCGGATGAAGCGGTGCCGTTCCAGCCTGTCGCATTCCTTGCATTCCTCCTGGTTCTCAAACTGTCAGCTGCGGTAGTAGGGCCCTTTGGCAGGCTATACGTTTATCGTCGGTGCGGGCAATGGCGCATGCCTCGCCGGGCCACAAACGCATGAGGTGCTGCAGAACGGATATTGGGCAAAGCCGGATGACGTTATTGGGAGCAACTGTCCGTTCAACGAAGACGGAACTGCCGGGCCTTCGCATCTGGAAGCACTAGTACTAAAGAGGCGATTGCTCCTGAACCGGGTCACAGGATAGCCTCGGTGCGCTTCCCGCCTGACGAGGATGGAGGCCGGAGGCCCGGATGACAGCCTCAGCAACCGTCCGCCCGGGCCTCCCTCTTTCATCAACTATCAATCGGTGACCTGTTCCGCCTACGGGACCGACCTCCTGCAACGGGAGGCTTGTATGACAGGAAGGCACATCCAGCGCTACAGCTTGCGCACGGCGACCTGGCTGCCGACCGCCAATTCCAATTGGCAGCGCTCACGGCCGAGCAAGGCGTGAACGGGCGCGACCACGCCATCTTTCCACCATCCGCTCAATGTGTAGTCGTCGAAAGCCATGATGCCGCCGGGCTTCAATTTCGGCCAGAACGCATCAATATCGGCGGTAACGGCATCCTTGTTATGATCGCCGTCGACATAGACATAGTCGAGCGTCGCATCCCCAACCTTATTGGCCCAGTTGGTGGAGAAGTCTCGAACGATCTCGACAAGTCCGGCTTGTGCCTGTTCGCGAAATCGTTCGACGACTCGAGGATAGCGCCCTTCGACTTCCTCGCGCGTAAAAGCCGGCCCGCCATAAAGGGTTGTCGTGTGCGCAGCATCGTCGAAATGCATCCATGGGTCGACCAGATATAGTTTCCTGGGTTGTGTGATCTGCAGCAATTGGGCGGAGAAGTCGCCCATGAGAACACCTATTTCGACACCAATGCCTCCCTTTGGCAGCACTTGCAGCAACATTCCTCTGGGGTCCGGAAACATATGGCTTCTCTCTTGCATTGCTTTGCCTGGGCCCATGCTATCCACGAGCGTAAAGACATTGTCCAGACTATTCGAAGCATTCCTATTGCTCCACGTGCCAAGATGATCCGGCGTGAGCAGAGGGGGAATTCGTATACGCTGCGCCCGCAAGATCAATGCGTCACTGGATCTATGCCGGGTGGGCGAAGCTGGGCCTTTGCTTCGTACTTCGGGAGACAGTTGGTTGGACGCGTCGAACAGCCTCCGGGCGGAACCAGTTGAAATAGCGCGCCGTAACCGGAGCGGCGGTTTGCGGCCCGAACTGCTCCGGCCGGAACAGTGGCGGCGGCGGGCCGGGTGCTATTAGATGCCCGTTATCGACGCCTGTCTGGCAGGAGTACATCGATGCTGGGTGCGATGAGGCGGGGCAGGTTTCTGGCGGCTGGCCCGTGGGAACGAGCAACAGGCAACAGCAATGTGCCATCCCTTCGCGTCGGTCCTGCCGGGACACTCTGCCTGGGAATAGGGCTGGGCCTATTCCTGGCGGCGTCTGCCCATGCCGGAAAGCCCGTGCGCTGGCAGCCTCTGGAGCTGTTCGGACGCAAGATAGCCTTGATCGAGACCGACGATGACGGCCGCCAGCTCGAGGTCGAGGGCAAGATCGTCGCCGAGAACGGGGTGATCGCCCTCGAGAAGATCGGTGTCATCGGTGGGATGGGCTATGCGATCGGCTATGCCGGCAGCGGCGGCAATGCCTGCGCCCCCGCCCGGTTCATCATTGCTTTCCCGCCGGGCAAGCCGGCCCGTTTCGATGGCCCCATCGGGGAGTGCCAAAACGTGGAATTCACGAGTTCCGGTGTCGGCTTCGTCTTCGAGGAGACCACGTCCTATGGCAACGGCACCCGATGGGTATGGCTGCCGGAGACGGGTTTTTCCGCCCCGCAGACAACGGCTACCGCGCCCGATCCGATGATCTGGCAAAACGCGCTCGACCTGAAGGCGCAGCATCCCAGCCAGATCTTCAGCTATGGCACGATCGCCAGCCGGCTGGTCGAGATGCTCGGGCCGGACGAGGCGACATTCAAGCGCCTGCTGAACGGTTTGGGCAGCGTCGACGTCGAGGGCGATGCGGTGATCGGCTCGTCCTGCCTGAAGATCCGCTGCCCGGACGAGACGGCATTCTACATCGTCGACGTCTCGAAGAAGCAGGCTTTTCTGGCCTGGAAGGAGAGCAACAAGCCCATCGCCGTCCGGCCGGACGTGAAGGCCTGGCCGCCGGCCTTCAGGCGCAGGCTTGCCGAATGGGCGCGCCCGTTCAAATAGGGACCTCCCGGCCGAGGCGGGAAGCGAGCCGGCGAAGCGGGCCTCGTCCGCAACAGCTTGTTTGGGCGTGTTTTTCCAACCTGAAAAGTCTGCCGGCTTTCGGCAAAAGATGCGACATTGCAATCCGGAATGTCGGGAGCACGCGATGAAGAGCGGCAGCTGGCTTTCGGCGAGCCGATTGCTCATGGGGGTAGCGCTCTGGTCCTGCAGCGGCCCGGCGCAGGCGCAGAGCTATGATGCCTGGCTCGCCTGGCCCGACGACTATCGGCGGGGTTTCGCGCTGGCCATCGTGATGGAGCAGCTCTCGACCTGCCTCGGTGACGGCTGCAGTATCACGCGCCACCGCCGGCAGTGCCTTGCCGGCATGACCGACAGGGCGGCAGTGGAGCTGCTCGGCCGCTATGTGGATCGCCATCCCCAGGCCAGATCGCGCCCGGTCAATGCGACGATGGGCCAGGCACTCTACGAGTTGTGCGGCCCAGCCCCGTGATGGGCGCCGATGGGGCAGTCTCGAAACCACGATCGCAGCGGGAGACACGGGCGGGTCATTCCGCCCGCAGGGGTGCTCAGGATGAGGGGGCCGCCGTCCAGGCGCGTGGCGGGCCCGCGCTCCTCCTTTGCGTCGTTTCATGCAGAGCCGAAACAAAAGCGCGATAGGATGGTGCCTGCGCATGCGCGCTCAACACGGGTGAGGAATACGATGGCTAAGGATACGACGATTGTGCTGGTCCATGGCTTCTGGGGCGGGGCGGCTCACTGGGCCAAGGTGATCACGGAACTCACGCGCCTGGGGTATGACAAGGTCCGTGCCGTGGAATTGCCGCTCACCGGCTTGGCGGATGATGCCGAGCGTACCCGCCAGATGGTCAAGCAGCAGGAAGGCAGGGTGGTGCTGGTCGGCCATTCCTATGGGGGTGCGGTGATCACCGAGGTCGGCGGCCTGCCGAACGTGGCGGGCCTGGTCTACATCGCCGCCTTCGCACCCGACGCCGGCGAGAGCCCCGGTGCAATCAGCCAACAGCTCCCGCCCGAGGCGTTTCCGAACATCGCGCCGGACAGCGATGGCTATCTCTGGATCAAATATGACAAGTTCGGCGAAAGTTTCTGCCAGGATCTGAGCGCCGAGGAAGCCCGGATCATGGCTGTCACCCAGAAGGCGCCGCTGGCCTCCACCTTCGGCGACAACGTCACTGCACCGGCCTGGAAGGTGAAGCCGGTCTGGTACCAGATTTCCAGCCACGACCGCATGATCGCCCCCGACAACCAGAAGCGCATGTCCGGGCGCATGAATCCGCGCAAGGTCATCACGCTCGAGGCCAGCCATGCTTCGCTCGCTTCCAGGCCGGCTGAGGTCAGCCAGCTGATCGACGAAGCCGCGAGCGCGGTCGGATAGGACATTTGCAAGGCCCGGGCCACAATGCCGATCCGATCCCGGATCGGCATTGTGGCCGGCCGAAGCGGATGATGGTGTGACTATTCCCGCAGCATCCTCGCGATATCCTCGATCGGATGCGAGGTCAGCTGTTTGGGGATTTCACGGCTGACGCGTTCCAGGACTTCCTGGTGGAAGGCCTGGCGCAGGTCGCCGAGCACCTTTGGCGGGGCGATCACGACCAGCCTGTCGAATTGGCCGGCATGAGCGCGTCGATAGAGTATTTCGGCGAGCCCGGCCGCAAAGCGTTCTTCACCCAGCCGATGCCAGTCTGTTTCCTTGATGGCGCTGGTACGGCCATTGCTGCCTGTGCCGGTACGCCCGGGCTGGTCTGTGCCCTGCTCCCGTGTGGCAGGGTTGTCTTCCTGCAGGACCTGGTCCACGGCGAGACTGGCCTTGTTGCCATGGCCGATCTGGCGCAGAAAAAGCGCCTTCCTGCCATCACCGACCAGCACGAGGGTGTTCTTGTCGTCTAGGATCATGGTTGCAATACCTCTTTGCAAGCAAATGCATCCAGGCGCTCAAATGTTCCTATATTAGGCGCGGGATGCCAGGTTTGTTGCTCCGCGGCAGGGTGCGTCGATTGACGAAGCTCCCATCCTGCGATGTCGTCGCGATTCCTGCGGGGTGGAGATCGATCACAGGAAATAAGCGATATCGCAGCGTAAGGGTGCACGGTCGCTTTCGCGGATCCAAATGGCATGCATTCCCGTAGAATTGCTTCCTCCAATAACGCCTTGATTCCGCGCATTTTACGATCGTTGTCTCCTATTTTGAACCAAAATGTACCGTCATTTCTTGAGCCGAAACGCCAGGAATTCATAAGACTGCTGTGCTATTTCGCACAGAGCGGAGCACCGGTCCGCTGTCATTGAGAGGCATCGGAAGCCTGTCGTGACAGAGGGAGTGCTGCCATGCCTCGCGACGAAACGCTGTTGGACTTCACCGAGGAAAACCATCGCCTGCGCCGCGTCTCAAGGGGCGATGCCGGCCGGCAATTCCATTTCTCCGTCTGCATCGTCGCCGTTCTGGCGATCGCGATCCTGGTGACCATGATTGCAGAATCCGCCACCTTGAGGAAAAGGCCGATGTCGGGGCCGGGCCGCTCTGTATCGCTTGGCCAGCCGCTGCGCTAGGTGTGCGGCCCCAGAGTGCGGTGGTGCATTGTCGATGCCTGTTTCGTCAGGAAGAGGATGCCCGGTGCCTTCGGATGCTGCTGCCCTCCCGGCCGGATCAGGTCGCGAGCATGCGCAAAAACAGGCCGGACAGCAGGTGGCATAGCGGTTCGGGCGCATGCTCTCCCGCTGCGATGGCATCGTCGACGACACCGTGCATGCCGTCGAACAGGATGAGCGCCACGGCGCGGCTTTGCGGAACGGCCCAGACTCCCGCGGCCCGCCCCTCGTCGAGCAGCGTGGTGAGCTGGGCGATGACGGCGTCCTTCTCGCGTGACTGCCGTTGGCTATGGGGGAAATCGTGGAAGACCACGTCGTGGAGCTGGAAATTCGCCAGATAGGTCGCAACGGCGCCGCTGATCCAGGCTGAAAGCCGCGCGGCATGGTCGTCGCGAGGGCAGGCGTCGATGGCCGCAGCAACCCGGGACAGGAAATCCTGCGAGAAGCGTTCGCGCAGGGCGCGGATGACATCCGTCTTGGTATCGAAATAATGGTAGAAGGTGCCCTTGGCCACACCCGCGCGTGCCGCGATATGGTCGACCGTGGTGGCTTCGATGCCACGGGCAATGAAGAGCTCTGCTGCTGCGGACATCAGGTCGTCGACCCGCACCTCGGCCGGCTGGATACGCCGTTGGCGCGGTCGCTCGCCTCGCAGCGGCACACCGGTGCCTCCCATCTTTCCGGCCATGCCCAGCCTCTTCCATCCGAGTCCGAATGAATGACTTTCTGTCATGTTTAGAACGATTTTGGAATAGCTTATAACAATTGACCGACCGTCGGTCGATATATATCGATGCTGAAAGTCTCTCCTGTCCAGTGACGGTCATGTCCCGCTTGCGCAGAAAAACCGCTGTCGCCGCGATCTATCTCGGCACTTTCATGGCGACCTTGGCGATCAGTATCGTCACGGTCGCGCTCCCGGCCATCCAGAAGGGGCTCGACGCCGAACTTTCCGATCTGCAATGGGTGGTTGGCTCCTACGCCCTGTGCCTTTCAGCCTTCATGCTCTCGGCCGGTCCCCTTGGAGACCGCTATGGGCGCAAGCGCGCCTGGCTTACGGGTATCGGCCTGTTCACTCTGGGATCGGCGATCTGTGCCGCAGCGCCGTCCCTCACCGTGCTGGTGGCAGGCAGTGCCCTTCAGGGCGTCGCGGGTGCTCTGGTCATCCCGGGCGCGTTATCGATCCTCACGCAGGCCTATCCTGATCCCGCCGAGCGTGCGCACATCATCGGTGGCTGGTCATCCTTCAGTGCCGTTTCGCTAATTCTCGGCCCGATGCTGGGTGGGCTATTGGTCGACAATGTCGGTTGGCCCAGCATCTTCCTGGTGAATCTGCCGCTCGGCGTGCTCGCCTTCGGCCTCGGGCTGGTCGGCATCGCCGAAAGTGCCGATCCCGGTCAGGCCGCACTTGACCCGCCGGGCCAGTTTCTCAGCATTCTGTTCCTAGGTACGCTGACCTATGCGCTGATCGCTGCGGGGCAGGCAGGCTGGACCGCGCCCACGACACTCGGGGCTCTGGCGATCGCCGCACTGGCCCTGCCGGCCTTCATCGTGATCGAGGGCAAAGCGAGCCGTCCTGTGCTGCCGATCGATCTCTTCCGCAACATCCCTTTTGCCTCGCTCAATTTCGCTTCCTTCGCTCTCGGCGTGTCCGGCTATAGCAGCCTGTTCTTCTTCTCGCTCTTCCTGCAGCAGGCGCAGGGATGGCCGGCCACGCAGGCCGGCTGGCGCATGGCACCGGTCTTTGCCGCCATGGCGGTAACGGCGGTGCTGTTCGGCCGACTCTCCGCCCGCTATGGCCTGCAGCGTCTGATGCTGCTCGGCTATACGTTGCTCGGCGGCGCCATACTGATGATGTCACGGTTCGAGCCGGATACGTCGTATGTCGTCATCGCGCCGCTTTTCACGCTGCTTGGAATCGGCATGGGGCTGGCGGTGCCGGCAACCAGCGCAGCCATCATGGCCTCTGCTCCGCGAACACGCTCTGGCGCCGCATCCGCAACCATGAACGCTCTGCGGCAGGGGGGCATGACCATCGGCATCGCCTTGCTCGGCACCATGATGGCGAGACGCGCGGTGGCGACGATGGCACAGGCCCTGGCCGAAACCGGGCAGACATCGTCGCTTGCACTGGCCAGCGTCGCCGTACGGCGGCATCAGGTGCCAGCTGGCCTGGCCATGGCTGCAGACGACTTCCGGCACCTGCTCGCCCATGCTTTCGCGGATGGGTTCCGCCTCGCCATCGTCCTTGCTGGTCTGGTCGGGCTGGCAGCGGCCCTGGTGTTGATGCTCGCCTTGCATATCCGCGCGCAGCGCCCAGGACCACATCCCGCCCTCGACGATGCCTGACCTCTTCAAAGGAGGGAGCCTGCCGATGCGATTCTGTTGCGGGGCCATGCCGAATGCCTTCATCGGCAGGCGTCGTCCGTGCACCGACCGGCGCGATTGGGCCGAACACGCAATTGTGATCACACCTGGTTGCGGGCCGGCGAGGCTTTCATCCATCGGCATGCGAGTGCCTCAAGCCCTGCCGGCAGGGATGGGAACCAAAGGGCGGTCGAAAGCGAGCGCTGCCCGCACCGATGGCCGTTTCTTCAAAAAACAAGCCCCTCACGAGCTGATTCATGCAACCCAGGGCGCCGATGCCGGTTGGGAGAAGAAGCGCGGTGATCGCGCGGGTTATCCTGCGTCAGGTCACCAAATCATGTCTGACGAATGAGGAGGGATGGTATTTGGACAAATATTCCCGGCTTAGGTGTCAGGCTGCCTCAATATGTCGCGGTCGTCGGCAGTCGGTCCAGGCAGAGGTTCCTAACTATAACGAAATGTAATGTGCTTTTTTGCCCCAACGTGGCAAAATGCTGCTTTCATCAAACGTAACTCGGGGATCATTCCGGATATGCAGGAAGCTGACAATAATTTAATCGATGTTACGGTGGATATCGTCGCAGCTTACGTCGCTAACAATTCTATTCCGACGGACGGATTGCCATCTTTCATATCAATGGTTCACGACAGCCTGTCCAAGCTTCGCGAACAGCCGGTAGTCGAGGAAGCGACACCGTTGCGTCCAGCCGTACCAGTACGCAAGTCCGTGACGCCCGATTTCATCGTCTGCCTGGAAGATGGCCAGAAATTCAAATCGCTGAGGCGGCATCTGCGCAGCAAATACAATATGTCGCCGGAGGAATACCGTAGCAAATGGGGCCTCGCGGAGGACTATCCCATGGTTGCACCGAATTATGCTGCGGAACGCTCGCGCCTCGCCAAGGCTGCAGGCCTCGGGTCGTTGCGCTGGGGCCGCAACAACCCGCCGGCCAAGACCGCCAAGGCTGGGTGAGGGCACTTTTCGTCGCATCTCACGCAAAAGGCCTGAGGGATTCCATGCGGGTCCCTCAGGCCTTTTTGCGTTTGGCCGAAGAAGTGCGGACAGATCCAGAACCGCCATGGCGCTGCGGCTGCCTCGTGCCGCAGCGGCAAATCTCACCTTCGGCCTTCGCGACCAGGCCGGAGATCGTGGGGGTGGACCTTCGTGCATCACCGCCGATCCCGATCACCTCCGGCCTTGAGGAGTTCGAAGAAGGTCACCCTGGGCCGGCGTCAGGAATACATGCGCTGAACATCATGCGGCGGGCCGAGCGGCGAGCCATTTTGGCAGGTAACTCCGCGCCGTCAGCGTGATGTCGCCTGCCGGCGTGACTCCGGCTGTGCCGAGGAGCGATACCAGTTTGCCGGCATCGTGAAGTTGAAGGAGATCGACCGAACCGCCAACGTGAATGCCGCCGATGAAGATCTGCGGGATCGTGGCTGCGCCGGTCATCGGGCGCAGCACCTTGCGGATGTCTCCGCCCAGACCGCCAGCCTGCATCGCCACCGAATCAAGATCGACGGAACGGAAGGGGACGCCCATGTCCTTCAGGAACCTGCGCACTGCCCAGCAGAACTCGCACCATTCCAGCGCGAACATCACCACGGGTTGGTCGGGGTCCTTGATCGCCTGATCGACGAAGCTGTGCGCATGATCGGGGGCCGTATCGATCGCCGCCGCGGAAACCGCAGCAGGTTGTGCTGCCGGGACGCCGAAGAGGCATAGTGGCGTTGAGTTCGAGATTTCTCTCTCGGCTGCGTCCATCTCCTGCTCGATCGCCTCGAACAGCGGTGTCGAGAGGTAACGCTCGCCGGTGTCGGGCACCATGAACAGGATCCGGCTGCCTGGCCGTGCCGTCTTTGCGACCTCAAGCGCAGCCGCCAATGTCGCACCGCCCGTGACACCGCAGAAAATACCCTCCTGCCGCGCGAGTTCCCGGGTCAGATGCAAGGCCTGCGAGCCGCCAACGGGCTGGATGGCGTCGACCAGGCTGGAGGCGACGGCATCTGCGGTCAGTTTGGGGATGAAGTCAGGGCTCCATCCCTGCATGGGATGCGGGCGGAACAGGGGATGGCTTTCGGATGGGGTCGCGTCGCTCTTGTAGTGCTGACCCATGCCGCTTGCCAACATCGGGGCGTTTTCAGGCTCTGCCACGATGATCAGCGTGTTCGGGCTCTCGGCGCGCAGGATCCGCGCAACCCCCTTGAGCGTACCGCCGGTGCCCGCTCCAGTGACGAAATAGTCGGGGCCGGTCCCTCCGAAATCTCGCAATATCTCGCGCGCGGTGGTGTCGCTGTGAACATCGGCGTTTGCTTCGTTCTCGAATTGCCGGGTCCAGAACCATCCATGCGCAGCCGCAAGTTCGCGCGCCTTTTCGACCATTCCCGTTCCTTTCTCGGAGGCGGGTGTCAAGACGACCCGCGCTCCGAGGAAGCGCATCAACTTCCGGCGTTCGACCGAGAAGCTCTCGGCCATCACGATGACCAGCGGGTAGCCCCTGCGCGCGCAAACCATCGCAAGGCCTATGCCGGTATTACCGCTCGTTGCTTCGATGACTGTCTGGCCTGGCTGCAGCCTGCCGTCGCGCTCGGCGGCTTCTATGATGCCGAGCGCCAGCCGATCCTTGACAGAGCCGAGTGGGTTGAATGCCTCGAGTTTGGCGTAAAGTTCGATCCCCTTCGGCTCGAGGCGAGCCAGGCGTACGACGGGGGTATTGCCGATGGTTTCGAGAATGGAGCTGTGAATGTTGGACATGGTTGGATCCTTTCCGGAGGTATCGGGGGCGATGTGGGTCAGTGGTCAATCGGGGGCTTGAAGCGGGCGACACCGGTCGATGTTGCGCCATGCGGAATCGGGCCGGGCGTGAAGCACTCCCGTGGTCCGTGCCATGTTGCGATCGCGTCGCCATCTTGCGGGCACGCGGTACAGTCGGCTTTCCAGGCTGTGGTAAGGGGCGTGGCTGCAGCAGTGCTGCTCCTGTCGGTCATGGCCTGCTCCTGAGTTGGCCGTCGCGACGGCGAGGGGACGCTTGTCGGGAGGCCATTGGTCGGCCCTCAAGCTCGGTGTTTTCCGGCATCGGGAATAGGCCGTAGCTGGCTGCCGGTCCTTCGTGCTGCGACGATCGCACCAATGGTCAGCAGCGCTGCGCCGGACGCCTCGACCATGCTCGGGCTTTCATGCAGGGCGACTGCCGCGATGATCACCGAAAACAGCGGCACGATCGCTGCGAAGACGGAGGCGCGCGTGGCACCGAGCCGTCCGATGGCCCGGCCGTAGCAGTAGAGCGCGGCAATCGCCGAGAGCAGGGACTGATAGATAATCTGCAGCAGCAATTCTCGAGGGGCAGCGGCAAGCAGATGTCCCGGACCGGACATGATCAGCCAGGCTGGTGTGTAGAGCAGCAGCGATGCGACGCAAATGATCGCCGTCGCGGTCAGAGGCTGCAATCCAGTCCGCCTGAGCGAAACGGTGTAGCCCGCCCACATGAACGCTCCGACGACGAAGAAGCCGAGAGCGTAGCCGTCATAGCCGGCATTCCATGTACCAACGATCATGCAGCCTGCGCCTATGACGATGCAGGCGATGCCGGTGACCAGCGTTCGCGTAACCGCCTCGCGCAAGAACAACACGGACAGGATCAAGGTGAACGCCGGCAGGAGGCCGACCGTGATGGCACCCCCAAGGCCGGCCGCCGTCAGCCTGACGCCCGTGGCCGCGACAAGCGTATAGGGCGCGCCGGCGCCGACAGCCATGAACAACAGGTGCCGCGGCGCCACCAGCCGTATGGCCGGCCATTCGCGCCAGACGAGGGGCAGGAACAAAAGACCCGAAATGCCAAATCGCAGTGCAGTAAGGTCGGTGGCAGCAAGATCGCCGACTACGCCGAGGCGTGTCACGGTCCACCAACCGCTCCAGATCACTGCCGCGCCGAGCCCGGAGAGATAGCCGCTCGCGCCGGCTGCCAATTTGGACCGGCCAATGAACCGGAGGAGTGCGGCTACCTGCCATGCCAAGGCTTTTGCGCGCAGAACCAGGCTGGCACTCGGCGTTGACAGCCGGATGGGGTGAAGTTCGGGCATGTTGCTTTTCATCCGCAGTCTGGTTTCGTAATGTGACTGCGAAATTGCGATGAACGCCGAAGTTAGTCCTTATCGGCGGCTGATCGTTTGCTGATCATTCCGGGTTTTGCGGGCTCCTGCTGAGACTGGCCTCGATGCTGCACCGTTTCGGATTCTTTGAACTCGACGAGGGAGCGCGCGCGCTCAGGCTGCGGGGAACTGCGCAAAAATTGCAGCCGCGCGTCTTCGATCTTCTGGTCTATCTCGTCCGAAATGCCGGCCGCGTCGTCCCGAAAGACGAATTGATGGATGCCTTGTGGCCAAATCTCCATGTCACCGAAGCATCCCTGCAGCGCGCCGTCAGCCTGGCCCGCGCAGCTTTGTCGGCCGGAGGCCTCGAGAATGCGATCCGCAGCTATGTCCGGCACGGCTACCGTTTTGCGATCGACGATGCGAGCGTTGATGCCGCTGTCCCGGGGTTCGACGCGCAAGAGTCCAATCGTGCCCAGGCGCTGGGGTTTGCCAAGGCCAAGGACTGGCACGGCGCCGCAATGGTCTTCGAGAGGCTCGATGCCGACGGGCAACTCTGCGCGGCAGACATCGATGTGTGGGCATTGGCGGTGGAATGCCAAGGCCGCCCTGCTGCTGCGATCCCGGTGCTGACCCGCGCCCTTGCCGCCTATGTTGCCGAGGGGCAGCCCAACCTCGCCGCGCGTGCGGCGGTGACGATCGCCAAACTCGAGTTGGAGCGCTCCGCTCCGGCCGCCGCCTCCGGCTGGATGGGACGGGCTGAAGCCCTTCTGGGTGACATGGAAGACCCGCGGACCACAGCCTACCTTTTGTGGATGAAGGCGCGGCAGGTGATCTTCCAGGGCCGTGCCGCGGAGGCGCTCGAACTGTCATTGCAATCGCATAGCGCAGCGCATGCCTGTGGCGATCCGGGCCTGATTGCACTCACGCTCGTCTATATGGGCTTCTACAACATCTCGCTTGGCCGCATCGAACAAGGGGTGAGCCAGCAGAACCACGCCGCCGCCATTGCCTTGTCGAGCAATGTGGATCCGGTTTTCGGAAGTCTTGTCTACTGCAACATCCTGTGGAGTTGCCGGACTTTTCCTGACTGGTCGCGCGCCCGGCAATGGAGCGAAGGCTTCGACAGCTGGAGCGAGGCGAGCTACGCCACCATACCGGGCACTTGCGACCTGCATCGCGCCGAGATCCTCGGGGCGCAACGCGACCTGATCGGTGCGCTTGCGGCGATCGACCAGGCTCTGCCGAAGCTCTCGGAGGAGGAGGCCTGGTCGATAGGGGACGGCTATCGCGTCCGCGGCGACATTCGAGCGATGATTGGCGATCTGGACGGCGCCAGGAAGGACTACGCCGCCGCTTATGCCGCGGGCTGGGATGCCGAGCCCGGAAACGCGGTCCTGCTGGCGGAAGCGGGCCAGGTGGGTGTGGCCCTGGCGGCGCTGGACCGGGTGCTCGAAGGCGCGAGCTGGTATCACATCCAGCGGCGTGGAATCCTTCTGGCACACAGGATGCGCATTGCGGCAATGGGTGGCCTTCGCGATATCGCAGCCGGGGCATTGGCCGAACTGGAAACACAGTCCGACCGTTGGACGCAGCCGGCCGTGCATGCGCTCGTCAACGAGGCGCATTATTTGCTAGCGAGCGACAATGAAGCGATCCGGTTTCTGGTGCTCGCCCGCCAGCTGTGGACAAGCGCCGGAATTGAGTACCACGCGGCCCGTGTTCGGCTGGAACTCGCCCGCATCCTGATGGAAGCGGGGGACATCGCCGCGGCCCGGACCGAGATTGCGGCGGCAGAACGCACCGCCGTCCGCATCGGCTCGCGCCGGCTTCAGATGATGGCGGCCGAGATGCAGCCGCAATTGACTTCCACGCCACCGTCCCACCTGATCGCCCAAGGATAGGCTGACTGTCGCCGGCGTGCGTGAATGATCATCGCAAGATCAGCCGCCGGTAAGGACGGCCAAGCCACCTCACCCCTAGTTTCCACTTCGTCACGCATGGTGCGTGGCTGCAACACGGCATGGTGCGGGCAACGCCCGGCCATTCGAAGGGAACGACGACAATGCAGCTTTATGTCATCCGCCGGCCGAGCGCCTGGGCATCGCTCGCTGAACTGGAAAAGGCCGGCGCCAAGTCGGCGCAGATCGGAAACGAACAGATGCCGGACCGGGTTCGCTGGATCCGCAGCTATGTGGTGAACGAACCGGACGGCCGCATCGGCACATTCTGCATCTATGAAGCCAAGGACGGCGCCGCCATTCGCGAGCATGCGCGCCGCGTCGGCATGCCGGGCGAAGAGTTCTATCCGGTGGCAACTACGGTCGTCGTGCGGCCGGATCCTGTGCCAGCCGAGGCAGTCTGAAACATCGGCACCGCGCGGCCCCCATGGCCGCCGGTGCGCGATGTCCTGTCCAGAGCTCATTCGATTGGAGAGTAAAATGAAACGTGCTTGGTGGGCTTTCGCCCTATTATCCCTTCTCGGCGCCGGCTCGGCATCGGCGCATTCGGGCGGCGAGTCGCCCTTGCTCGATCATGTTCGCAAGGCGAATGATCGGTTCAAGAATGTTTCGGTAGCGGTCGCCGAAGGTTATGCCCCCATTCCCTGCGCCAGCGGCCAGCAGGGTGGTGCAATGGGCATTCACTACGTCAACGGCGCTTTCCTCCAGGATGGCGTCATCGACATCGCAAAGCCCGAAGCGGTGATGTATGAGCCAACGCCCGACGGCAAGCTCGTGCTGGTTGCCGTGGAATACATAGCCTTCAAGGGGCCGGCTGCGTTGGAGGGCCATCTTTTCAACTTCAACGGTGCGCCCAACCGCTATGGTTTGGATCCATTCTACGAGCTGCATGTCTGGGCCTGGAAACGAAATCCGGCCGGCCACTTCGCCGACAACAATCCGAACGTATCGTGCAACGCCGCGAAACCCGAATAGGTAAGCAAGGCGCTGTCCTGGACGCTCGACGTGATAACGTTCGACGCCGTGCATCCGGGAACAGGAGCGGATTGTGAACGATCGCATCCGCCCCGATTTCGGCATCGGGGCCGGCATGGTTCGCTGATGGGCCGATGCGGCTTAAACGGTGAGCACGATCTTGCCGCTGTGGCTGCTGCTTTCCATCAACGCATGTGCCTTGGCCGCCTCCGCCAGCGGGAAGACGGCATGGATCAGCGGGCGGCAGCGCCCCTGCGCCAGCAAGGGCCAGGCGTTCTTCTCCACGTCCGCTGCGATGGCCGCCTTGGCCGTCACCGATTGAGCCCTCAGGGTGGAACCCATATGGCTCAGGCGCTTGGTCATCAGCCGCACGAAGTCGATCTCGACCTTCGAGCCCTGCAGGAAGGCGATGTTGACGATGCGCCCTTCCAGCGCCGCCACCTCGTAATTCTTGGCGATATAGCTGCCGCCCACCATGTCGAGGATGACATCCGGGCCGCGCTTGTCGGTGGCCTGCTTGACGGCCGCGCTCCAATCTTCGGCCTTGTAGTCGATGGCGACATCGGCACCGAGCTTGCGGCAGATCTCGCATTTCTCCGGTGAGCCCGCAGTGACGATGACGGTGGCGCCCAAGGCCTTGGCCAGCATGATCGCCGTGGTGCCGATGCCGGAGGAACCACCGTGAATGAGGAGGGTTTCGCCGCTCTGCAGGCGGCCACGCTGGAAGACATTGTGCCAGACGGTAAAGAAGGTTTCGGGGATGGCAGCAGCCTGGACCATGTCGAGGCCGGCGGGAATAGGCAGGGCGTGGCCGGCATCGGTCACGGCAAAGGGCGCATAGCCGCCGCCGGGTGTGAGGGCGGTCACCTTGTCGCCGACCTTCCAGCGGGTGACCTTCGGCCCGATGGCAACGACCTCGCCGGCAACTTCCAATCCCGGCAGGTCGGAGGCATCCTTGGGTGGCGGATAGGCGCCGGCGCGCTGCAGTATGTCCGGGCGATTGACGCCGGCGGCCGCAACGCGGATCAGAATCTCGTTGTCGCCGGGGCGCGGCACCGGACGCTCTTCCGGCACCAGCACTTCGGGGCCGCCGGGCCGGCTGATGGCGATGGCGGTCATGGTCGCGGGCAGGTCGGGCATGGCGGCTTCCAATCGTATCAGGGCAGGGGAGCGATCAATGCTGTTTGCCCTGATCGCTTGTCCCGAAGCAAAGCTCGTTTCCGCAAAAAAACGCCCTTTTGCTTCAACGCTTTGTTTCGACGCTTCCTTGCGATTCATGGTCGTCCAACCCAATCGCAAGGCAGTTTGGCGATGAATCAGTCGAAGATGCCGTCGCTGTGCTTGGCGACATAGTCCGCAAGGCCCAGCGTGTGGTCGCGAGCATAGGCTTCGGCCTTGGCGACGTCGCGCTTTTCGAGCGCCTCGATGATGTTGAGGTGATCGACGATCGACTTGCTGGCGCGATCGTCGCGGCCGATGGTGATCTGGCGGATGCCGCGCACATGCAACACCAGATTCTCGGTCATCTCAGCCAGGATCTGCGAGCCGGAAAGCTCGATCATGGTCTGGTGGAAGCGGATATTGGCGGTCGAGTATTCGTGCGGATAGTCGGCCGGCTTGTGGGCGTCGTTGAACTCTTGGAAGATCGTGCGCAGCCGCGCGATTTCCCGGTCGCTGGCGCGCTGGCAGATCAGGCGCACCGCCATGCTTTCCAGGGCCGCCCAGGCCTGGATCATCTCGATCACCTCGCGCTTGGTCTTCTTCAGCACGATGATGCCGCGCCGGGGCAGGGATTTGACGAAGCCCTGCTGCTCGAGCATGGCGATGGCCTCGCGAACCGGCGTGCGGCTGACGCCAAGACGCTCGGAAAGCTGGCGCTCGTCGATCCAGGTCGGCTCTGGCGAAGAGTAGATGTCCATATTGGCGATGGCATGCTTGAGCGCGGTATAGACCTTGGTCTTGTAGGTCTGTTCCGGAGAGAAACGTTCCAGCACCAGTTCGGGAGTGGATTCGTCGGCAATCGGCCAACGCGCTTGAATTTTTGGAGCCACGAACTCTTCCTCTCTCAAATCGCCCAAAGCGTACTTGTGATTTGGCGGCATCGCCAAGAATCGCAAAGACGCGTCGGAATCAGCAGCCGGAGCAAAGCGCGTTTCGTTCAAACGCGCTTTGCTCCGGCCGGACCAGATAGCGCCATGCTCTTCATAACGCATATACGCTATCCGGTCTTGCATTAGGTATACCTAAAACGGTTTACGGGTCGCCCTTGAACCGATGACGGCCGGATCAGCCGGTTCGGAAGAACGATTCCCTTCGTCGTAACTTCTTCGTTGCAGCCTGTCGTCGTTCCACCATCGTTTTGGCGGCGGGCTTGCACCCCTGCGCGCCCGCCGCCGGAAGGAAAGGCCCATACCGCCCGGGAGAAGGCGGTATGGTGAATGTCGGGGGACCGGCATTCATGAGTGTTTCGGAAGCGTCGGCTCAGCCCGCGGCTGCCTGCCGGCGCCGGGGCGACCAGTCGCCCAGCAGTTCCGTCAGCGTGGTGCCGAGGCGCGCCGGGGAGGGTGATACCCTGACGCCGGCGGCTTCGAGCGCGGCGATCTTGGAGCCGGCATCGCCCTTGCCGCCGGAGATGATGGCGCCGGCATGGCCCATGCGCCGTCCGGGGGGAGCGGTGCGCCCGGCCACGAAGCCCACCGTCGGCTTGGCCCGCCCGCGCCTGGCTTCGTCCGCCAGGAACTGCGCCGCATCCTCCTCGGCCGAGCCGCCGATCTCCCCGATCATCACGATCGAATGGGTGTCGGGATCGGCCAGGAACATCTCCAGCACGTCGATGAACTCGGTGCCCTTGACCGGGTCGCCGCCAATGCCCACCGCCGTGGTCTGCCCCAGCCCCTCATGGGTGGTCTGGAACACCGCCTCATAGGTCAGCGTGCCCGAGCGCGACACGATGCCCACCGAGCCCTTCTTGAAGATGTTGCCCGGCATGATGCCGATCTTGCATTCGTCCGCCGTCATCACCCCCGGGCAGTTCGGCCCGATCAGGCGCGACTTCGAGCCCGACAGCGCCCGCTTCACCTTGATCATGTCGGTGACCGGAATGCCCTCGGTGATGCACACGATCAGCGGGATTTCCGCGTCGATCGCCTCGCAGATCGCATCCGCCGCCCCCGGCGGCGGCACATAGATCACCGAGGCATCGGCCTTGGTGACATGGCGTGCCTCGGCCACGGTGTCGAACACCGGCAGGCCCAGATGCTGCGAGCCGCCCTTGCCCGGCGAGGTGCCCCCCACCAGCTGCGTGCCGTATTTGAGCGCCTGCTCGGAATGGAAGGTGCCGTTCTTGCCGGTGAAGCCCTGGCAGATGACGCGCGTTTGCTTGTTGATCAGGATCGACATTACTTGGCTTCCCGCACGGCTTTGACAATCTTCTGGGCGGC
>NZ_JASGFM010000045.1:0-56786 GCF_047605565.1 Labrys sp. (in: a-proteobacteria)
TGGACCTGGAGGAGGGGAGGTGCCGCCATCGCTTATCGTCCGGCTGCGCGGGCCAGGAGGGCCGGCTGATCCTGCTCGCTCATCACGCTGGGCGCTGGACGGGGCAGGGGATGGTCGAGGCGTGGCACCGCGTCGATCAGTGTCCTCGTGTAGGGATGTTGGGGGCCCGCCAGCACCCGCGCTGTCGGCCCGGTCTCGACGATGCGTCCGTGCTGCATGATGGCGATGCGGTCGCTCAGGAACGACACCACGCCGAAATCATGGGTGATCAGCAGGATGGCGGTGCCGTAGCTGTCGCGGATGCGGGCCAGCAGGGCCAGGATCTGCTTTTGGGTGGCGGTATCGAGCGCCGTCGTCGGCTCGTCGGCGATGATGAGCTTGGGGCGGCTGTTGATCGCCATGGCGATCAGCACGCGCTGGCGCATGCCGCCGCTCAGCCTGTGCGGATAGGAGGCCATGACGCGCTCCGCCGCGTCGATGCCGACTTCGCCGAGCCAGCGCACGGCTTCGCGGCGGGCCTGGCTGCGGCCGAGGCCGTTGCGGAAGGCGATCATGTCGCCAAGCTGGCGGCCGATGGTGGAGGTCGGGTTCAGGGAGGTCAGGGAGCTCTGCACGATGAAGGCGATGTCCTGGCGCAGGATGCGCTGGCGGTCGCGCGTGCCGGCCGCGAGCAGATCCCGGCCCTGGAAGAGGATGCGGCCTTGTGTGATCCGGGCGGCGGGACGCGGCAGCAGGCCGACGATGGAGGCCGCCGTCATGGTCTTTCCCGAGCCGGACTCACCGACCAGAGCGAGAATCTCGCCCGCCTGGAGATCGAGGTCGACGCCCCTGACGGCCTGGATGGTGCGGCGGGGCGTGGTGATGGCGACGTGCAGATCGGTGAGCCGCAAAAGCTCGGAAGGGCCCGGCGATGCCTGAACCGTGTGATGCGCAATGGGGGCAATGATCGACATGGCTGCTCCTTCAGCGAGTGCGATTACGCGTGATGATGAGGGTCCAGCCAGTTCCGCAGGCCGCTGCCGAGCCAGTTGAAGGCCAGCGAGACGATGATGATGGCGACACCGGGCGCGATCACCACATGCGGTGCGCCCTCGGCGAACACGCCGACGCCGTCCACGGTCATCCGTCCCCAATCGGCCAAGGGCGGCTGGATGCCGAGGCCGAGAAAGCTGAGGCCTGAGGAAAAGCCGATCATCGGCCCGATCAGCGTGGTGGCGTAGATGATGGCGGGCGAGAGCACGTTGGGCAGGAGTTCGCCGAACAGGATGGCCGAGCGGCCGGCGCCGAGCAGGCGCGCCGCATCCAGATATTCGCGCCCGGTTTCCGCCAGCACCGCGAAATAGACCACGCGCGTCATATAGGGCACCAGCGACAGCGCGATGGTGGCGATGATCGTGATCAGGCCCGGGCCGAGCAGGGCGGCGATGGCGATGGCAAACAGGATCATCGGAAAGGCGAAGAGCACGTCGATGCCGCGCATGATCACCGCGCCCAAGGGCTGGCGCGCAAAGCCGGCGGCGAGGCCGAGACCAAGGCTGACGATGAAGGCGATGGCGACCGGGACGATGCTGGCGATCAGGGACAGGCGCGCGCCCCAGATCAGGCGGGAGAGGATGTCGCGCCCCTGGCCGTCGAGCCCGAGCCAATGGCCCGGCGTGCCGGGCGGTGCGAGACGGAGGGCGCCTTCGCCGATGTCGGGATCATAGGGCGAGATCAGGGGCGCCAGGGCTGCCAGGCCGATCACCGCGACGATGATGGCAAGGCCGATGATGCCGCGATCGATCCGGCGCCGGCGCGTCGGCGTTTCGGTGGGCGATGCCCCGAGGGCGTTTGAGGCCTGGAAGAATGACATCAGGCTCTCGCTCGCGGATTGAGCCAGACCAAAGCGAGGTCGACGATCAGGTTGATCACGATGAAGGTCGCGGCAATCATCAGGACGCCGGTCTGGATGACCGGGATGTCATGGGCGGTGATGGCGTTGTAGAGCTGGGCGCTGAGGCCGGGCCAGGCGAACACCGTCTCCACGAAGATGACGCCGCCGAACAGCGTGCCGAATTGCAGCCCGCCGATGCTGACGATCGGTGCCAGGATGTTGCGGGCGATCTGGGTGAACAGCAGCCTCGGCGTCGACATGCCGGCCGAGGCGAACATCCTGGCATAGTCGGCATTGAGCGCATCGATGACGCTGGCGCGCGTCAGGCGCATGATGATGGCGATGGCGAGCACGGCGGCGGAGAAGGCCGGCAGGACGAGATGGGCGAAAAGGTCCGCCAGGGAATGGGAACCCCTGAGATTGTACATGCCCGACGACGGCAGCCAGCGCAGCTGCTTGGAGACCAGCCAGATCAGCATGATGCCGAGCCAGAACACCGGCGTCGCCGCCAGGCCCTCGCTGATGGCGGCTGCAAGCCGGTCGAACCAGCCCCCGGCCCGCAGGCCGGAAAGCACGCCGAGCAGGACGCCGACCGTCAGCGCGATCACCAGGCTCGCCAGGGCCAGGATGAAGGTGTTGACGTAAGCGGGGACGAGGATGTCGAGCACCGGCACATGCATGGTGATGGAGGTGCCGAAATGGCCGCCCAGCAGGCCCCACAGCCAGGCGCCATACTGAACGAGGAAGGGCCTGTCGAGGCCAAGATCGCGGCGGATCTGGTCGGCAGTCTCGCCCGAGGCGTCGCGGCCGAGCATGATCGCCACCGGGTCTCCCGGGCTGAAATAAACAACCAGGAAGACCAGGAAGGTGACCAGCACCAGAATAGCCAGTGAAGCGGCGGCGCGGCGTGCGATGAGGGCGATCATCCCGGCACCCCCGGCCTATTGCTTTTCCTTCAGCCAGACATGGCTGAGATCATACCAATCCTGGGCAGGGGTGGCGAAGCCGCCGACATTCTTGCCCGCGGCATAGTGGGTGCGCTCGTAATAGATCGGCAGCTTACCGACGTCTGCGGCCAGGATCCGGTTGGCCTCGCGCCATTTGTCCCTGATGTCCTCGGCCTTGACGGCGGTGATCGCCTCATGGACGGCCTTGTCGAACGCCGGATTGTTGTAGTTGCCCGTATTGCCGCTGCTCTGGCTGTGGGCGACGATGTAGAGCCAATAGGGCGTGAGAAAGCCCCATTCCATCGAGGTCAGGGCAACCTCGGGGCCGTTCTTCTTGTTGCGGGCCAGGAAGCTGTTCCAGTCATAGGAGCGGATTTCGAGCTTGATGCCGGCCTTGGCCGCGTCGCGCTGGATCCATTCGGCCACCGGCTCACCGCCCGCATAGATCTCCAGGAGGCCGCTGACGCCGCCGGGGTGGCCGGCTTCGGCTAGCAACTGCCTGGCTTTCTCCACATCGTAGGGATAGTCGCGGAAGGAGGGGTCGAAGGCATCGCTCCCCGGGTTCAGGATGCCATAGGCGGGGCCGGCCGTATCCTTGAGCAGGTCGCGCGCCAGTGCGGCCCGGTCGATCGACAAAGCGAGCGCTTGGCGCACGCGCGGATCCTTGAAGGTCTCGTTGGCGGTGTTGAAGGTGTAGTAATAGACCGAAGGCAGGTCGACATTGTCGACACTGAAGCCCTCCGCCTTCAGCTTGGCCACGCTGTCGCGCGGCGGCCAGGAGATGATGTCGACCTCGCCTGTCTCCAAAGCGGCGACACGGGCATTACCGTCGATGATCGGCCGGAAGATGATGCGGTCGAGGAAGGGCTTGTCGCCCCAGTAGCCGTCGAAGCGCTCGATCTCGACCTTCTGGCCGCGTACCCGTTCGACGAAGCGGAAGGGACCGGTGCCGACGGGATGCTCGGCATAGCCGTCATTGCCGTATTTGCGGATGGCCGCGGGGCTGGCAATACCGCCCGAACCGCCGCTGCCCTGGGCGAGCATCCGCAGGAAGGGGCTGAACGGTTCGGCGAAGGTGAGGACGAGAGTGTGGTCGTCAGGCGTGTCGATCCGGCTGAGCGAGGAATAGGTGTAGGCGAGGTTGGCGGCGCTGATCTTGTCGTAGAACTCGAATTTCGGATCCCAGCCGCGGCGGATGTTGAAGGCCACGGCCTCGGCGTTGAAATCGGTGCCGTCATGGAACTTGACCCCGCGACGCAAATGGAAGGTGTAGACCCGCCCGTCCGGCGAGATCTCCCAGGATTCGGCGAGGGCCGGCTTGAGGGGCGGGACCTTTACCTCCGCGCCGGATTTCGACAGGTCCTCGGTCACCAGCGGCTCGTGGATGTGGCGGGCGATGCGAAAGGTCTCCCAACCGCCTTCCCGGCCTGGATCGAGATTGGTGATCTCGGCGTTCTGGGCGACGATCAGCGTGCCGCCATATTTATCGGCATCGTCGGCGAGGGCCGCGCCGTGGACGAGGGCGAACAGGGCGCCGGCAAGGCTCAGCCCGAGGCCCAGGGAAACGAACCGCATCGTAATCTTCCATTCATTCCAGTCAGAGGAGCGGACGTGCCGGGAGACGGCGCGTCGCGGCAGGCGGAAGGCCGGAGCGATCCGCCTGCCTGATCTCGGCGTCAGAAGTCGCCGATGCCGCCGCCCGGCGGGCCGACCGGCGGTTTTTCCCTGGGCAGCTCGGTCACCAGGGCCTCGGTGGTGACGATCAGCGAGGCGATCGAGGCGGCATCCTGCAGGGCGGTGCGCACCACCTTGGCCGGATCGACGATGCCGGCCTCCAGGAGGTCGACGAAGGTCTCGGTCTGGGCGTTGAAGCCGAAGGTCGCCGACTTGTTCTCGGTGATCTTGCCGACCACGATCGAGCCTTCGACGCCGGCATTCTCGACGATCTGGCGGATCGGCGCTTCCAGGGCCTTCAGCACGATGTTGATGCCGGACTGCACGTCGGCGTTCTCGCTTCTGAGCTCCGCGACGGCGGCCTTGGCCCGCAGCAGCGCAACCCCGCCGCCGGGCACGATGCCTTCGGCGACGGCAGCGCGGGTGGCGTTGAGCGCGTCGTCGACCCGATCCTTCTTCTCCTTGACCTCGACCTCGGTCGAGCCGCCGACGCGGATCACCGCGACGCCGCCGGCGATCTTGGCCAGGCGCTCCTGCAGCTTCTCGCGGTCATAGTCGGAGGTGGTCTCCTCGATCTGCGCCTTGATCTGGGCGACGCGGGCGCTGATGTCCTTCTTCTTGCCGGCACCGTCGACGACGGTGGTGTTTTCCTTCTCGATGCGCACGCGCTTGGCGCGCCCGAGCTGGGAGAGCGTGACGTTTTCGAGCTTGATGCCGAGATCCTCCGAGATGGTCTCCCCGGCGGTGAGGACGGCGATGTCCTCCAGGATGGCCTTGCGGCGATCGCCGAAGCCCGGTGCCTTGACGGCGGCGACCTTCAGCCCGCCGCGCAGCTTGTTGACCACCAGGGTGGCGAGCGCCTCGCCCTCGACGTCTTCGGCGATGATCAAAAGGGGCTTGCCGGTCTGCACCACCGCTTCGAGCACGGGCAGCAAGGGCTGGAGCGAAGACAGCTTCTTTTCGTGGATGAGGATGTAGGGGTCCTCGAACTCGACCACCAGCTTCTCGGCATTGGTGACGAAATAGGGCGAGAGATAGCCACGGTCGAATTGCAGACCCTCGACGACGTCGAGCTCGGTTTCCAGGCTCTTGGCTTCCTCGACGGTGATCACGCCCTCATTGCCGACCTTGTCGACGGCGGTGGCGATGATGGCGCCGATCGAGCTGTCGCCATTGGCCGAGATGGTGCCGACCTGGGCCACTTCCTCGGACGACTTCACCTTCTTGGCGCGCTTTTCGATGTCCTTGATCGCGGCCGTGACGGCGAGGTCGATGCCGCGCTTGAGATCGAGCGGATTG
This sequence comes from Labrys sp. (in: a-proteobacteria), assembly GCF_047605565.1. Lineage (NCBI taxonomy): Bacteria > Pseudomonadati > Pseudomonadota > Alphaproteobacteria > Hyphomicrobiales > Xanthobacteraceae > Labrys > Labrys sp. (in: a-proteobacteria). The sequence goes on from NZ_JASGFM010000045.1 coordinate 5,794, forward strand.
AAACCGGCCGCCACCGCCTTGGCACCCTCGCGCACGATGGCCTGGGCGAGGACCGTGGCGGTGGTGGTGCCGTCGCCGGCAAGATCATTGGTCTTGGAGGCGACTTCGCGCAGGAGCTGGGCGCCGAGATTTTCGAACTTGTCCTCGAGCTCGATCTCCTTGGCGACGGTGACGCCGTCCTTGGTGATGCGGGGCGCGCCGAACGACTTCTCGATCACGACATTGCGTCCCTTCGGACCCAAGGTGACCTTGACGGCATTGGCCAGGATGTCGACGCCGCGCAGCAGGCGCTCGCGGGCATCGGAGGAGAATTTGACGTCTTTTGCTGCCATGATTGGATTCCTTCAGGCCCGGAAGCGACGAAAGCGCTCGAAGGCTTGTCTGGCTGTGAAAAGGGGGAGGGGATGTCAGGCGATGATGCCGAGAATGTCCGCTTCCTTGAGGATGAGCAGATCCTGGCTGTCGATCTTGACTTCGGTGCCGGACCATTTGCCGAACAGCACGCGGTCGCCTGCTTTCACATCCAGCGGCTGAAGCTTGCCGTTCTCGTCGCGCGCGCCGGGACCGACGGCGACGACCTCGCCCTCCTGGGGCTTTTCCTTGGCGGTATCAGGTATGATGATGCCGCCCTTGGTTTTCTCCTCGCCTTCCAGGCGACGCAGGACCACGCGATCATGGAGCGGTCGAAAGCTCATGGATTCTACCTCAGATTGATTGAAGCACCGCGATTTGCCGCCTGATTCAGGCAGGTCTTGCGGCTTGAACCCATGCTAGGGCGGGTCAACGGCCGGCGTCAATAAAAAGAATATAAAATATATAGACAATATATAATTTATGCGCAAACATACCTCCATCGATTTGCCGGACGCAGCCTGCGGCGACAGCGGGCGCGGCCATCCCGGCGAGCCAATTTCCCTACCAATGGATGATTTGCGTCGTGTCCGCCGAACCGATCATTTTGAACGGGTTCACCATGAACTCGGTTTCCCATGTCAATTACGGGCTGTGGCAACACCCCGAGGATCAGACGTACCGTTATACCGATCTCGACTATTGGCTCGAGCTCGCCCGCATCCTCGACGAAGGCCGCTTCGACAATCTGTTCATCGCCGATGCGCTGGGATTGCTCGACGTGCATGGCGGCAGCGCCGAGGCCTCGTTGCGAACGGGCACGCAATCGCCCCTCGGCGATCCCCTGCTGCTGGTTTCGGCCCTGGCGGCGGCCACGCGCGATCTCGGCTTCGGCATCACCGTCTCGACCAGCTACGAAAAGCCCTATCTGCTCGCCCGCAAATTCACCACGCTGGACCATGTCACCCGCGGGCGCATCGCCTGGAACGTGGTGACCTCCCAGCTCGACAGCGCCGCCCGCAATCTGGGGCTGGAGGCCCAGTACCCCCATGATGAGCGCTATGATCGCGCCGACGAATTCCTCGAAGTAGCCTACAAGCTCTGGCAGGGTTCATGGGAGGACGATGCCGTCCTGCGTGACCGCGGCAGCGCCGACCATCCCGAAGGGCTCTATACCGATCCCTCCAAGGTGCACGGCATCGGCCATCGCGGCCACTACTATACTGTTCCCGGCCCGCATCTTTCCGAGCCCAGCCCCCAGCGCGTGCCGGTGATCTTCCAGGCCGGCGGCTCGCCACGCGGACAGGCTTTCGCCGCCCGTCATGCCGAGGTGGTCTTCGTCGCCGGGGCCGATGCCGCCGGCATCCGGCGCAATGTCGCTGGCATCAAGGACTTGGCCCGCGAGGCGGGCCGGGCTCCAGGGGCCATCCGCTTCATCAGCGCACTGGCCGTCGTCACGGGCGAGGACGACCAGGCGGCCCAGGCGAAACTCGACGATTACCTGCGTTACTACAGCCTTGAGGGCGCCATCACCCATTATTCGGCGAGCACCGGCATCGATTTTGCCGGCCATCCCCTCGATGAGCCGCTGCGTTATCAGGACACCAACGCCAATCGATCCCTGCTGCGCATGTTCGACGATCCGGCCTCCGGGCGGCGCTGGACCTTGCGCGAGGCCTTCCTGCCCGATGGCGGCTTCGGCCGGGTGAAGACGCTGGTGGGTGGGCCGGCCCGGATCGCCGACAATCTCGACGCCTGGCTCGCCGAGACCGATACCGATGGCATCAATCTCATCCACATCGTCAATCCCGGCAGCTTCCGCGATTTCGCGCAGCATGTCGTGCCCGAGCTCGACCGGCGCGGGCGCCTGCGCGAACGCCGGGCCGGCGCGCTGCGCAGCCGCCTGTTCGGTACCGATTCCCCGCGGGTGCCGCCCGACCATCCAGCGGCCCGCTTTGCCTTCCCGGCAACCCAGGCGGCTGAGGCCCGGTCATGAGCGCCGATGGAGCGCGGGCAGGCCTGAGCGGGGAGGAGCGGTTCCGGCTCTGGGTCGAGGCGGCCGAGCAGGTCGCCGCGGAATTGAGAAGGACAGGGGCGGCGCGCGATGCCGCCGGTGCCGATCCGGTGGCGGAGATCGAGCTGTTGCGCCAGGCCGGTCTCCTGACGATCTTCCTGCCCGAGGCGATCGGCGGAGGCGGTGCCAGCACCCGGCAGGTCCTGCGCATCATCCGCATCCTGGCCAAGGGCGATACTTCCATCGCCCAGATCGCCACCTACCATCTGTTCGGCACGGCCCTGGGCCGGAATGGCGCGAACCGGGCATTGTTTGCCCGGCGCGCGGAGGGCTTCCTCCGGCAGGGCTGGTTCCATGGCGGCGTGGCCCAGGCCGCCTATGAACCGCTCATCAGCGCCACGCCGCAGGGCACGGGCTTCGTGCTCAACGGGTCCAAGCCCTTCGCCAGCGGCGCGGCTGTAGCCGACACCCTGCATGTCTGGGTGCGTTTCACGCCGGGGACGACGATCGCCGGAAATGACGCCGGCGGCCATATCGGCCAGTTCGTGGTGCCCAATCCCGCGCCGGGGCTGAGCTTCGGCCATGACTGGGACAATATGGGCCAGCGCCTCACCGTCTCCGGCAGCGCCAGCTTCGACAATGTCGCGGTGAGCCTGGACGATCTTGTCGCGCATCGTCGCGAGGGCGCTCCGCAGACGCCGGCCGAGACCCTGCATGTGCCCATCATCCAGCTCGCCTTTGGCGAACTCTATCTCGGCACGGCGCTCGGCGCCTTCGAGGAGGCACGCGATTATATCCGCACGCGCTCGCGGCCCTGGCTTTCCTCCCCGGCCGGCAAGGCCAGCGAGGACACGCTGGTGGTCGAGCGTTTCGGCAGGCTCTCCGTCGCGCTGGCCTCGGCCGTGGCCCTCTCGGATGCGGCAGGCGAGGCGGCCCAGCGCGCGGCGGAACGCGGGAGCGAGCTGACCGAGCGCGAAAGAGGCGAGGTCGCCGCCATCGCCTACCAGTCGAAGGTGCATTCGACCGAAGTGGCGCTGGAGGTCACCTCCCGCCTGTTCGAACTGATGGGCGCACGGGCCACCACCAGGGCACTCTCCTTCGATCGCTACTGGCGCAATGTGCGCACCCACTCCCTGCACGACCCCGTGCACTACAAGGTCCTGGAAGTCGGCGATTACGCCCTCAACGGGACGGTTCCTCCACCCACCTATTATTCGTGAATGGTTTGAACGATGTCCGTTTCATCACAGCCGATTGCCGCCAAGAAACCTTTTCTGCTCAATGGCTTCGGCATGGCCGTGGTCGGCCACGTCTCGGCGGGCCTGTGGCGCCATCCCGACGACCGCGCCGACACCTATACCAGCATCGACTATTGGATCGGCCTCGCCAGGCTGCTCGAGGAAGGTGGCTTCGACGGACTGTTCCTGGCCGATGCGCTCGGGCACCTGGACGTCTATGCCGGCACGCCCGATGCCTCGCTGCGCACCGCCGCCCAATCCCCCGTCAACGATCCCCTGCTGCTGGTCTCGGCCATGGCGGCGGCCACAAGGCATCTGGGCTTCGGCATCACGGTGTCGACCACCTATGAGCAGCCTTATCTGCTGGCGCGCAAATTCACCACGCTCGACCACCTCACCAAGGGGCGCATCGCCTGGAACGTCGTCACCTCCGTGCTGGAGTCGGCCGCGCGCAATCTCGGCCTCGAGCGCCAGATCGAGCATGACGAGCGCTATGACCGCGCCCAGGAGTTCGTCGACGTCGCCTACAAGCTGTGGGAGGGATCGTGGGAGGAGGATGCGGTCATCCGCGATCGCCAGCGGGGGATCTATACCGATCCGGCCAAGGTCCATGCCATCCATCATCGCGGCACCTATTTCACCGTGCCGGACGCGCATCTGTCCGAGCCGAGCCCCCAGCGCACGCCCTTGCTCTACCAGGCCGGCACTTCGACGCGCGGGCGCGAATTCGCAGCTGGCAATGCCGAAGTCGTCTTCCTGGGTGGTACCAATTCGCCCTCGATCCGCCGGCGCATCGAGCAGATCCGCTCGCGTGCCGTCGAGCTCGGCAGGGCGCCCGATGCCATCAAGTTCATCACCGCCATCAGCGTGGTGACGGCTGCAACCGACGAGGAAGCCGAGGCCAAATATCGCGACTATCTCTCCTACACCAGCGTGGAGGCGGCGCTTGCCCTGTTCTCGGCCTGGACCGGGGTCGACTGGTCGCAATATCCGCTCGACCATCCCATCGAATATATCGAGACCAATGCCGGCCGCTCGGCCTTGTCCAGCCTCACCAGCATCGATGCCGACCGGCGCTGGACCGTGGGCGACGTCGCCGACTATATCGGTGTGGGCGGCATTCATCCCACTTTGGTCGGCGGGCCCAAGAAGGTGGCCGACGCGCTCGAGCGCCTTGCCGACGAGACCGGCATCGACGGCTTCAATCTCGCCTATGCCATCAGCCCCGGCTCCTTCGAGGACTTCATCCGCTTCATCGTGCCCGAGCTTCGCCAGCGCGGCCGCATCCGCGAGCGACCGGCGACGCCGGTGACCCTGCGCGAACGCTTCCAGGGCGAGGGCCAGCGCCGGCTGCGCGAGGATCATCGCGGTGCTTCCTTCCGCGACTTCACCCGTTTCGTCCCTGCGCGGGACGTGCCGGCCGCGACCGCGGCCGAGTGACCCCCCAATGTGCCGACAGCTTTGAACGAGGACGAGACAAGTGGCCTATGACGCAACCGTGAGCGCCTTGCGCGATACGCGCAGGGATGCCCCCGCCATCGAGATCTATGCCGGCCTTTCGGAGGCGGAATTCGCGGAGTGGCGCAGCCGCGCCGAAAGTGTTGCCGCCGAACTCGCGGCCACTGCGCTCGAACGCGACCGTGCCAACCAGGATCCGTTCGAGGAAATCGAGCTCTTGCGCAAGGCCGGCCTCCTCGGCCTTGCCGTGCCCAGGGCCCTGGGCGGCGCCGGCGCCAATCTCGCGCAGGCACTCGAGATCAGCCGTATCATCTCTGCAGCCGACGGCTCGATCGGGCAGCTGATCGCCTATCACTATTCCAATGGGGTGTGGAGCTACATCCTCGGCACGCCCGAGCAATGGCAGGCCACGGCCCGCGGCGTCGGCGAGGAGGGCTGGTTTCAGGGCGGCGTCAGCAATCCGCGCGATCCCAAGGCCGAGCTGGAAAAGACCGCGAACGGCTATCTGATCAGCGGGCGGCGCACCTTCGCCACCGGCGCCTCGATCGCCCAGATCCTCACCGTTACCGTCTGGGACGGCGAGAAGCGGGTGCATTTCCAGATCCCGCCCTCGCGCAAGGGCATCAGCTTCGAGGGCGACTGGGACAATCTCGGCCAGCGCCTCACCGCCAGCGGCTCGGTGATCTTCGACAGGGTCGAGGCGACCGATGCGGACCTCCTGTCGGGTCTGGATCATTATGCCGGCGATGTCGAGCAGCGCGACGGGCTGCGCGTGCTGTTCAGCCAGCTGATCTTCGTCAATTTCTATCTCGGCATTGCCGAGGGTGCGCTCGAGGCCGCCTCCGCCCATGTGCGCAGCCATGGCCGGCCCTGGCCCGAGTCGGGGCTGGAAAGGGCCACCGAGGATCCCTACCATCTCCAGCTCTTCGGGCGCCTGTCGGCGGGCATCGCCGCCGGCGTCGCCCTGGCGGACAAGGCCGCAGCCCTCTATCAGGCGGCGCTGCTGGCTGGCCCGGCGCTGACGGCGCAGGCCTGGGGCGAGCTTGCCCTTGTGATCGACCAGGCCAAGGTCATCGCCACCAAGGTCTCGCTCGAGGTCACCGCCGATATCTATGAGGCGACGGGTGCGCGCTCGACGGCCAACAAATACGGTCTCGACATCTATTGGCGCAATGTGCGTACCCATACGGTGCATGACCCGGTGTCCTACCGCCTGCGTGAAATCGGCGAGTTCGCGCTCAACCAGACGCTGCCGAAGCCACGCGTCTTCACCCCGCCGGCGAAGGCCTGAACGCCATGTCGCTGCACGCCGTAGACCTCTCGGCCGTCAGGGCACCGAGCCCGGCGCCCGCCCGGGTAAGAGTTCTGGATGACGTCCCGGAACTGATCCAGGCGGCCCGGCTGTTCCGCACCGCCATGGTGGGTCTGCCGAATTTCGGGCCGATCGATGCCGGCTTCGTCGCCGACATCTATGAGCCGGGTCGCACCCTCGGCGCCTTCCTGTCAGGCACGCTGGTCGGCACCGTCAATTCCTATGCCAGCACCCTGACGGTTCCGGGCGGCGGACGGCTCGCCCATGCCGCCGTCACCCATGTCGGCGTGCTGCCCACCCATACCAGGCGGGGCATCGGCACCGCTCTTCTGGAAAGGCAATTGGCAGAGGCGCGTTCGCGCGGCGATGCCATCGCTACGCTGCGGGCTTCGGATGCGCGCATCTACGCCCATTTCGGCTATGGTATCGCCAGTTCGCAGGTCAGTTTCGACCTTGCCACCGAAGGGGCCCGACTGCGGCCGGGCGTGGCGCGCGGCCTGCCGGTGCGTTTCGTCGAGCCGGACGAAGCCTGGTCGCTGCTGCCCGCCATCCATGCTCAGGCCGGCACCGCCCGGGCCGGCGCCATCGCACGCTGGCACGCCTGGTGGCGCTTCCAGCGCCTGCGCCAGGACCTGTCCAAGGCGCCGGCCTATGTCGTGGTGGCGGGCGAGGAAGGGCGGGAGAGCGGCTATGTGCGCTACCATCCGATCGGTCTCGACGAATGGTTCGCCGGCTCGGATCGCACCCTCGTCGTCGACGATCTGGTCGCGGCCGACGATGCCGCCTATGGCGCTCTGATTGGCCATCTTCTCAATGTCGATCTGGTGCACCGCATCCTCTTCCCAGGCCGGCCGGTGGATGACGCCCTGCCGTGGCTGTTCGAAAACCATCGGCAGGCCCGTGTGACCGGGCAGCGGGACGAGACCTGGCTGCGTCTTCTCGACGTGCGCCAGGCCCTGGAAACGCGCCGCTATGCCGGTGAAGGCGAGGTGGTGCTCGCCGTCAGCGACCCTCTTTTCGCCGAGAACAATGGCCGGTTCCGCATCTCGGCGCAGGGTGCGGTGCCGACCGATGCTCCGGCACAGGCCGAGCTCGATGTCGCCGCCTTGGCAACGACCTATCTCGGCGGCACGCGCTGGTGGCAGCTCGCCAGGGCCGGCCGGGTCAAGGCCGAGAGCGAGGCGGTGCTGTCCACGCTCGATACCTTGTTCGCCACACCGGCCCAGCCCCACGCGGGCACCGTGTTCTAGGCCCCACGCCCGATGGCGCAGGGCCTTCGTCCCTCCTTCGAAACATCAGGAAACAGACTATGAAATCCCGGCTTTTCGCCCGTTCTTGGCTGCTCGGCTCGGCGGCTTGCTTTGCGGCGGTGGGGGCGGCCCTGCTGCTGGCAGGCAGCCTCGCCCCCAGCACGGCACAGGCGGCCGACGAGGTCCCTTATGGCGGGACGCTGCGCATCGCCTCGCTCGACCCCGATCTCGACGCCTTCGACCCCTTGACCGGCTACAGTACCGATTCCTGGGAGATCCTGCGGGCCGTGACCCGCCAGCTCGTGACCTATCCGGGCGCGCCGGGCGACATCAAGGACGACACCAAGCTGGTGCCCGACCTCGCCGAGTCCTGGGACGTCAGCCCCGACGGCAAGACCTACACCTTCCATCTTCGTGACGGCATCACCTATTCGGGCCCGATCACGCGCAAGATCACGGCGGGGGATTTCGTCTACGGCATCAAGCGCTTCTGCGATCCCAACAAGCAGGTCGCGGCCATCAACTATTTCAACCTCGCCTTTGCGGGCTTCGCCGACTACTGCAAGCAGTTCGCCAAGGTACCGACGGGCGATCTCGCCGCCACCAAGGCCTTTACCGATACGCATGACATCGCCGGCGTCTCCGCGCCGGACGACAGGACGCTGGTGCTGCGTTCCGACAGCAAGAACTATGATTTCCTCAACATCCTGTCGATGAACTTCGTCAGCCCGCTGCCGCCGGAAATCGCCTCCAAATATTTCCCGGATTCGCTGGAGTTCAGGAAGAACCTGCCTTCGAGCGGTCCCTATTACGTGGCGACCTACGATCAGGGCCAGAAGCTCGTTCTCAAGAAGGTGGCCAACTACAATCATGCCGCCGATCCGGCTCGCAAGGCCTATGTCGATGAGATCGTCGTCGACTTCACCACCAATACCGAAGATGCCGTGGTGCAGAAGATCCGCGCCGGTGAAGCCGACCTGTCGCTCTATCTCGACGTGCCTCCTTTGGCTGCGATCCGGCAGTACCAGGCGCAGAAGAGCCCCTATCTGCATGCATCCAACAGCGGCTCGGCCAATTTCATCACTGTCAACGCCCGGCCGGAAGCCACCGGTCCCGGTGCCACTGCCCTGCGCAAGCTCGAAGTGCGCCAGGCCCTCGCCTATGCGGTGAACAAGGCCCATCTCGTCCAGCGCCAGGGCGGCTCGATCGCCGCTCTCCCGCTCGGCCAGATCATCACTTCGACGATCCTCGGCCATGAGCCCTTCGATCCCTACGCCACACCCAAGAGCGCAGGTGATCCCGCCAAGGCCAAGGAGCTGCTGGCCAAGGCCGGCTATCCCGATGGCGTGACGCTGGATGCGGTCTACCAGACCACGGCGCAGGTGCAGGCCATCGCGGTGACGCTCAAGGAAGACCTTGCCGCGGCGGGCTTCACCCTCAACCTCATCCCGGTGCCGAGCTCGCAGTACCGCTCCTACATCCAGGACCCCAAGAGCCATTGGGACATCTTCCTCGGCGGCGCCTTCGCACCCGACTGGCAGGGACCGAGCACCCGCATGCTGCTCGGGGGCTGGCTGAATTCGGATGCCTCGCCCTGCGGCACCGGCAACGTCTATGCGATCTGCTACTCCAACAAGGAGCTCAACAGATTGGCGGCCGAAGCTTTCCCCTCCGATGATCCCGGCCCGGTCTGGGCCAAGGCCGATCGCCTCGTCTCCGCCGACCTGCCCTGGATCCCCCTGTTCGAGAAGCGCAAGGTCGCCATCACCTCCGATCGCATCGCGCTGTGGACCTGGTCCTCGCTCGCCGTGCAGGCCGACATTACCAACATCGCCCTGCGCAAATAGCAGCAGGGTGCAGGAGAGGCGGCCATGGCGATCTTCTCGGTCGATAATCTGGATGTGAGCTTTGGAACGCGCCGGCATCCCACGCGGGTGGTGCGCGGCGTCTCCTTCGCCGTCGAGGCCGGCAAGACCCTGGCCATCGTCGGCGAATCCGGCTCCGGCAAGAGCGTGTCGCTGTTGGGGGCGACCGGCCTGCTGCCGCCCTCGGCGGCGGTGACGGGCAGCGTCCGCCATCGTGGCACAGAGCTTCTCGGCCTGTCGGCCGGCCGGCTGCGCCGCCTGAGGGGCGTGCAGATCGGCTTCGTCTTCCAGGATCCGCTCTCAAACCTGCATCCGCTCAAGACGATCGGCAGCCAGATCGGCGAAGCGATCACGGCCCACCAGCGCGTGGGGCGGTCGGCCCTGCACACGCGCATCCTCGATCTGCTCGACGAGGTCGGCATTCGCGATCCCGCCCGGCGCCTTGACGACTACCCTCATCAGTTCTCTGGCGGCATGCGCCAGCGCGTGATGATCGCCATGGCGATCGCGCTCGGCCCGGACCTGCTGATCGCCGACGAGCCGACCACGGCGCTCGACGTGACGGTGCAGGCCGCCATCCTCACGCTCCTGCACCAATTGCAGGAGCGCCATGGCATGGCCCTGATCTTCGTCAGCCATGACCTCGGCGTCGTCAACGACATCGCCGACGACGTGGTGGTGATGCGCGGGGGAAGCGTGGTGGAGCAGGGGCCGGCGGCGCGCATCTATGGCGCACCGAAGGAACCCTATACCAGGCTGCTGCTGGGAGCGGCGCGCCACGGGCTGGCCCTCGGCACCGCCGCACCCGTGGAGACCAAGCCCCTGCTGACGGTGGAGGGGATTTCCCGCTGGTTTCGCCGAGGCGGCAAGGCCGAGGGCACGCTGCAGGCGCTCGACCGGGTCTCGTTTGCCTTGCGCGAGGGCGAGATCCTCGGCGTGGTCGGCGAGTCCGGTTCGGGCAAGTCGACCATCGGCCGCATCGTCGTGGGACTGGACAGGCCGGACGAAGGCCAGGTCCGGCTCGGCAACAATGTCTATGCCCATGCCGGCGCCATGACCCTCGCCGGACAGCAACGTTCCGCTATCCAGATGGTGTTCCAGGACCCCTATGGCAGCCTCAATCCGCGGCGGCGGATCGGCGCCATCCTGGCCGAGCCCTTCATCATCAACACGGATCTGTCCGCGCCCCAGATCCGTTCGCGCACCCGCGACCTCGTCGATGTGGTGGAACTGCCCCAGGACGTGCTCGACCGCTACCCCGCCCAGCTCTCCGGCGGGCAGCGCCAGCGGATCGCCATCGCCCGCGCGGTGGCGCTGGAGCCGCGCGTGATCGTGGCGGATGAACCGGTGTCGGCTCTCGACATCACCACGCAGGCGAAAATCATCGCGCTGCTGCGCTCACTCAGGAGCCGGCTCGGCGTCTCCATCCTGTTCATTTCCCATGATCTGGGTGTGGTGGCCGATCTGTGCGATCGCGTGCTGGTGCTGCAGGCCGGCCGCATCGTGGAGGAGGGGGTGACCGCGCAGGTCTTCCGCCATCCAACCCAAGCTTATACCCAGGCATTGATCGCCGCGATTCCGGGACGCAGGGCCAGGGAAGCGGACGAGCCCAGAAGGCTGGCCGTGCATGGCTGACGTCACCGAAACGGCGCTCGCCGGCAGGTCCGAGCCGGACCGCGCGGTGCGGCAGGTTCCGTCCGGGATAGCGGCGGTGCTGGCCGAACCCTCCGTGCGGTTCGGCGGCTTGCTGGTGCTCGCGGTGGTGGCCGCCGCGCTGCTGGCGCCCCTGGTGGCGCTTTGGCTCGGCCATGGGCCGACGGAGCAATTCAGCGATATCGCCCTGTCGGAAGATGGCCTGCCCATTGGGCCGGGCTGGGCCTTTCCGCTCGGCGCCGACGGCGATGGCCGCGATGTCCTGGTCCGCACCCTCTATGGCGCGCGCATCTCCCTGCTGGTCTCAATCCCTGCCACGACGCTCGCCATGGTGGTGGGCACTTCGATCGGCCTGATCGCCGGCTATTTCGGCGGGCTGGCGGACCGCGTGATTTCGCAGGGCATCGACGTGGCCCTGTCCTTTCCCTTCGTGGTGACGGCGCTCAGCCTGCTGGCGCTCAACCGCGGCGCCAACGGCCAACCGATCGCCGATCCCGTGCTGGTGGTGGTGCTGATCATCGCTTTGTTCTCCTGGACCTATTTCGCCCGCCTGACTCGGGGGCTGGTGCTCTCGCTTCGGCACAGCCCCTTCGTCGAGGCAGCGCAGACCCTGGGGGCAAGCCGCCGGCGGATCCTGATCCGGGAGATCCTGCCCAATGTCGCGCCGGTCGCCCTGGTCTACTGGGCCGTGCAATTGCCCAACAACATCGTGGCCGAGGCGACCTTGTCCTTTCTGGGCGTCGGCATCCAGCCGCCGACGGCGAGCTGGGGCAACATGATCGCGGATGCCCAGCGCTCCTCGCTCTACCAGTTGCAGCCCTGGTTCCTGCTCGGGCCGAGCATCGCCCTGTTCCTGACGGTGGTGGGCTTCAACACGCTGAGCGCGGGCCTGCGCAACGTCCTCGATCCCCATCGGCGTTGAGGGAGGGATCATGCTGCGCTTCATTCTCGGCCTCGCCGTACGGGCGATCTCCACTTTGCTGATCGTCCTCGTCATCGCCTTCTTTATCACGCGCCTCGCCTACCGGAATCCGGCGGTGATGCTGGCGCCGCGCAATGCCAATCAGCAGGCGATCGATGCGGTCGCCCATGCGCTGCGCCTCGATGAGCCCTGGCATGTCCAGCTCTGGCAATATCTCTATCGTGGGCCGGACATTCAGGGTGCGGCGATGGGGCTCGCGCACTGGCCGCCGGGTCTGGGCTATTCCTTCCGCAAGCAGACGGGCGTCACCGAGCTGATCCTCGACAAAGTGCCGGTGACCTTCTCGCTCGCTTTGGGAGCGCTGGTCATCTGGATGGTGGTCTCGCTGGTGCTGGGCATCCTGGCGGCGCGGCGGCCGGGCTCCCTGCTCGACCATGCGCTGGCGGCCATCGCCTATGTCGGCCTGTCGGTCCCTACCTTCCTCTCCGGGATGCTGCTGTCCTTCTTCCTGTTCTACCAGCTCTCGACCATGGGCATCGACTGGTTCCCGAGCAGCGGCTATGTGCCGTTCTTCGACAATCCCTTCGAATGGGCCCGTCATCTGACCTTGCCCTGGCTGACGCTGGCGATCGCAGAGATCGGCATCTTCCAGCGCGTGGTGCGCGCCGCCATGCTGGACGTATTGGGCGCGGACTATATCCGCACCGCCCGGGCCAAGGGGCTCAGCGAATGGCGCATCCAGGTCGGTCACGCGCTCAAGGCCGCTCTCAACCCCATCATCACCCTGGCGGGGCTGGAACTGGCGGTGATCATGGGCGGGGCGATCGTTACCGAGCAGATCTTCGGCCTCGACGGTGTCGGCAGGCTGGCGATCAACGCCGCGCTGGACGGGGATTTTCCCGTGGTGATCGGCACGACCATCTTCACCGCGGCGATCTTCGTCGCCTGCAACTTCCTGGTCGATGCCATCACCAGGCTGCGCGACCCGCTGGCGGCAGCCGGATGAGCCGCCGACAGGCATTGCGGTGATGGCTGAATTGACCTTCTCCTGGAAGCAGCCTGCCAATTGCTCCAGCATCGCGGGCAGACTTACCAAGCTCCCGAGATAGCTTAAAACTTGGGGGCAAGGTCAAGCCGAGGGCTGGAGTGCATAGAGCGGGCTTCTTTCTGTCATATTCACCGCCCAAGGTGACTATGATGATAGCGATAGGCTTCCCCACGGACTTGTGACTCAAGATGGCCGCTGAATATCCCAATGGCCTGGCTCAGGCGATGAGCCAGGCCAGCATGGACCCTTCATGGCTGGCAAGGCGGGTGGGCGTGGATCTCGCCCAGCTTGAGACATGGGCGGCCGGCCGAGAATCGATCCCTCCCGACGTTGCGGTGAAGCTGGCCGCCAAGCTGAAGACCACCGTGGCGGACATTCTATACGGACTGGGACAGGCCGAGGACGATCGGCCCTCGAGATGGCAGATGCGGCGGCGAGGCCGATAATCAAGGCGGCTCTATTCCACCAAATGCCGATCCATGCCGGCCAGCCCCCGTAACCTCACAGGGACTGGCGGGTACGCTAGGGCGAATGCTATTCGGCCTTGTCGTAAGTGAACTGGATGCCGGGGGTCCCGCCCGTCTGGATGAACAGATCCAGGAATGCCGGAACGGTCTGGCTGCGCTTCCAGTCGCGTTGAAGTTCGCAGAAGAGCTGGACGGTCGAGATGAGCTTGCCGCCCGCTTGTTCGATGCGCCGCAGCGCTGCCTCATGCGCCGCAACCGAGGTCCCCCCGACCGCATCGACAGGAACATAGACCTCGTAACCTTCAGCCAATGCGTCCAGCGCCGGGAAGGTGAGGCAGGCCTCCGTCCACAGAGCGGTCATGACGAGTTTCTTTCGGCCGGTTTCCTCGACGGCCTTGCGAAATTCAATGTCCTCCCAACTGTTGATGCTGGTCCGATCATAGGTGGGATAGTCGCCCAGCACCTTGCGGATATGTGCAACGGGCGGTTTGTTGAGACCTGTCTGCACGTTCACGGTCGAGTGGACGATCGGCAGCCCGTAGGTGACTGCCGCCCTCGAACAGCCAACGATGTTGTTGAGCAGCAGCTGGCGATCCATCGAAGCGATCGAATTCACCTGGACCGGCTGATAATCGATGATGATGAAAGCTGCATTCTGCGGTGTCAGCAGTTGATCCGATTGCGGATCGCGCACGGGTTCGCTCGACATGGGTCGTTCCTTTCTTCTGCAGGCGCCCGACTTCCTTTCCGCGCGGAGAAGTATTCTCGGCGGGCAGAACGGCGCGGGCGCTTCGGCCGCCCCGATTGGGAAAACCAGCCCGGCTTCCAAGGCAGAACCGGCAGAATTGGAAATATCAGCGGGACGACTGGCTCGGAAGATTGCTTAACCCGATGCAGCGTCCTATCAATGGGACGATGCAGGATCTCAATGACCTCTTTTATTTCGTGCAGGTGGTCGATCACGGCGGATTCGCTGCGGCATCGCGAGCCGGCGGCATGCAGAAGTCCAAGCTCAGCCGGCGCATCCAGCAACTGGAAGATCGGCTGGGTGTGCGACTGCTCAATCGTTCTTCTCGCCGGTTTTCCGTCACGGAGATCGGCCGTGAATATTACGATCGTTGTGTTGCCATGCTGGTCGAGGCCGAGGCCGCCGAACAGGTGATCGTGCAGGTGCAGGCCGAGCCGCGTGGCATCATCCGGGTAAGTTGCCCGGTAGCGCTGATCAATTTTCAGTTTGGGGCGCTCTTTGCGCGCTTTCTTGCTGCGTATCCGGCCATCGAGATCCATCTGGAAAGCACCAACCGGCGCGTCGACGTGATTGCCGAAGGCTTCGACGTGGCCATTCGCGTGCGTTTCCCGCCCCTTGAACCGACTGAACTCGTCATGCGGCGGCTCGACACAAGCACGCAATGCCTGGTGGCCAGCCCAGGCCTTCTGGCCGGGCGCCCCATAGCCTCCCCGGCCGATCTGGACCGCCTGCCGAGCGCCACCCTCGGGCCTCCGCAGCGCGAGTATCACTGGCAGCTCGAACATGCCGATGGGCAAAGCGCCAAGGTCAGGCATCTGCCACGGCTGGTGACCGGCGACATGGCCGCACTTTGCGATGCGGCGCTTGCCGGCGTGGGCGTGGCGCAACTGCCCACCATGGCCGTCTGGCGGCACGTTGCTGCGGGACAGCTCGTCCATGTCCTGCCGGACTGGCGACCCAATGCCGGCATCGTTCATGCGGTTTTTCCCTCACGGCGAGGCTTGCTGCCGTCGGTTCGTGCGCTGCTCGATTTCCTTGCTGCCGAATGTGCGGCGGCGCGAAAGCAGGCTGCCATGTAGGGCGCAGACGACACTTCTGCGAGCACACGGCGCTTCGTGCGCTGCCGCCGGCGTGCCTGCCCGAGACGCAGCGCGAATTCGGCGGGAGAGGGGCCATTTTGCGGAAAAGACTCGTTTCAGGAAATCTGGACGAGGTTATGATCTCAAGGCATGCGCCGCCCGCGGGCGGCGCATGCCTTTTCTTGCGAATATCGAATCTAGACAAAAGGGGAGGGATCACGATGACCACGGAACTGGATGGCGGCATCACGCGGCACGGCGAGGGCTATGAGCAGGTCGAATGGAACATCCTTGGCCAGCGCTATTTCCCGAAGGCCGATTGCGGGTCGACTTTCGCTTTCGAGGCGAATTCCGAACCCGGTCAGTTCGTGCCGGTCCACATCCATCCGACGCAGGATGAATTCATCTTTCTGCTGGAGGGGCAGCTGGAGCTGAAACTCGACGGAACCTGGCAGACCGCCAAACCCGGCGACCTGGTGCGCATGCCGCGCGGCATCCCGCATGGTTATTTCAACAAGTCGGACAAGCCGGCTCGGGCGCTGTTCTGGGTGTCGCCCGCCGGCAGGCTGCGCGACCTGTTCGAGACCTTGCACAACATGTCCGATGTCGAAGCCGTCCTACGCGCCTCGGCCGAGCATGACGTCGATTTCCTGCCGCCGGAAGCCAATGACTGAGACGAGGTCGTTCCGGGCGGTGAGATCGGGGGAGGCGAGTCCCGCTGCCGGATGACGGGCCTGAAAGCGAGAGTAAGATGCGATATCGGGTGGTCGACTGGACCTGGGCTTACGACAACGCAGCCAACATCCCCGGGAGCCAGGCGTGGCCGCAGGCCTGGGTGGACCCTGCCCGGCTGGCACGCGATGCGCTCGTCGCCGAGGATCGTGCAAGGCTGGATCTCGCCTATGGCGACGATCCGCGCCAGCGTTTCGATCTGTTCTATCCGAAGGGAGGCCTTGCGGGCCTGGTCGTCCTTGTTCATGGCGGATTTTGGATGGCGCTCGACAAGAGCTTCTGGTCGCATCTCGTGCAGGGGGCGCTGGCGCATGGCCATGCGGTGGCGATACCCAGCTACCCGCTCGCTCCGGAGGTACGCATCGCCGATATCACGAAGTCGATCGGCCAGGCCATCGTGGCGGCCGCGGGCATCGTGCCGGGGCCGATCCGGCTGATCGGCCATTCTGCCGGCGGCCAGCTGGTGACGCGCATGATCAGCCAGACGACGCCGCTCCCCGGCGAACTCCACGGCCGGATCGTGGGAACGCTTTCCGTTTCAGGCCTGCACGACCTTCGGCCGCTGATGCATATAGCCCGCAATGGGACGCTGAAGATCGACATGAACGAAGCAAAAAGCGAGAGCCCGGCTCTGCTCGAGCCATTGCCCGGCAGCAAGCTGATCTGCTGGGCAGGTGCCCGGGAGACCTCCGAGTTCCTGCGGCAGAATGCGTTGCTCGGCAATATCTGGCGAGGCCTCGGCATCGAGACCGATGTC
Source organism: Labrys sp. (in: a-proteobacteria) (assembly GCF_047605565.1). Taxonomy (NCBI): domain Bacteria; kingdom Pseudomonadati; phylum Pseudomonadota; class Alphaproteobacteria; order Hyphomicrobiales; family Xanthobacteraceae; genus Labrys; species Labrys sp. (in: a-proteobacteria). Next base: position 22,688 of record NZ_JASGFM010000045.1, read on the forward strand.
GTCGAGGAGCCCGATCGCCACCATTTCAATATCCTGGATGGGCTTGTCGATCCCGACCATGCCTTGACGCGCGCTTTGTTCTCCATGTGATACCCGATCGCAGAAAGACGGACCTGTCATCCCCGGCGAGCACGTCACAAGCTTTGCTTGTGACTGGGAGGGAAGGGGATCCAGGAGTGACGAGCGACGTTCTCGGCCCCTGGATTCCCTTCCCACCGCCTGCGGCGGCGCCGGGAATGACAGCGCCCCCTTTGCAGGCACAGGTCAAACATTGTCCGGACTGGTATAAGATGCTTGGCGCGTCGGGTCAGGGTTGCGTTCCTGATTCAGGCCGGAGGCCGCTCGCCGCCTTGCCTTCGGACCTTCGCACCCTGATCTCGATCCGGCGCCGTTCCTTGACGTCGCCCCTCACGGATCCGTCGGTCACCTTGTCCCCCGGCAGGATCATCTGGCCTCCGGAGAGAGGCAGGACCGTCACGCCCTTGAGACGAGGGTCATTCTCCAGGACCCTGGCGACGGACACGGCCCGGGCCATGCCCAGGCCTGCATTGTCCGCCGGAGTGAGGCTGTCGATCTGCACCTTGCCCGCCAGGGCAGGGATGAGCTTGCCATCCAGGTTGGAAGCACGGTTGTTGACGGCCTGTTCGTCGGTGTGGCCGATCACCTCGACGACATCGACATCATATTCGGCGACGATCTTCGCCACGCGCTCGACGACGTTCGTCTTGAGCTTCCTGTCGAAATCCGCTGTGAGGTCGGCCCGGCCGATGGCGAAATTATAGCCACTGGCTTCGCTCAGATTGATGATGGGTGGCCAGTCGTGCTCGCCGCGCCCCTCTCGCTCGGCCTGCTGTGTCTTGGCACCCTTGACGATGAGGTCGGCCACCCCGGAGACCGTCAGATTCCCAAGCTCGATGGTCGTCATCCGGCTTTTCGCTTCGGCGATCTGGCGCCATGCCGTTGCCAGATCGGCTCCCGAGACATCGGCGGTCAGCGTGGGCAGGATGTCCTTGAGTTTCGCGGCATATTGTTTGAGCTGGTCGGGATCGACGCCGTTCTCCCGCAGTTTGTCGACGAGGCCGCGTGCTTCGACCAGTTTGCGCCAGCTATCATCGAGCTGCTGGGGAATTGCTCCGGTACGTTTGAACTCGTCCAGGAGTGCAGCGAGATCCTTCGAGGTCTGCTGTTCCTTTGCGAGCGCCGCTTCGGCCTGCTTCAGGCGGGCGGCAAGAAGATTGGCGCGTTCCTGCTCCCGGCTGAACATGACCGTCAGGGCGATCAGCAGGCAGAAAACCAGCAGCAGCATGATCTCGGCCATGGTCAAACCGAGGACGATGCCTCGCCGATAGGCCGCCCCATCGGAGCCGATGGAGGTCGCTCTACGCATCAGCCGCCGCCGATCTGCGCAAGAGGCGCCTGATATATCGCAGCGGCCTGCTCTGCTTGGCGGCGGCAGCCTCTTCCATCTGCCGTGTCAGGCCGGCGATCGCCTCCGCCAGATTGTCGATGCGGGCATTGCGCTTGGCTTCCGTATCGAGAAGCTGGGTCGGTGCCATCGGCGAATTGTGCTCGATGAAAGTTGCGAGGCTCTTGCTCAGCTGGGAGACGGCCTGCGTCAGTTCCCCGACCGAAGGCTGGAGCTTTTCTTCGATGACGTTGGCGGGTACCTGCAGGCTCTTGAGGTGGTCCGATACCGCCTCCAATGTCGCCGTGAGCCTGTCCGTCCCTTCGGACAGTTTGGCAGTTTCCGCGGCAAACTTCGTATTGGCCGCCTCGACGCTCTCGAATGCCGATTTGGCAAAGGCCTTCAGGATCGTGGTGCTGGCATCGGCACTGGCCTCGATCGGCCCGGCGGCCTTCCGGGTCAGATCCTCGAAGTCGCCGAGAGCCCTGCTGGTCGCATCCCGCACGCCCTCGCGGGCTTCCCCAAATCCCTCGATGATCATCTGCTGGGAGGAACGGCGGAAATTCGCGATTTCGACCACGATGGTATCCAGCTCCCGGCGAACCCGCCGGGTGGCTTCCGACAGTTCCAGGCGCGAGGCCAGCTCGACCTCGTAGGGATCCTGCCGCATCTGCCCGAACAGCACGCGAAGGGCGACACCGGCGATGGTCGAGGCAATTGCGACGCCGAAATTGCGGACGATTTCCTCTACTGCCCCCTCGGCCTGAAACTGATAGAGCGAGACGCCCAGGCTCGTGAGGGTGAACAGGAAGCCCATATAGTAGATGTTGTCGCCTGCCTGGTCCAAGCGCAGGCGGAAGCGCCGCAGCACGACGATGACGAGCGCGTAGACCACCATCACCGCAACCGGCACTGATGTCACCAGGAAGGCCGGATAGTGCATCAGCTTGGCGGCGATGATGTAGGCGCTGCCCGCCAGGACGAACAGGCTGAAGAGGCTGGCACTGATGGCGCTGTCGGTCGTCGACCAGGCCTTGTCCTGGACCATCGTCAGTTCACTCCCTGCAGGCGATCGGCGCTGTCGAACCTGCCGTTATTGTCGGCGATCCATTCTTGCCAGAACCGGATATGGGCAACGCTGTCGATCGGCGGCTTCTGGCGCTGCACATATTTGATGCCTATTTCGGCACCGTGAAGATCGGTCCTGAATTGCTTGTAGGCGACCGACTTCTTGAAACGGGCGAAGGAGAGGTCGCCGCGATACTGGCTGTAATCCCGTCCGTTCTCGATCATGTCGGAGACGATGACCAGCTTCTTGGCAACGTTGTCCGACCTGGCTCCCGTGAATCGCTCGACGGCAATCGCCTGGATGGTCGCCATGATCGGAGAATTGTCGGAGGGAACACCGGCCAGATCCGCCGCCAAGGCTCGTTCGAGCGGTTGCTTGAACCCCTGCGTCCATTTCCGCCTGGCAAGCTCCTTGTTGCCGGTGAGGGCGTCCACGCTCGAACCGTCACCCGGATTGCAGGCCCGGAACTTCACGGCACCGCCCGATGCGTTGGGTTCGAGGACGCGCAGTTCGAACAGGCCGTATTCGGGCGTGGCCTCGGCCAGATCGGTGAGCTCCGTCGCCAATTGCTGACGGCCGATCGGCGGCAGGGCATCGGAGGCATCGAGCAGGACGATAGTCATGGATGTCGGGCCATCGACGGGGCACAGCTCCGCATCGAGTTTCGGCGGAACCTTGGCCGTCAGCTTGAGATAGGCAAAGCCGATCGCCACCGCCGCGGCCGCCAGCAGCAGGAGGCCGCCCAGGATGTATTGCGGCAAACCGCTTCCACCGCGCGAGCGCCTACGCCTGTTTCGAGCCATCACCCATCCCCGGCTCGGGAACCACGTCGTCGAGCTGCTGATATTCGTCCATGGTGGTCTGGTAGGCGGTGTGGATCTCCTTCACCTCGGCCGTCAGCATCGCCTGGATCTGTTCGATGCGGGATCGCAGGTCGCGCAGGCTCCATTCGCCCTCGGTGCTGGCCTCCACGCTGACCTTTGCAAGCGAGAAGGGGCTTGCGAAACGGGCCGGAGGCGGCGTCTTGCGAGCCTTGGCATTCGCCTCGCGATAGAAACCGATCAGCGTGTTGGCCGCTCGTTCCAGATGGTCCTGATGCTGGCTGAAGAGCTTCAGCATGCGCGCGCGATTGGCGATGATGGCCTCGTACTCGCCCCGCCGCAGGGACAGGTCGCTGCTGATATCCTGCATCCTGTCTTGATATTCGTCGCGAACGTCCTTCAGGTTTTCATCGAGTTCCGCCCTGCGGTCGCGATAGGCGTCCCTGGCCGCTTCGAGGCGGTGCTGGACTTCGGCATAGCCGGGATAGGCATCCGAGAAGGTCAGGCTGTCGATCAGGGCGACCAAGGAGAACATCAGGCCAAGCCCGAAGAACAGCCAGGAATTGAGGTCGCGGAGCTGGAAGGGGGTGGTGGCCATGACCTGCATCACCCGCTCGCCGCCTCCCTCCAGGAACTGGGCAGAGACGTCGCGATAATGGGCCAAGGCGAGATTGAGGCCGAGGGCAAAGGCCACGTAGAAGCAGAAGGCCAGCACCCCCAGGCCTTTGCGAAACACGCTGTTGTGGGCGATCTGCTTGACGCCGAAATGGCCGATGATGAAGGTACCGAAAATGTTGAGGGCGGCAAAGGAGATGGCCTCGGTCACGCCACCGAGTAGGCCCTGTTCGCTGCCCTTGGCCAGGAAGTTGCCATTCGCGAACGCTTCCACCACGAACATCACGATGAGGAGGGCGACTTTCAGGAAGGTCGCTGCCCCGCCATGAACACGGGCGGTGCGGTCGATCTTGTGCTTGCGCCGGAAGGCCTGCTGCTCGGCGTCGAGGTCGCGCAGGTTGCGACGCAGCGCATAAAGGTCGTCGCGTCCCGCGCGTGCTTCCAGCTTGAAATCGCCGACGGCTGCCGGGGCGGTATGCTGGATCTGCGTGAACCTGTCCTCGAAATCGAGAGCCGCCAGGCGTTCGGCATAAGTGCGCAACTCATCCTCGATGGTGGCATGGGCGGCCTTCTTTGCGGCCTCGATGCGCTCGATGATCTGGGTCTCGACCGAGTCCATCGTCTCGGATGACGTCGCAGGCTCCTCGTTGCCGCCGCGTTCTCTTCCCCGGCCGGCAAGATTGAGCTCGGCAGCGAGCCGGTCCGTGTCGATATCCGCAAAGGTCTCGATCGAGGGACGCTTGTCGTGAGAAGGCTTCGTGATCCCCTGCAACAGGCGGGCGAGGGCAGTGCTCTTCAAGATGCAATATCCAGAAACTCAAACGAAATAATCGGTCGCGATTTTAGCCGACGGCGTAGTTATATAGGCAGTGCTGCGGCTATCATAGCGGTGGTTTTGCCGCCGGGGCCTGGGATTGTGTCTGTTGAGCCATGGGCGTGCGTACTGCCATGGCGCCTATGGCCTTCTGTGACAGGAAGGACTGGCTGTACCGTCCTGAAAGTGGCGCCCTGATGCTTGCCGTCGCGACGATGGCGAATGAACACGCGCCCGCTGCAATGGATACGAGACCACCAGCGAGCTTTCGCTTGGTGCGGCACCGAGCGTTTCGGCGATCGCTGGCTTACCGCTCGGGGGCTGGAGCTGCCAGCCGCTTCCAGGGCCTTGACTTTGCCTGCGTTGTCTAGAACAAATAAGGAACATTGTGATGCGGGATTCCGGGTCATGGAAACCCTTGCCACCATTCTCCACGCCGACCTCGACGCCTTCTATGCCTCGGTCGAGCAACTCCTCGACCCCAATCTGCGCGGAAGGCCGATCGCCGTCGGCGGCGGGGTGGTGCTGGCGGCGAGTTACGAGGCCAAGGCTTTCGGGGTGCATAGCGGCATGTCGGGCCGCAAGGCGAGGGAGCTGTGTCCGCAACTCCTTTTCGTTGGTGGGCATTTCGACGACTATCAGCGTCTTGGCGATGCGGCGATCGCCATCCTGGGTGACTTCACGCCGCTGGTAGAGCGTATCTCGATCGATGAGGCTTTCGCCGATGTCGCCGGCTGCACCCATCTCTTCGGGACGCCGGCCGATATCGCGGCAACCATTCGAGAGCGTGTGCGGAGCGAGTTGGGTCTACCGATCTCCATCGGTGTCGCGCGGACAAAGCACCTGGCCAAGATCGCTTCCCAGGTCGCAAAGCCGGACGGCCTCGTCGTCGTCGATCCGGCTCACGAGCTCGACTTTCTTCATGACCTCCCGGTCGGCCTGATGTGGGGTGTCGGGCCGGTGACCGAGGCCAGGCTCAAGGAGCGTGGCATTCTTACCATCGGCCAACTCGCCAATACGCCCGGCCACTCGATCGAGCGGCTTCTGGGGCGCGCGGCTGGCGAAAAGCTCCGGTCACTCGCCTGGAACCGGGATCCCCGCCGAATCCGCACGCAGCACAGAGCCCGATCCGCCGGCGCGCAATCCGCGCTGGGGCGGCAACCCGCCATCGAAGGCGTGTTCGTGCCGGCCGTGCTTCAGCTTGCCGATCGCGTCGCCTCGCGCCTTCGCGCCAAGGCCTTGGCCGGCTGGACCGTGACCGTGCGCGTCCGGTTTGCCGACATGCGTGCCGTCACGCGGTCGGCAACGCTGGAGGCGCCGGTCGCAGCGACGATTGTGCTGGCGGAGATTGCCACCAGGCTGGTGCGCATCGCGCTTGCCGATCACCCGCGAGAGACTGTCATCACGCTGGTTGCGGTTTGCGTTTCCCATTTGCACAAGGAGCGGGAGATCCAGCTCGATCTTCCGCTCGGCCTTCCCGACGAGAAGTGGCGGCCCGGCGCCTGTCAGGGAACTGCGCGCCAGTCGGCCGATCGCGCCATGGATCTCATCCGCCAACGCTTCGGGCGCGATGCGGTGGGCTATGCGACGGCGGCGCTGGATCGAAGGCGGTCCGTTCCGGACGCCTTCAGAGAGCTTGCGCAGAAAGATCTGGATGAATCATGAAAGCTGAGCGCCGTACCCGGTAGAGGCGGTTGCAGGACGTGCAGGCCTTTACGGAGAGCGTTCGCTCTCGCTTTGCACCGTATCCCCCTTGAATTCGACCTTCGCGCCCGGCTTGACCATGGTGGCGAGGTCCTCGGCGTCCCAGTTGGTCAGGCGGATGCAGCCATGCGAGAAGGTCGTGCCGATCTTACCGGGGTCGGGCGTGCCGTGGATGCCATAGCTTTCGATGGAAAGATCGATCCAGACCGATCCCACCGGATTGTTCGGCCCGGCGGCAATGGTGAAGGGACGCTTGGTCTTGATCCCTTTGAAGGCGAATTTCGGATCGTAGTAATAGGTGGGATTGTGCACCACGTGCCTGACCTCCGCCAAGCCGCTCGGGGCCGGCTTCTCCTCGCTGCCGATCGAGGCGGGGTAAACCGCAAGGACGTTGCTTGAAGGATCGAGTACACGTATCTGGCGGGAGGCCTTGTCGACCTCGATGCTGGCAGCAACAGGAGGTTGCGCGCTGCGGCCGACATAAGGCACCGTCAGGCTTGTACCTATTTTTTTGAAACGGGCACCGGGGTTGAGCATCGTCAGCAATTGTTGGCTGACGTGGAAACGCTCCGCCAATTGCTCCCGCAGGTTGCGATAGCCGAGCCGTTTGAGACGAGCCATCCTTTCCATGCGCGTGGGAATTCGCCGGGTGAAGCGGCTGCGCACGTCCTTGCGGGTCACCTCATAGGTCGTCAGCACGGGGGCGACGGAGGTCGCCGCGAGCTTGTCCCAGGTTTCCCTGGTGAGCTTGCCGTCGGATGCCAGGCCGTTCGTCGCCTGGAAGGCCGCGACGGCCTTGGTGAAGTTGTCCGAAAGGCGGCCGTCGATGAGACCGGGCGAAAAGCGGGCGCGATCGAGAAGGATCTGCGCCTTGATCAGCATCGGATCGACATCCTTCGGCTCGCCCTCGCTGAATTGCGCCCGATCGACTCCATCGAGGTCGAGCTTGGCGGCCTGCGTGGCACCGCAGACGAGTGCACATGTGAGGGCGAGAAGCAGCCTGAACATGGACCTCACTCCAGGACCGGGACGAAGTACCTGTTCCTAGGACGCGGTACGGCTGATCTGGTTCCCGCCTCGCGACCATCCCCAGCCTGCGCCTTGCGTGCCGCCCGCCATCGGGCGCACTCGCGATTGACCCGCCTTTGCTTCATGCCCGGTGCAGTCAGGCTCCTTCACCCGCGAGCATGCCGTCAGGAGCCGAGCCGATGAGCGATGTATTCCTTCAAGGGGGCGATGGCATCCAGGGCATGGGCCAGGCTGCCATAGGGGGCATCGCGGGACGGTGCGGGCAAGGCATGAGGCGCCGTCGATACGGCGCCCGGTTCCGTCCCATGCCGGCAAGCCTGCAATTGCCCGACCGTCGCGAACCGGAAGCCTCGCATCTTGAGGGTGTGGATGATGTCCGGCACGGCCTCGATGGTGCTGGCATGGATATCATGCATCAGGATCACGGCTCCCGCCGGGGCTCCGGCGCCGATCAGCCTGGTCAGAGACGCTGTGTCGTCGAGCCAGTCGAAGGAATCGAAGTCCCAAAGTGCCATTCGGCGCCAGAGGCCGGCACCACGCAAGGCCGCCTTGATGCGAGCATCGATCTTGCCCCAGGGCGGGCGAAAGACATCCGGCCTCTGGCCGGTTTCTTCCATGACCGCCTCATCCGTCAGTTCCACTTCGGCGATGGCTTCGCCATCTGTCAGTTCGGTGAGTGCCCGATGGTCGAAAGTATGATTGCCAATCTCATGGCCTTCGAGAAATTCACGCCGTACCAGGCCGGGCGAATAAGCCAGCCTTTTGCCGACCACGAAGAAGGTGGCATGGACCTTTTCCCGGGCCAGAATATCGAGAAGGAGAGGGGTCAGCGTCATGTCCGGCCCGTCATCGAACGTCAACGCCACGCAGGGCGTGGGGCTTTGCCGTGCTTCATGCCTTTGTTGGCCGGCTGAAGCAGGGGCGGCCGGCAGCACCGATGACAGCGCCATGAGGAAGGTCACGATGCCCAGGCATATCCGGCCAGGAGTGTTGCCATGCCTTTGCTTCGAAACGGCCTTCCGGATACGCGACACTGCCTTGAACCTCACCGAGACCTCGAGGATCGATCAAAATGCTTTTCGAGGAAAAAAGCTACAACCATGACTCCGTCTGCCATGGAGACGCCGGGCCCGCATTCATTGAAGGGCGAGCACGATTTGGACGGTGAAGAACGAACAACAAAATGCAGCCATAATCGCGGTATCAGTGTTGTCAGCCTTCCCTGGGGCGATTTGGAAGAGGGAATGGAAGGCGCATCGAGTACGTTCGAACTCGAACTTGGCCGCCAACAGATGAGACCCTGATGCGTAATCTCGCCCTCATATCCACGGGAGCCGCGCTCGGCGTGCTCGGTACGGTTGCCCTGACGCAACCCCATTTTCTTCTCGTCGGTCGGGCTCAGGCCGCGTTGGCCGACAGCTACAAGCAGCTCAACCTGTTCGGCGAAGTGTTCGAGCGGGTGCGTTCGGACTATGTCGAACAACCCGATGACGGCAAGCTGGTGGAGGGGGCCATCAACGGCATGCTCGCCTCGCTCGATCCCCATTCGAGCTACATGGACGCCAAGAGCTTCCAGGACATGCAGGTGCAGACCAAGGGCGAGTTCGGCGGGCTCGGCATCGAGGTCACCATGGAGGACAACGTCCTCAAGATCGTATCGCCGATCGACGACTCGCCGGCTTCCAAGGCTGGCATATTGGCGGGCGACGTGATCACTGCGCTGGATGGCGAGGCGGTTCAGGGATTGAGCATGCAGCAGGCCGTCGACAAGATGCGCGGGCCGGTCAACACACCGATCACGTTGAGGATCCTGCGGGCGGGCAAGGGAGTGCCTTTCGATGTCAAGCTCGTGCGTGACATCGTCAAGGTTGCCTCGGTGAGGGATGAAGAGTTAGCCGGAGGTATCGGCTATATCCGCATCACTCAATTCACCGAGCAGACTTTCGACGGCCTGAAGAAGAGTATCGACAAGCTGAGCAAGAAGATCGGCCAGGACAAGCTCAAGGGCTATGTGATCGACCTGCGCAACAATCCGGGCGGCCTGCTCGACCAGGCCGTTTCGGTTTCCGGCGCTTTCCTGGGGCGCGGGGAGGTCGTTTCGACACGCGGACGAAACGTCGACGACGTGCAGCGTTTTGCTGCAGACGGGCCCGATCTCACGGGAGGTAAACCCATCGTCGTGCTGGTCAATGGCGGTTCGGCTTCGGCCTCGGAAATCGTGGCCGGCGCTTTGCAGGACCACAAGCGTGCCACCATCGTCGGCACGCGTTCCTTCGGCAAGGGCTCGGTGCAGACCATCATCCCGCTGCAGGGCGACGGCGCGCTGCGCCTGACCACGGCGCGCTATTACACCCCCTCCGGGCGCTCGATCCAGGCCAAGGGCATCGAGCCCGAAATCGTGGTGAAGGAGAACGTGCCGGACGATCTCAAGGGTGCCGACGAGACGAAGGGCGAATCCGGCCTCAAGGGCCATCTGGCGAATCCGGATGCCGACAAGGCCGAAGAAGGCGGCTCCTCGGCCTATGTGCCCGCCAACGAGAAGGACGACACCCAGCTCAACAAGGCGATCGGCATCCTGCAGGGGCGCCCATCCTAGGGTGATGCGCGTTCAAGGGCGAACCCCTATCTGCTCCGACTTTTTGCTTAGACACGTCTTTGCGATTTGAAGTAATTCATTCAAATCGCAGGACGTTCTTGGGCGATATCCGTGCGGCCGTGCGAAAACGGCATGATCTTGCACATATCGCCCTCACCGCCGGATGGCAGCCCCGAGGGCATTGTACCCAAGAGCGAGCGCCGTCGATCGCCGCATGATCCGCTTGACCGAATCCGGGAATAAAACGCGGGCGAGGCGAGTCCTGCTTGGAGATCACGTGCTCACGGAAGGGGAATGACTTTGGCCATGATAGGGGCGAAGCCAACTCCTCGGAATTGAAGCCGTGTTTGATGAACCCGGTGCGCGGCCGGCGTTGATGCCTTAAGTCATGCGAGTGCTTTGCAAAGATCGAGTACGCCTATGTCAAGAACAAGTTTTGTTCTATATTTGCGCCGGGGCCGTCGTCTCGGCGTTTATTTTGTTGACCATTCGGTCAGTTTAAGGGGCGGCGTCATCCTATTCGGCGCGCTCCTCTGTGCGGGCTGTCACGCCTGAATCCGCTGGACTTGCTATGATCCATATCGGCGCGGTGTGTGCCCGCCAGATTTTAGGAGATACCGATGACGAGCAAATTTGAAGTTCGGCGGGGCCTGCTGTTTGGGGTCTTGGGAAGCGGGCTGGCCGTTGTGCTTGCCGGCTGCGCGTCAGGTTACCCCAACGAACCCATCTATGTGGATGAACCGGAGCCGCCGCGCCGGAGGATCAGGCCCGCCCGGCCTCACCATACGACGATGCCCCGCCGCAGGCGCGTGATCATGGAGCCGGATGCCGGCGACGATACACGCGACAGGATGCCTGCCGGCAGTAGCGGCGGGGGCGGCGGAAGTGGCGGTGGTGGCGGCGGCGGTGGTTCGGGCGGTGGCGGTGGCTGGTCCGATCGCCGGCTCAAGACCGATATCCGTGCCATCGGCCAGTCTCCCAGCGGCCTGACGATCTATCGCTTCCGCTATGTCTGGGGTGGTCCGGTCTATGTCGGCGTCATGGCCCAGGACCTTCTGGAGATCCATCCCGACGCGGTCATCCGGACCGACAGCGGCTACTTCATGGTCGACTATGACCGCATCGATGTGAAGATGATGATGTTGGCGGACTATCAAAGGTCGACGCAGCTGCTCGGGCGCGGCGCGTAATGCCGACGGCAGCATCGAACCTGGCGGCAAGCCAGGTTCGATGCCATGGAGAAAAGCCGCGCTCTGCCGGTATGGCGGCCCTGCTTCAGAACAGGTCGAGACGGGGGTTCCGCTTCTGCCAGGCCTTGCGGGCAGCCAGCACGATGGTGTCGTCGACATCCGATGTCGGGGCCACCGCATCGCTGCCCAATTCGGCATTGAGCTTGTCGATGACCTTCTTCTTCTCGGCCAGCGGCAAGGCGCTGAGGTTCTTTCCCTCATCCTTGTGCTCGCCATAAGCGTCGAGTGCGATGGCGAGGCTCGAATACCAGGCGGCCTTCTCCAGGTCGCGCTGCGCCGCCGGACCCTTGGAATAGATCCAGCCGAGATTGGATGCCGCGTAGAAGTCGCCACGTTCGGCACCGATCTCATACCAGCTTATGGCGCTCGCCAGATCCTTCTTGACGCCATTGCCCTTGAAATACATGGCGCCGATATTGGTGGGCGCGCTGGGATGTCCGCCCTCGGAGGCTTGCTTGAACAGCTCCATCGCCATGGTGGGCTTGCGCGCCACGCCTTTGCCGTCGAGATAGGCGATGCCCATGTTGCGCATGGCATAGATGTCGTGCCGCGCCAGCGCCGCTTCGTAGAACTTGATGCCGCGCTTCGGATCGGCCGGCAGGTTCTGGCCATAATAGTACATGGCACCGACAGTGTTCATGGCATAGGTGTGCCCGAGTTCCACGGCCCGATTGAGTAGCTTGACGCCCTCGTCCACGGATTTGGGCACGCCGCGCCCGAGGGTGAGATTGCGGCCATAAGCGAGCATGGCATAGGGATCGCCGCGTTCGGCGCCCATTTTGAACAATCGGTTGGCCTCGACCAGGTCCTGTGAGCGGCCGAGACCGCGCTCGGCCAAATAGCCGAGTTCGTAGTAGGCGCGCGTATAGCCCGCATCGGCGGCCGCGTTGAAGAGTTCGATGGCGCCCGCGACATCCTTGTCGGCCAGCTTGGCGCGGCCGAGTTCGTATTTATAGCGCGCGACAGTGGGGAATTTGGCGACGGCCTCGCTGCAGGCGGCGATGGCCGGCTTGGCGTCGATCTCGTTCGGCAACTTGCCGAGAGTGACGCCTTGCGGATCGAGTGGCTCGCCCGCCTTGTCGTCGCAAATCGGCACGAAGGACTCGATCTTGCCGGTGACAACCTGGCCTTCGCCCCCAGGCTGCTCGACCTTGAGCTGCACGCTCTGCACCTTGCCCTCCGAGCCGATCGAAGGTTCGAAAGTGATGGAGCGGACGGCGTTCTGGTCGACGACATCGCCCTCGGCCAGCGGCGCTCCGTTTAGATACATCGTACCGAAGCTCGGAGCCGCGGCGATCTGGATCTGCGCGCCGGTGGCGGCGCGCACCAGCGGCAGGTCATCCAGCATGGCGACCTGGCCGACACCGATTGGAACGCGGCGCGGCTTGTTGAAGGTTTCGCCGAGCAATGCGGCAACCTGTATCGGGGCCTGCTGATCGGCGAAGTTGTCCGATCCCTGCTTGGGCGCCGGGCCAATCTTCACGGTGGTATTCTTGGCAAGCTGGACGGGTGCCGCTGCGGCAATGCGAATGACCGGCTTGGCCAGGTAGACCGGCTGGGTCAAGGTGCCGACCGACCACGGGCGCTGGCGCTTGTTTGTTGCCTCCCACACGTCGTCGGTCACCTTGTCGAGCGCGCGCTGCACGTCGACGCCCAGCGTGAAGGAGTATTTCACCATGGAGGCCGTGAACGGCGATTTGTCGCCGGTGCCGTCCTCCGCGACAGCACCGGGCTGGGTCGAATAGGCAATGAGGCTGCTCGGCGGGCTGGTCTGGGGCGCGAGGCCTACGCCGGCGACCGCCATCTGCTTTTCGGGGCCGACCAGGAACGAGCGGGACTGGAATGGATTGTTCCGGCACGAATCCAGATAGATGAGCTGTGTCTTGGAGTTCTGCTGCATATAGGCGAAGATCGTCTTGACGTTGATCGTCTCCACCTCCAGATCGGCCGGATCCTTCAGCTTGGCATCGATGGGGATGATGCGGTTGTCGCCGCCCACCTGGATGCCGTGGCCGGAATAATAGAACACGCTGAGTTCGGCGCCCGGCAGCGAACGGATGAAGCGTTGCAGGGCCTTGTCGAACTCGTTGCGGTCGAGATCGAGCGCCGACACCACTTCGAAACCTTCGCGCTTCAAGGCGGCTGCGACGGCCTGCGCGTCCTTGTCCGGATTGTTGAGCTGGGGAACGACCGTGTAATGGCTGTTTCCGACCACGAAGGCCACGCGCCGCTCCGCTGCCTTGACGCTCGCCGGCAGGGCGAACATGACTGCGGCGAGGGCGGCGGCCGATAGCCCGGCTCGCCAGTCAAGGCAATGACGCATGTCCCGGTCCTGATGTGAGGTCAGCATCTTCACCGACGCCTCCTGTACTATATCTGATCCAATGATATCAGCTTTCGAAACAATTGCCTGCTACTCTCGAAATAGTGATATCGGCTTAGTCCGAAAGCTTAGAAGAGCAAATAAGAATATCTTACATAGCTCCTCGGGTGTCTGATGATGCCAAGCTTCGAAAATGCTGACGCAATCTCGGCTTGGGCACTTGGTAATTTCCGATGTCAAATCTAAGATTTGACCGAGATTGCCAAAAGGGACCAGGGGCATTGATAGTGCCTCCCGGTATTATTCTACCCGATACGTCGTCCTGGTTGAATCAGGACTTGTCATCCTTCTTCTCATCTTTGCGCGAGATTTCGACGAGAAGGGCATTGAAGTCCTTGGCGACCAGGGCTCGCGCCTTCTCGATCAGCATGGGGATCGGGCTCGACGGCTCGATATTGTTGTAGAAGATTTCGATCTGGCGCATCAGGGCCGAGGCCTCGCCGCGCGTCCCGACAGAATAGGTGCGGGCCTCGGCCTCGGTCTCGTCGGGTTTGCCTTCCTCGACTGCCAGCGCCGAAAGCTGGGCGAAGTTCAAGGCAAAGGGCATGGTGCCACCGATCTGGATCTTCGCTTTCTCGACGAGGCCGGGTGCCAATATCTTCATGACTTCGACAAAGGACTTGCCGACGAGCAGATGTGCCTGCTTGAGGAGCAGTCTTGCCGGGCTCGACGGTTCCTTGCCGGCATAATAGGCCAGGATCGCCGCCAGCGCATTGGAAGCCTCCTTCACCGAGGCGACATCCGAAGGCGCGAGGGGAGCGGGCGCAGAGGATGCAGAGGCAGTCTGCGCCTGCTCCCGCGTGCTCTCGGCTTCAGCCGGCTGAGCCGGTGCAAGGCCCGGCTCCCGCGTGGTGACGATGCCGCCGACATAGGTGCGAATGGCGCGCACCAGATCCGGTAATTGCTCGAATTGCGGTGCCGCCTCGTGCCCGGCCTTGTCGATGAAAAGCTGGCGCAGGCTGTCAAGATTGGCGAGGATGGCCTCGAGATGAGCCGTCAGGTCCACCAATTGCTGCAGCGGCTCGAAACGCAGAAAGGCATCCCTGACGCCCGAGGCATCGATGGCTGTCTCTCCCTCGCGCGGAGGCAATTTCCCTTCCCCGACCAGGACCGAGCGCATGGACAACGCGCCCAGGCGCTTGTCAGTGATCAGGGTGGCGCTCTGCAGCGGCAAAACCACTGTCGGCAAGTCGTCGAGCGATTTGAGGAAGGCGGACCTCAGTTCGGCGCCGCCGGCCGCCTCGGTCGGATGGCAATGATCCCACTGCGCAAGGAGCAAGGCATTGGTCGCTGCGACGGCGTCGACGAAACCGGGCAGATCATCCGAGAGAATATGATACTTGGCCGCCAGGACGAGATAGCGCAGATCGCGCGATTTCTCCAGATGCACGCGCAGATCCGCAAGCGTCTGCTTGGACTCGAACGACTTCTTGTTGAAGCTGCGGTAGCTCGCCGGCAGTTGGCCTTCGGCGACGGTGAGAAAATTCTGGGCGTCGGAATCGGCATCGGGATCCGGCCCGCAGGGAGCGTCGGCTGAAATCTCTGTTTCGATGCCGGCATAGACTGCCATCTTGGCCTACCTGTTGGGATTGTGCCGAAGCAAAGTGCGATTTGTCCGAACCGCACTTCTACTCCCACTTTTTGGTCCGGAGCGCCTTTGCGATTTGACGTGGTTCCTTCAAATGACAAAACGCCTTTGGAAATGATGCTGTTCTGCGTCTCAACCCGCAACCCCCCATATAGGGGAGGCTGCGGAAATGCTGCGCCGATCGTTGCCGATGACCATGGCCGCCGGCGGTAGTATTTTTTGATCGATCGATCCTTTACTTTCGGCGTATGAGCGTCTTGTCTACCGCTCTGCCGCCTGACCCTCCTCCAGATTCAATCCCTGCCTGCGGACCAGCGGCAGCCAAAGGATGGTGGCGGTGCCTTCGCCCCGTTTGCTGAGCACCTCCAGCGTGGCACCGAGGGCCTCCGCGCGTTGAAGCATGTTCCTGCGGCCGCGGCCTGTGGCCGGAGCCTCCATATTGAAGCCGCTGCCATTATCGGCAATCTCGACGCGGAGGCCGGGCCGTCCCTGCAGCAGCGCCATCTTGCATTTGAAGGTAAGCTGGGTGGCCTTGCTGTGGCCCATGGTGTTGCTGACCGATTCCTGCAGGATCCGCAGCACATGCAGGGCGCTCGGCGCGTCGAGCCAGTCGAGTTCGGGCACGTCCTCGACCATCCATTTGACGCCGATGCCCGATTTTCGCAGTTCGGGCTCGTAGCGATAGCGCAGGCTGGCGAGGAGGGTGGCGACATTGCCTTCCACCGGCTCGAGCGAGTCGACCGCGACGCGAAGATCGGTCAGCGCGCCCTTGAGGGCCACGACTGCCGTCGTGCTCTCCTTGCCCTGGCGTTCGGCCGAAGCCAGGGCCGCCACGAGGCTCGAACCGATGCCGTCATGGATTTCCCGCATCAGGCGTTCCCGCTCCAGCTTCACCGCATGGGCGATTTCGAGGGCGTGCCTCGCGCTTTCGCTTGCCAGCAGATTGGCCTTGGTGGTCTCGATACGTTGGCCGAGCGCCTGGTTGAGCCTCTCGCGTGCCTCGGCATTGGCCAGGATGTGCCGCAGGATGACGAAGCCACTGAAGCCGAGCAGGATCACGCCGGCATAGGGTGCGAACGGCACGCTTTTGCCGGGCCAGACCGTTCCGGCATAAAGATCGATGCCAACCGCCGCGAGACCGAGCGCGTAGAGGATCACCAGCGCCAGTTTTTCAGGCGTAGCGATCTGCGTTTCCGCCCTCGTTGCAAAAAAAACCAGCAGGAGCAGCGCTGCGCCGAGGCTCGCAAGACCGGCGATCCGCGTGGTTGCCAGGTCGTGAAACGGGATCGCCGCTGCGCCGAGGCCGAAACAGGCCAGCGCCATCGCGACCACCAGGCCGCGAGGAAGGCTTGCACCGACCAGGCTTGCCGCCAGGCCGAGCGTGGTGAAGAGCAGGGGGTAGAGCAAGGCGATCCGGCCGACCGAAAAGCCGAAGGGTCGGGTTTCGATCTGGGGCAGGCCCGCAAGGTTGAACGCGCACCAGGCGGCACCCGCGCAGCAGAGCCAGGCCAGGACGCCTTCCCGCCGGCGCAGCAGCCAGCTCATCAGGGCAATTGCCGCGATGACGGCCAAAGTGTCGGTGGCGAGCAGATGCCCCAACTGCCTCAAATCTTGCGCAACCGGGCTCATCGCACCGTCCTCAAACCATAACCGACGATACGCCCAAAGCGTTTGCTCCAGGGTCGGCCGGCTGAACCGCTCGTCAACTGCGCGAGAGGCGTCTCATTCAGGAAAGCGATCGACCCTCGAACAAGAATAGCAAGAATGTCGAAACCCGCCAGTCCCAGATGAGTGGACTATGACTGGGACCCCCTAAATGTGGGAGGCGACAAAGCGCCTATGGCATGGACGTTGAACTTGAACAGAGCTAGCCTTGATTGGCCGACGTGGTAAAGCGAGGGCAGGCTGTGGCACAAATATTCGGTCAAGACACACGAATGGGTTCTTTCACGAGCAGCCTTGGCAAGGACAAGCTCGTCGTCACCCGTTTTGAAGGATCGGAAGGCCTCAGCGAGCTTTTCGAATATCGCCTCGAAGTGGTCAGCGACGACAGCGAGGTCGATTTCGACAAGATCCTCGGCACCAAATGCCGTCTGGAGATCCAGTCCCATCACGAGGGTGTCAAGCGCAGCTTCAACGGCGTGCTGGTGGAGACGCAATGGATCGGCAGGGACCAGGATCTGCGCTATTACCGCCTGGTGCTCCGCCCCTGGCTGTGGCTGCTGACCAGGACCACCAATTGTAAGATCTACAGCCACATGACCGCGCCCGAGATCATCAGCCAGGTCCTGAACAATCGCGGCTTCATCCAGTTCGAGCAACGTTTGTCGGAAAGCTATCCGCAGCTCGAATATTGCGTGCAGTATCGCGAAAGCGACTTTGCCTTCATCTCAAGGCTGATGGAAGAATACGGAATTTACTATTATTTCGAACACAGCGAGTCCGACCACAAGCTCGTCATGGCGGATGCGAGTGCGGCGCATCAGCCCAAGCTCGGCGGTGCGGCACTCGAATTTGCAGCTGTCGGTCTCGACAACATCATGACCAAGGACAGGCTGAACGAATGGGCCGAAGGCCGGCGCCTGCGCTCCGGCAAGGTCACGCTGGACGATTACGACTACCACAAGCCCAGCACCGACCTGATGGCGGAAAAGGCGGCCAGCGCCCGGTACCAGCATGGCGACCTCGAACTCTACGACTACCCTGGCCGCTATACGGAAAAGGGCGATGGCACCACGCTGGCCAATGTGAGGCTCGAGGCCGAGCAGGCCATCGACAAGCGCGTGATGGCCGGCGGCGATGCCGTCACCTGCTGCCCAGGCTTCACCATGACGCTCGATGGCAATCCCCCGGCCAGCAAGGGCACCAAATATCTGATCGTTCGGGCCCATCATCTCTTCCGCGCCCAGGCCTATCGCTCGACGGGCGCGTCCGGCGAGGAAGGCTATTCCGGTAGCTACGAGTTCCAGCCGCTCGACATTGCGTTCCGGGCGCCAGCCGTGACGTCCAAGCCTGTCATTCACGGCCCGCAGACCGCCTTGGTGGTCAGCGACGTGGACGACCAGTGCCGCATCGAGGTGCAGTTCTTCTGGGACCGCGACAAGAGCCAGTCCCGCTATGTGCGGATCGCCCAGAACTGGGCCGGAAACGGCTGGGGCGACGTCAAGATCCCGCGCATCGGCATGGAGGTCGTGGTCAATTACATCGAGGGTGACCCGGACCAGCCCTTGGTGACGGGCAGCGTCTACAATGCCGAGAATGTCGCCCCTTATGTCAAGGACAAGCTCAACGCCGTCTCGGGCACCAAGTCGCAGACGCTCAACGGATCGGGCTATAACGAGCTGATCATGGACGATACGGCCGGTAACGAGCTGATCCGCTTCCACGCCCAGCACGACCTCGAAGGCAAGGTCGAGAACGACGAGCGGCGCGAGATCGGCCAGAATGTCGAAGTGAAGATCGGCAACAGCCGGGACGAGACCATCATGTCGACCTGGACGGTGAAGGCCAATCAGAAGATCGAGTTCACCGTGGGGAACAGCACCCTCACCATGACCCCGGTTGGCATCAAGCTCAAATCGACCATGATCACCCTGGAGGCCGATGCCTTGATGAATCTGAAGTCGAACGCAATCGGCCAGGTCTCGGCTGCAGCACCCTTAATGGTCCAGGGGGCGCTGGTTCTGATCAATTAGAGCAAAACGCGTTCGAGTTTGAACGCTTCTTTGCTCCAACTCCTTGTTTCCAAGCCAATCCAAAGAATTGGCTGAAGCGTCTGTAACTGCTCACCGGGGTTACGCGACCTTGGTGGTGGAGGGAGTAACTGCAAGTCTTTGCGCTTCTTATCGACTCCGGAAAAACGCGATAGGGCGTATCGCCGCCGTCCAACCGGCACGCGACGCCAGAGATCCGCAGGATCGCGATGGATTTTCAGGAATCGATTGCGACCCGGCGGAGCATTTTTGGTTGGACGAAAGCGCTGGAAATTGCAAAAATACGTTTAAACAATGAGTTAGCGCTGAGAATGGTGCCGTCTTGTTGGCTCACTCGTGTCATCCCGGCCACAACTTGTTCGCAAGGTGCGGCTGAGCACGCATCGCAGCACGAAGTGATGCGATACCGAGGCGTGACCGCAAGCCAAGAGTCTGTATTCGAACGGTCGCAGGAGACGAGATGAAGCATCTTCGGTTCTCGACGGCCAGGCAGGTGATCGACGCCTTCCCGAACCTCGATGGCGAGTTTTCCGGATATAATCTCGACCTTGAGCCTTTCGCGTTCATCGAGGCCTTGCTGGCGCAGGGCGGCGCGCGCAAGGCCATGATGTTCTGTGCCTTCGTGCTGCCGCGCCGCGAGGCCGTGCAATGGCTCAGCCTGGCGTTGCGCCAGCGGCCGCAGCCGCCGAGCGGCGCGGAGGCCAACTTGCTGCGCCTGGTCGATGACTGGCTGAAGAAACCCATTGAGTTTACCCGCCGTGCGGCCCTCGATGCAGGCATGGACGATCCCGATAAGGGCGCCTTCGCCTGGGCCGCCCTGGCGGCGGGCTGGAGCGGGGGGAGTCTCTCGCCCAATCCCGAACATCCGGTCCCGCCGCCCCCGCATCTGACCGGTCACGCCGTGAATGTCGGCTTGACGTTGCTGGTCGCCTGCCTGCCCATGGCCAGGCAGGTTGGTGGCATGGAAGACCTGGTCGGCGATGCCGTGGCGCTGCTGCGACGCGGCGGTTCCTGACCGTGGCAAGGCGCGATTTCCCGGAAACCTATTGAGCTCTAAGCCTCTGTTTTGGCGCGTTTTCTTGATCGAAGGGCCTATCAATTCTTCCACAAAACGCTCTATTTATCGTTTGCCTCATGACGTGACAGGACTTTGCAACCGCCATGCTGACACTCAGGATCGAGAACTTTGATCGCCTGCCCGATGGCGGGCCGTTGGAGTTTGCGATCGACAAGCGCGGTTTCGATTTTGGGCGCGACCAGCATCTCGACTGGACCTTGCCCGATCGCAACCGGGTGATCTCCGGCAAGCATTGCGAAGTGCGCTTCTACGACGGCGCCTATTGGCTGACCGATACCTCGACCAACGGTACCTTTCTCAACGGCTCCAGCAAGCGCCTGCAAAGCCCCTACCGTCTCGCTGATGGCGACAGGCTGGCTGTGGGCGACTATGTGCTGGCGGTATCGATCAAGCTGCCACAGGCACCGGTGCAGCCGGCTCCGCCACCTCCGAGTTCGAGCCCGGGCCCGTCCCTGGCAAGCGCGGATATCTGGGACAGCCCGCACGAGGCACCACCTCCCATCGATGCGAGCCAATTATTGCCGCCGCTGAGCGAGGCTGATCGTGGGCCGGATTTCCTGCACCAGGCCGCCTATGTGCCGCCGCCCCTCGAGGAGCCGGAGCCGATCCGCAAGCCCAGACCTTCCCTTCCGATGCCGGCCATTCCGACGCCGGCGCCGGCCGCCGCGTTGTGGGAAAGCGAGGATCCCGGCCCGGTCGAGCCTGCCAAGGCCGAACCGGCGGCAGAAGAGGTGGCGCCGGTTGTGGTCAAGCCCAGGGATGCCGTGGAGGCCCCGAAGCCAGTTGCTGAGCGGAACGTTCCGGCGCCATCTTCGGGCGATGTCGGTGCGGCCGAATTCATTCGCCGCTTTGCGGCCGGTGCGGGCATTCCCGAGAACATCTTCGGCGGCGTCGATGCCGGCGACCTGGCGGAGGATGCCGGACGGCTCCTCAATGTCGCCTGCCTGCATGTGATGGCCCTGCTGCGGGCACGGGCAGAGGCCAAGGCGCTGTCGCGTGCCGGCAACCGCACCATGATCAGCGCTGAGGACAACAACCCGCTGAAGTTCATGCCGACCCCGGAGGAGGCCCTGCGGGTCATGCTGGGTCCGCGGACCCGGGGTTACCTCGACGGCAGGGCCGCGCTCGAGAACGCCTTCGGCGATCTCAAGATGCATCAGGTCGCGTTCCTGGCCTCGATGCAGGCGGCGCTGACCGAGCTCTTCGACGAATTGTCCCCTGAGGCCATCAAGACCGCAGCAGATGCCAAGAAATCCCTGTTTTCCGGCAAGGGCAACTATTGGGAACTCTATGCCGAGCGCTGGGCGGCCAGGGTCGGCCGCCGCGAACATGGCATGCTCGGCGCCTTCCTGGAGCTCTATGCCGAGCAATATGACAAGCTGAGCGCCTCGAACCGCAACCGGCATTCGTGAGGCAGGCTCGCGCGATCTGGAGATTGGCCTTCCATCGTCGCGTTTCCCTGTGCGGCATCGGCATCACTGCAACAGCGCCAGCACGGATGTCTTGAGCGCGGCGAAGGCGGGATCGCTGGCGAATTTCGCCAAAGGCTCGTTACTGACCGTCGTGGTGCCCGTATCCTGCGAGGGCGTCGAAGTGCCCGAGATCGCCGCACCCATCTTCTTGGCGGCCCAGGCGATCAGGAAGCTCAGCGTCTTGCCCTGCTCGAAGGGGTTGGCCCGCACATGGGCGGCGCCGAACACGTCGGAGATCAGGCTGTTCTGCGGGCCTCGGAGTGCCTTCACCGCTCCGCCCGATCCGAGGAAATGCGCCAGATAGAGATTGCCGGGCGTGACGGCATGGCCGGCCTGCCGGATCACCGCGGCATTGTCGCGGGTATGGGCTGTCGTCATCGCCCGCGCGAGGTCGCAATTGGTGCGCATTGCCAGCACTTCCTGGCGGCTGCGGCCGACCAAAAGATCGGGTCGATGCAGGCGGATGGTGGTCATCCAGGTCGATTCGATGAATTGGCCGAGCCCGACAGCGGTGGAGAGCGGATTGGCGGCATTGCACTTGTTGCCGCTTTCAATGGTGATGATACGGCCGACGAACTGGTCGACGGCACCGTTGGCGCCACCGGCGGTGCTGGTGGCAGTGGCGGCGCTAGCACTGGCGGTGGTGGCGCTCACCTGGCTGTCGGCGACCGGATCGACCGGCACGCCATTGTTGCGAACCTCGAAATGCAGGCGCGGTTCGCGGCTGGAGGCCGGCGTGCCGACATAGCCGATGGCCTCGCCGGCCTGGACGCTGCTGCCGACGGCAAGCCCGGTCGCCGCCCGCGCGAGATAGCCATACATCGAGGTCTTGCCGTCGTCATGGGAGAGCCGCACCACCGTGCCGAAATTGCTTTCCTCGCCGATGGCGGTCACTTTGCCCGGATAGGCGGCAACCACGGGCGAACCTACCGGGGCCGTCCAGTCGATGCCGTAATTCATGGACGCGGCCGAAGTGTCCGAGCCCTGCGGGCCGAACCTGGCGACGATCACGCCGTTGACGGGCGTGACCATGCCGCCGCCATCGGGCAGGCTGCCCTGGCCCGCCGACGACACGCATTCGAAGGGGGCGCCGGCCTGGGGCTGCATCACATAGCAATCGAGATTGCCGGTGGTGCGCCCGATGCTGACGAAGACGATGCGGCCAAGACCCTGCTTCGAATCGCGCGGGGCCGGCGAGTAGATCAGCGAAATCGTGTCGCCCGGCTGCACTTTCTGCTCCAGGTCCTGGGCCCGCGACAGCAGCATGATCGCCTCGCCGATCACCGGGGCCGGCAGCCGGTTGCGCAGCGCCGTGACATAGATTGCATCGAGCAGGCGCGGCTGGTTCTCCGGATCGACCTGCACCGGCGCCAGCGGCGCCGCGAAGGGATCACGCCGATACCAGGGATCTTCGGAACGCACATAGGTGCCGACATCGTTGAGGGCGATGGAGCCGACGAGCTCGGTCTTGGCATAGACCGACACCTGCACCGGCTGCATGTGGTTGGGATCGCCGTTCAAGGCGACCGCGCGTACCACATAGCGATCATCGGCCTCGAGCATCGGGCGGTTGTAGAAGGCATTGAAGGCATCGCCGGCCGCACCGGCCTGCTGGGTATCCAGGCCGAGATTGTTGAGCGCGTCGGCGAGGCGGATCCGAGCCTTGGCCTTTTGAGCAAAATCCGCGACGCGGTCGCCCGTGCTCGTGCTCGAAGCCGCGATCGAGGAGGAACCGGTGCTGGCATCGGCACTGTCGTCGCCGTCTGTCGTGCCACCGGCAGCGGGCGCCTCCTGGGCGATGGCGATATCCTCCTGCGAACCCAGCACCGCGACCTGCGATTGCGGCGTGGGCAGGTCCAGCACGTCCTTCAGGCGGAACACCTCGTCCTTGATGCCAAGGCTGCCCGCCGCCTTGCGCTGCGTATCGCTCGCCAGCTTGATCAACTGGCGCGGAGCGTCGGCGAGCTGCGGCACGATCACCGGGTCGCCGCTGAGATCGATGATGCGGGGCTTGATCGCCGCCCGGATCAGGGCTTCGTCTTCGGCTTCATTGTCCTCGCCCTGCACCGGAACCAGGCTGGCCTGAAGGTCGCTGTCCGTCACCGTGACCTGCTGGCGGGTCCGATCGGGAGCAAGCAGATAGATGGTGGTCACGGCCGAGCCAAGGCCGAGAAAAAGGAGGGCCGCGGCCATGGTGAGATAGACCAGCGCACCCGCGGGGCGGGCGCCTGATGGCCCAGGCCTGGCGGTATCCGCGCCCTTTGGCGCGCTCCCGGCAGGGCCGGCTTTGTCGGCTACTGGCTTGGCAGCCTTCTTCGCGCTCCGCGCGGGAGGCTTGGCCGGCACGATGATGGTGGCATTGGTGTCTTCCCCGGCCGGTCCGGTCTGCGGCTCAGTCGCGGTCGGCCGGGACGGGTCCGCGGGATCGGAGGATTTTTGCCCGGCTATGACTGTCTTGTCGTCCATGGCGGGGGCGTGCCAGGTCAGGGTTTGTCGTCAGGGCGGATGAAGACCGTCCACGAGCCGGTATCGCCGGTATCGACCTCCTTGAACTTGGCCTGGACGAAACCGCGCACCCAGCAGTCCCAGGGCTGGTCCTGCACCTTTTCGATCTTGAAGCGTTTGGTGTCGACGCACATGTCCCAGTTTCCCTCGAATGCGCTGTCGCCTGTCGCGGTCGTCGCGTAGATATAGACATATCTCAGCTTGAGATCGGCCAGATCTTCCTTGATCGGCGTGACACAAGTATTGCCCGGCAATGTCCACCAGCCTTCGGTGGCGAATTTCTTGTCGATTTCGGCGCCGATGGCGACATTGTATAGAGTGACCGACTGGTTGCACACTCGAAAGGCTGCTTCGGCACGATCGACATGGCCCCAAACCAAGCCGAACGGCACCATGGCAAAGCCTAAGGCAAGGCGCGTTCTGGCCAAAACGCCCTTTTTCTCTGATTTCTTGTTTCGACGCGTCTTTGCGATGCTTGGCATGTCCAATACATCGCAAAACGCCACAGCCTTCGCATCCGCAGACATTGAGGGAACAGCTTCGAGAGCACTGAACGATTGTAGCACGCGAATACAAATTTCGTATCTGCCGCACCACTTTCTGTCTACCTCACAATGGGGGAGGCGAGAGCCGGGCGCTTGTTCTAAGCTACAGTGGTAGGGTCGATGTAAGCCGGTGGATCGCTTGACTTCCTCAGGTCATATGGCACAGTTCGCAAGAAGCCGAGAGAATTTGCTCGCGCAACGGCCGAACGTTTTTGGGCGAGGCCTTGCGACAGCATTGCCGAGCCTGACAATCACACAACCAAATCCTTCGGGCGGCTGATCGATGTCCTGGTATAGCAAAGTCGCTTGGTCGGAAGGTCTGTTCCTCCGGCCACATCATTTGCAGCAGGGCGATCGCTATCTCGAACATCTGCTCGAGGGCCGTACCAGCCAGATCACGCCCTATCCCTGGGGCTTCAGCGAGATCGAGATCGATCGCGACCTGGCGCAGCAAAGCAAGTTCGGCCTGCGCCGCGCCGCGGGTATCCTGTCGGACGGCACGCCGTTTCGCTTCCCCGGCGATTGCCCGCCGCCGCCACCCGCAATGGTGCCCGAAAATGCCGCCGGGCTGTTCGTCTGGCTGTGCATGCCCATGGCCCAGCCCAACAGCCGCGAGATCGACGAGCCGGAGAGCGAAAGCGGCAGCCGCTATGTGGTGCAATCGGAGACGCTGATCGATGCATCCTCCGCCCTGCAGATCGAGGAAGAGATCGACGTTGCGGTGCCGCGCTTCAGCTACGAGATCCGCCGGACGCCGAAGCCGGGCTTCGTCTGCATGCTCTGTGCTCGGATTATCGAGGTCAACGACAAGACCATCGTCTTCGACGAGCGCTTTGCCCCGCCCGTGCTGGTGGTCGCCGCCCATGCTGCCGTTACCGGCTGGCTCGACCGTGTGATCGGCTGGGTGGAGACCAAGCTCGACGAACTGGCGCGCTTCGCCTCGGACCCGCGCTCCAGCGGCGGCATGCAGAGCGTCGACTATTTTGTGCTGCAGATGCTCAACCGCGAAATTCCGGCGCTTCGGCACATGCGCCGTTCGAAATACACCCATCCTGAGCGGCTCTATGTGGAGTTGCTGCGTCTGGCCGGGGAGCTGGCGACCTATTCCACGCGGGAGCGGCGCGCCAACGACTATCCGGCCTATGACCATGACAATCCCGGCACCACCTTCGCTCCGGTGCTGGCCGACATTCAGCGCTTCCTCAGCGTCGACATCAGCCGCGCTATCCGGCTGGAGATCGTGGAGAAGGCCACCAATGCCTTCCTGGCGACCGTGACCGACCGCAATCTGTTCCGGGCGTCGACCTTCGTGCTCGAAGTGGCGGCGCAGCGTTCGCTCACCGAGTTGCAGACGCAGTTCCCGGCTCTGTTCAAGGTCGGCCCCAATACGCGGATGAACGAGATCGTGCACGCCCACCTTCCCGGCATCGGGCTCATTCATCTGCCGACGCCACCGGCGCAGATCCGCGCGATTACCAGCCACGTCTATTTCGCGCTCGACCGCATGTCGCCGCTCTGGCCCGAATTCAGCACCGCGAGCGGCATCGGCATGCATTTTTCCGGCGACTGGCCCGGGCTTGAGCTCAATCTGTGGGTCGTCAAGGAAGACGTGAAATAGGATGTGGGCACATGACGAACGGCAAGGGCCCGTTCGGGTCTAACCCCGACTCCGAAAAGACGGTGATCAAGCCCAATCCGGGCGGCCGGCGTGACGGCCAGGGTGTGCCTTATCCCGGCGCAACCCCCGCGCCTGCCCAGGACATCTGGGGCGGCCCCCGCGTGGCGGCAGGTGCTGCAGCGCCGCAGCCTCCTCAGGGCCACCCCTATCAATCCCTGGCCGAGACGCCGCGCGCCCAGCCTCCCCTGCCGATCGGGCCCGCCACGGTGGATCTCGAAGCGCTCGGCGTCAGCGACAAGACCGGCGGGCCCAATCCCATCCTCGAAGCGGCCATGCCCCTGCTGCTGGTGCTGGCCAATATCCGGATCGCCAGGCAGGTTCCCCAGGTTGCGCCGATGATGAGCACGGTGGCGCAGGGCATCGAGACCTTCGAGGCCGAACTCAATGCGCGTGGCATTCCCGAACCCCAGGTGCGCACCGCCAAATATGCTGTCTGCGCCACCGCCGACGACATCGTGCAGAACCTGCCGAGCTCGGACCGCAATCTGTGGACGCAATACAGCATGCTGAGCCGCTATTTCCAGGTGCGCGACAGCGGTGTCGGCTTTTTCGACGAGTTGGCCAAGCTGCGGCAGCACCCGCAGATCAACCACAATCTGCTCGGCCTGATGCATGCCTGCATGTCGCTCGGCTTCGAAGGCAAATACCGGGTTGCCGGCGGCGACGTCCCGCATCAGCAGATCCGCCGCGACCTCTACGAAACCCTGCGCGCTCGGGAAGCGCGGGTGACGGATCATATCTCGCCACATTGGCGGGGGCAGGACATCGCTGCGGCCTATGTGCGCCGGACCGTGCCTTTGTGGGCGATCACCTCCGTCGCCGCCGGCCTGCTCCTCCTCAGCTTCCTGGTGTTCCGCTGGCTGCTCGGCGGCATGTCCGATACGGCGAGCGCCGGCCTGCTGGCGCTGCATCCGAATGGCGATATCCATATCTATCGCACCGTGCCGGCGCCTCCGCCGCCACCCCCGCCGATCAAGGTCACCACCCAGCTTGAGCGCATCCGCGAGCGCCTGAAGGACGACATCGCCGCCAAGAAGGCTTCGGCCGACTATTCCGGCAAGGACATCGTGGTGCGCCTCCTCAACGATTCCCTGTTCGACAAGGGCAGCACCACCCTGCGCCCGGATGCCGTGCCCGTCATTGGCCATATCGCAGCAGCGCTCGACAAGGAGCCCGGCCAGATCCGCATCGTCGGGCATACGGATAACACGCCGGTGCGCGCCACCCTGCGCTACAAGGACAACCAGCAGCTTTCCGAGCAGCGGGCGCAGGCGGTCGAGAAGATCCTGGTCGGCGGCATTGCCGATCCCAAGCGCCTGACGACGTCGGGGCAAGCTGATACAGCGCCGATCGATCTCAGCAACACGGCCGAGGGCCGGGCCAAGAACCGGCGCGTCGAAGTGTTCATCCCGCGCGAGGATATGTGATGAAGCGCTGGGTCATCTTCGTCGTCAGCTTTTTGGCCGTGGTGGCGCTGTGCGCAGTGATCTGGCTGGTGCTGCCGCTTGTCACCGTCGCCGGCATCGAGCCCTTCGACAGTCCCTGGCTGCGGCTGGCGCTGATCGGCCTGCTGCTGGCGATCTATTTCTGCTGGCTGGCCTATCGCATCTACAAGCACGGGCAATCGGCCAGGGCGCTCGCCGAGAACATCGCGGTGCAGGAGCCCGAGGATGACGGCTCGGATGCCTCCGTGCTGGCCGAGAAGATGCGCGACGCCCTGCTCACGCTCAAGGGCTCACGCCGCACCAAGGGCGACTTTCTCTACGAACTGCCCTGGTATCTCATCGTCGGGCCGCCTGGCGCCGGCAAGACCACGGCCCTGATGAATTGCGGCCTGAAATTCCCGCTGGCTGCCCATACCGGCCCGATCGCGGGCAGCGGCGGCACGCGTTACTGCGATTGGTGGTTCACTGAGGACGCCGTCTTCATCGACACCGCCGGCCGCTATACCACGCAGGATTCCGACACCGAATCCGACCGCAAGAGCTGGCTTTCCTTCCTCGACCTCCTCAAGCGCCACCGTGAGCGCCAGCCCATCAATGGCGTGCTGGTGGCCATCTCGATCGGCGACCTCCTGTCGATGAAGGAGGCCGAACTCGGCGCTCACGCCGTCGCCATCCGCAAGCGCCTGGCCGAGCTCAACAATCGCCTGCAGGTCGATTTCCCGGTCTATGTCATCTTCACCAAGGCCGACCTCATTGCCGGCTTCATGGAGTATTTCGGCAATCTCGACCCCGAGGAGCGCAAGGCGGTTTGGGGGGCGACCTTCCAGACCAGGAACAAGAAGGAAAACCGGGTCAGCGACGTCGGACCGGAGATCGACCTTCTGGTCTCAAGGCTGAGCGCCGAATTGTCCGATCGCCTGCAGGAGGAGCCTGATCCGATTTCGCGCGTGAGGCTCACCGGCCTGCCGTCCCAGCTTGCGGCGCTGAAGCCCACCATAACCCGCTTCCTCAACCAGATCTTCGAGCCGACGCGCTATCAGACCAGTGCCGCCTTGCGCGGCTTCTACTTCACCTCCGGCACCCAGGAAGGCACGCCGATCGATCAGTTGCTGGGTTCGCTGTCGCGCGATCTCGGTCTGCAGGCGGGCGCCAGCCTTGCTTATTCAGGAAAAGCCAAGAGCTTCTTTCTGGAGCACCTGCTCACCAAGGTCGTGTTTGGCGAGGCGGGCTGGGTCTCCACCAATGCCGCCGCAGTGCGTCGCAAGATCCTCTTGCAGACCTCGGGCTATGTGCTCGTCGCCGGCGTGACGCTGGCTGCGCTTGGCGGCTGGTTGACCAGCTATTACGGTAACAAGACACTGATCGACCGCACCGATGCCGCCACCGCCGCCTATGCCAACGACACGGCGGGCCTGCTCAAGGAGGATCCGATCAACGATGCCGATTTCCTCAAGATCGTCGGGCCGCTCGACAAGCTGCGCGATTTTCCCTGGGGCTATGACCGGCTCGACAACGAACCGCAGATCAAGGACACACTGGGACTGGGCCAGCACAAGCGCATCGGCACGGCAAGCGTGGCTGCCTATCGCGATGGGCTGGATCGGCTGCTGCGGCCGCGTATCCTCTTCCATCTCGAAAAGCGGCTCGCCGACCTGCAGGATCAGCCGGAGCAGCTCTACGAGCCGCTCAAGGTCTATATGATGCTGGGCGGCGATCCCGTCATTCCGGTGGACACCGCGCTGATCGAGGGCTGGATGCGGGGAGATTGGGAAAGCCTCTATCCGGGCGAGCCCAACAAGGCGACACGCGACAGCCTGGACCGGCATCTCGACGCCATGCTCGGCATCGAGGGCACGCCGCGCCCGATCGCCCTCAATGGCGATCTCGTCAAGGCGAGCCAGGTGGCCTTGACGCGGCTGTCGCTGGCCGAACGCGCCTTTGCCATCATCAAGTCGACCGCCCACGACCAGAGCGTCAGGGACTGGACCGTGGCGGGCAATGCCGGCCCCGATGCCGCCGTCGTCTTCGGCACCAATGACGGTTCACCCATCGAGAGCGTCGGCGTCCAGTCGCTGTTCACTTATGACGGCTTCTACGCCCTGTTCCTCGACAAGATGAAGTCGGTCATCACGCTTTTGCAGAATGAGCGCTGGGTCCTGGGCGAGGCGGGCAGCACGCAGGCCATCGACGAGCAATATGCCAATCTCGGCCCCGATCTCTACCGCATCTACGACCAGGAATTCATCAAGGCGTGGACGGCGGCGCTGGCGAAGTTGAAACTCAACAGCTTCGCTGCCGACAAGCCCGGCTATGCCACGCTGCGGGCCGCCACCGGCGCCGCTTCGCCGATCAAGCTCTTGTTTGAGTCCATCTCGGCGCAAACCAGGCTGACGGAAGCACGGCAGGGCGCCGATAGCGACGTCGGCGGCAAGCTCAAGGATGCGGCGGTTAAGGCCGCCACCAAGGCTGTCACCAGAGCGGCCGGCAGCAAGCTCGATGACATGGCAGCGATCGGCCTCGACGCCGCCAAGAAAGCCGCCGGCCGTGGCGGCAATGTCGAGGCGCCTTTCGTGCCCGGTGCTATCATCCAGGAACATTTCCGCCGCTATCACGACCTTGTTCGCAAGAACGGCGACAAGAGCCAGATCGACCTCCTGGTCGAGCAGCTGAAGGGTCTCTACCAGAGCCTGATCGACGAGCAGGACTTCGAGCGTGCCGTACAGGCCCGCCAGAACATGCAGACCTTCCTCGGCTCCATCGCCACCAGCTCGTCGCGCCTGGAAGCTCCCTTCGACGTCGTGTTCCGCGATGCCATGGCGGAGTTCGAGCAGAAAATCGTCGGCGACAAGGTCGATGACCTCAAGGGCGCGCTGAAAGGTTCCGTGACGCGCGAATGCCTCAATATCGTCGGCAACAAATATCCCTTCTCGCCCGGCAGCAAGCAGGAGGTGCCGATCGGCGAGTTCGGCCGCCTGTTCGGGCCGAACGGCATCTTCGATACCTTCTTCCGCGAAAAGCTGGCGGGGCTGGTGGATACATCCGGCGCGGCCTGGGGCTGGAAGCAGAATTCGAAGTTCAGCCAGGCGCTGTCGCCCGAGACGCTGCGCCAGTTCCAGAACGCGGCGCGCATCAAGGAGGCGTTCTTCAGCGGACGCGGCACCTCGCCCAATGTGAAATTCGCACTGGTGACCCAGTCGATGAGCCAGAAGACGGCCTCGGTGAGCTTCGAGGTCAACGGCACCAAGCTCGACAGCCCGTTCGGCGTGAGCTCGCGCGGGGATTTCGAATGGCCGGGCCGCTCTCCCGACGGCACCGCCTCGATCACCATGCCCGAAAGCGACGGCACATCACCCAGCTTGCGCTTCACCGGCGGCTGGGCGCTCTATCGCCTGCTGCAGAAGGGCGACATGCGCCAATCCGGCAACAAGGCGACGGCCCGTTTCGTCGTCGGCGGCCGGGAAGTCACTTATCAATTGACCTTCGATACACTCGACAATCCCTTCACCATCCTGTCGCAACTCAAATTCGCCTGTCCGTCGGATCTCTAGAGCGGCCCTCATGATGACAATGTGCGGCATGTTCGGAAAGCTGCCCTCCAAGCGGGACTTCGTGGCCTACAACATGCCGCGGCCCTTCCTCGACCAATGGGAGGAGTGGCTCCAGAGTGCCGTCGCCGCCAGCCGGCACGCGCTCGCCGAGCGCTGGCAAGAGATCTATCTGAGCTTTCCGATCTGGCGCTTCTGGTGCGGCAGGCGGGTCTTCGGCACGCCGGTGACCGGTGCGCTGATGGCCTCGGTCGACGGGGTCGGGCGTTATTTCCCGCTGACGATATGCGCCTGCGAGCCGCCCGATGCCTATCTGGAGCCGCCGCCTTCGCGGGGGCTCGACCAGTGGCACGAAGGCTGCGAGCAGTTCCTGCTCCATATGCTCGATGACCAGTTCGAGCGCGAGCCGTCTCATCTGCTGGCGCAGATCCCGTTCCCGCCCTTGGCATCGCGCCTGCCGCCGCCGCAGCGCGATGGTGGTCTGCTGCTCTGGCCTGGCGAAGACCTGCCGATTGCCGATGCTTTCCGCTCGCTCGACATGGCGGATGGGGATGCGCGCAACGGCGCCCGCAGCTATTGGTGGACGCATGGCGGCCAAGGGGCGCATCCTGGCGGGCACACCGCCAGGCTCGTGGTGACTGAGGGCAAGCCCGGCGCCCAGTTCTTTTCGTTCCTGATGACAGGGGAGGCTGTTTGATGGACCCTTGGGCATCCAGCGAGCATCTGAAATTCGAAACCGCGGCGCTGACCCATCCGGGCCATGTGCGTCGCTTCAACGAGGATTGCATCTTTACCGATGGCGCGCGTGGCATCTGGATGGTGGCAGACGGGATGGGCGGCCACCGCGACGGCAATCTCGCCAGCGCGATGATCGGCGATGCCGCGCGAGGCCTCGGCAAGACCGCATCCTTGATGGAATTCGCGGAGGCGTTCCGGCGCGAGATCGCCACCGTCAACGCCGAACTGCTGGCCCGCTCCCAGGGCCGGCCCGAGCTTATCGTCGGCTCGACGGTCGTGGCGCTGCTGACCGTTGATGGCAATTATTGCTGCTTGTGGGCCGGCGATTCCCGCTGTTACCTGATGCGTGGGGAGCGTATCGAGCAGCTCTCGCATGACCATACCGAAGTGCAGGAATTGGTGGATCGCGGCATCATCAGCCAGGAAGAGGCGGTAAGCTGGCCACGCCGCAACGTGGTGACCCGCGCCGTCGGCGCCATCGATGATTTCGAGCTCGAACAGGCCACCGGTGTGATAAAGTCGGGGGATCGTTTCGTCCTGTGCAGCGATGGCCTGACCGGGCATGTCAAGGATGAGGAAATCCTCGCCGTGAGCACCGGGCTGAGCGCCAACCAGGCGAGCCACGAACTTCTCGAACTTGCCTTGGCGCGCGGTGGCAAGGACAATATCTCCGTTGTCGTCGTCAATGTCGTCGACAGGGGCGCGACAACGCTTGTGATGCGATAATGGCGCCGATGGAACCGTCCTCGAACGATGAGCGAACCCGGATCGCGATCCGCGGTTCGGCCGTGAGCATCGGCGCCGAACTCAATCAGACCTATCGCATCGACGCACTTCTCGGCGTCGGCGGCATGGGAGAAGTCTATAAGGGCCACAACATCCAGACCGGCGACCCGGTGGCGATCAAGATCGTTCTGCCGGAATTTGCCGAGGACGAGACCATTCTCGGCCTGTTCCGCAAGGAAGCGCGGATCCTCAACCATCTCTATCACGAGGCAATCGTCCGCTACTACGTGTTTTCGATCGATCCGGCGCTGTCGCGACCCTATCTGGCGATGGAGTATGTGGACGGCCCGTCGCTCGCGGCCCATGTGAAGAATGCACCGCTCACTGCCGCCGAATTCATGCCCTTGCTGCGCCGGCTGGCCGACGGCCTGCATCGGGCGCATCTTGCCGGCGTCATTCACCGCGACATGTCGCCCGACAATGTCATCCTGCCGGGCGGCCTGGTCCAGAATGCCAAGATCATCGATTTCGGCATTGCGCGTTCAGCCAATGTCGGTGGCGAAACCTTGCTGGGCGGCAGTTTTGCCGGAAAATATAATTTCGTCTCGCCCGAGCAGCTCGGCCTCTTCGGCGGCGAAGTCACGCCCAAATCAGACATTTACAGCCTCGCTTTGGTGATGGCGGCCGCGATGCGCGGCCGCGCGCTGGACATGACCGGCTCGCAACTCGACATCATCGAAAAACGCCGCAACGTGCCCGATCTCGATGGCGTTCCCAGGCAGTTCCATGCCGTGCTGGCGGCGATGCTGGCGCCCGATCCGGCGGGGCGGCCGGAGGACATGGCCGCCATCCGCGACTGGCCGGACGGGCCGGCGACACCCAAGGCGAAGGCCGAGAAGCCGAAAGCCGAAAAGCCCAAGACTGTTGCGGCCAGATCGTCGGAAGCTTCCTCGACAAGGCCTTCGCACGTCCTGCGCAACACGGCTTTTGCCGTCACTGCCGTCGCAGTCATCGGCCTTGGTGTGGCGGGAGGCTGGATCTACACGGAGGGGGGGCTGTTCTCTGGCAACACCCCGCCCATTGGCGGTCAACCCGACAACAAGCAGCCGGATGGCAACAGCCAGGAAACCCTGGCCAGACAGGAGTCTGAGCGCCGTGAGCGCTTGGGCAAGCAACTTGCGAGCGCCGGCCAGGACGTGGCGGCGCTGAAGAGCTTCCTCGATCAGTGCGGCGCGGACTGCCCCGACGATCTCGCCCGCCAGGCGAGAGACAGCATCAGCACCCAGGAGGCGCAGGCCAAGCGCCGTACGGACCTGGCAAACCGGCTTGCGAGCGCCGGCCAGGACGTGGCGGCGCTGAAGAGCTTCCTCGATCAGTGCG
>NZ_JASGFM010000046.1:0-55719 GCF_047605565.1 Labrys sp. (in: a-proteobacteria)
CGTCAGGCTCATAACCTGAAGGCCGCAGGTTCAAATCCTGCCCCCGCAACCAACGTTCTCGAATAAGCCCTGTCGCCAAACGCGCAGGGCTTTTTTGCGTTTGCGGCCCCCAGTGTCATGATGGCCGCTGACCTGCTCCCCTATTTGTCCGCGTCTATAGGTTAGCTCTGTTCATGTTGCGGTCCGTTGCGGACCGGGTTGCAAACTCGTTTGGGGTGAGCCCGCCGAGGCTCGTGTGTGGTCGGCCCAGATTGTCGTCGGTCCTCCCGTCCTCGATGATCTGACGAGCGTGGCGATAGCTGTTGAGGCATTCGTCCCACAGGCGCCTCTTGAAGGACTCCACGAAGCCATTCCGCATCGGCTTGCCCGGCACGATGTACCGCCATTCGACACCATTCTCCTGCTGCCATTCGAGCATGGCGTTCGAAGTGAGTTCGGTTCCGTTGTCGCTGATCACTATCGGCGGATAGCCGCAACGCTCGGCGATCGCATCCAACGCCCGCGCCACGCGCTCGCCGGAGATCGAGTCATCGACCTCGGTCGTCAGACATTCCCGGCTGAAGTCGTCGATGACACACAGTATGCGGAAGCGGCGGCCGTCGACCAATGTGTCAGAGACAAAGTCGAGGCTCCAGCGCTGGTCGACGGCCGCCGCGCTTCCTTACCATCACCCGTTCCTCGCGTGGCGATGGAGCTTCCTCCAGCTAACCTCGACGCCCTCGCGCTTCAGACTAACCTCAAAGCGGTGACTTTCCAGGGGCAGTTAATCTCATCGCCATGGCCTTTGCCCGACTCAAAGCCCGTCCGAGGGCGGCTGCCGCTCGAATTTTCGAACAACTCTGGAATGCAATCGGCGATATCTGCGATCACCGCAGCCCCAAAAGGCTGGAACTATTTCAACGCCGCCGGCTATGCGTCTGACTAAATGTCCGATGCTCTAGAAAGAAGCCCCCAATCGCCCGTTCTCGAGAGGCGGACGTTGCATGCCAAGCGAACCACGACACGTAGCTCGGTAGAAAGTCGCATGAAAGGCAGCTGAGATCGACGGCGCACTGACTTCTCCGGCTTCGCCGCAGCCGGAGGTGCCTTACTGTAACGATTTGATTAAAAACATTTTCGCACGGCCTGGATGACCTGTCGCGCTTGCCAAGTGCCATGAAGAAGGAATGGCGGAGAGGGAGGGATTTGAACCCCCGATGGAGTTGCCCCCATGCCGCATTTCGAGTGCGGTGCATTCAACCACTCTGCCACCTCTCCGCAGCTGGTCGGGGGCTTCATATAGATATGCGCCGCGCGGGGCAAGACCGGAATGGCGGAAAAATTGGGAGAAAGTTACGGCACGGTGCTGCGGGAGACCGGGGCGGGATGGTCGGCCATCTCATCTCGGTTCCGGAGGGGCGGCAACAAAATCGCAGCCCATCTCGGTGTTTCGATTGCCAGCGGCAAGCGAGGTGCTTAAGTCGGGAGGGCGCCTGCGTCGGGCAGGCGCCCTCGCGGCATCACAGCGGAGCCCATGTCCGTCCTCTCTTCCGCCTATTCGGGATTTCGTCTCGCGTTCGAGGCGTTGCGCGGACATCGCGGCTGGGGGCCAGCCTGGCGCAAGGCGGCGCCCAAACCGGCCTATGACGTGGTGATCGTCGGCGGCGGCGGGCATGGCCTGGCCACGGCTTACTATCTCGCCAAGAATCACGGCATCACCAACGTCGCGGTGCTGGAGCGCGGCGGCATCGGGCTCGGCAATGTCGGGCGCAACACCACCATCATCCGCTCCAATTATTTCTCGCCCGAGAACATCCGCTTCTACGATTTCTCACTTCGGTTGTGGGAAGGGCTCGAGGCTGAGCTCAACTACAATGCCATGGTCTCCCAGCGCGGTGCGCTCAATCTCGTGCATGCGGACGGCCAGCGCGATCTGCTGGCCCGGCGCGCCAACCAGATGCTGCTCGAAGGCGTCGATGCCGAGCTGCTCGACAAGGAAGGCGTCAAGCGCTTGGTGCCGCTCATTGACGTCGACAATGGCCGCTTTCCCGTACTCGGCGGTTTCCTGCAGAGGCGGGGCGGCACGGTACGCCATGACGCTGTGGCCTGGGGCTATGCCCGTGCCGCCGACCGGCGCGGCGTCGACATCGTCGAGAATTGCGAGGTCACCGGCATCACGCGCGAGGGCGGGGCGATCAGCGGCGTCGAGACCAGCCGCGGCGGCATTCGCGCCGGCAAGGTGCTGTTCGCGGTGGCCGGGCATTCCTCGCTGCTGGCCAGCATGGCGGGCTTGCGCCTGCCGCTGGAGACCCATGTGCTGCAGGCCTTCGTCTCCGAGGCGATCAAGCCGCTGATCGATTGCGTCGTCACCTATGGCGCCGGGCATTTCTATGTCAGCCAGTCGGACAAGGGCAGCCTGGTCTTCGGCGGCGCGCTCGACGGCTATAATTCCTATGCCAGGCGCGGTAGCCTGCCGATGGTGGAAGACGTGCTGGCGGCAGGCCTGACGCTGATGCCGGCCCTCGGGCGCCTGCGCGTGCTGCGCCAATGGGGCGGGGCGATGGACATGACCGCCGACGGCAATCCGATCATCTCGACGACGCCGGTGCCCAATCTCTACCTCAACGGCGGCTGGTGCTATGGCGGCTTCAAGGCGATCCCGGCCGGCGGCTTCACCACGGCCCATCTGGTGGCGACCGGCGCGCCGCACCCCCTGATCGCCCATTTCGGGCTGGAACGCTTCCGGGAAGGGCGGGTGATCGACGAACGGGGCATCGGTCCCTATGCCTGGATGCATTGAGATGGGGGAGCTCGTGGCAGCATTTACCGTCATTGCGAGCGCAGCGAAGCAATCCAGCCTTTGCGCCCTTTGGCCCCTGGGTTGCTTCGCTCAAGCCAATCCATATGGATTGGCCAGGCTCGCAATGACGTCGAGCTTTAATGCCAAGGCTTGCCCGTCATGCTGAGAATTGCCTGTCCCCATTGCGGCTTGCGCGACGAAGTCGAATTCCGTTATCGGGGCGATGCCTCGGTGCACCGGCCGGGCGAAGAGGCCGAGGCGCAAGCCTATTACGATTATGTCTATGAGCGCGCCAATCCGGCGGGCTGGCATCTGGAATGGTGGCAGCATGTGCATGGCTGCCGGCAGGTGCTGAAGGTGCTGCGCGATACGGTCAGCCACGAGATCCAGGCCGTGGTCAGCAGACATGACGAGATCCCCTTGCCGGAGCGTTCGGCATGAGCGGTCCCCATCGCCTCGTCGAGGGCGGGCAGGTCGATCGCGGCAAGCCGCTGTCCTTCCGCTTCGACGGCAAGATCCTGCATGGCTATCGCGGTGATACGCTCGCCTCGGCGCTCCTGGCCAATGGCGTGCGCATCGTCGGGCGCTCGTTCAAATATCACCGGCCGCGCGGCATCTTCACGGCCGGGCCCGAGGAGCCCTCGGCCCTGGTGGAACTGCGTCGGGGCGCCCGGCGCGAGCCCAATGTCCCCGCCACCACCATCGAGCTCTTCGAGGGGCTGGAGGCGGTGAGCCAGAACCGCTGGCCCTCGCTCGGCTTTGATCTCGGCGCGGTGAATGGCTGGCTGTCGCCCTTTCTGCCGGCAGGTTTCTACTACAAGACCTTCATGTGGCCGGCGGCCTGGTGGGAGAAGGTCTACGAGCCGCTGATCCGCCGGGCGGCCGGGCTGGGGCGGGCGGCACGGGAGCCCGATCCCGACAGCTACGACACCATGCATGCCCATTGCGACCTCCTGGTCGTCGGTTCCGGACCGGCCGGGCTCGACAGCGCCCTGGCGGCGGGGCGGGCCGGCAAACGCGTGATCGTGCTGGAACAGGATTTCGCCTTTGGTGGCTCGGCGCTGCTCGATCCCGCGGCGCGCGACGGCCTGACCGACAAGCTTGCCGAACTCGCGGCGCTTCCGGAAGTGATGCTGCTCAACCGCACCGGCGCTTATGGCCTCTATGATGGGCTGGTGGTCGGCGCCGTCGAACGGGTGGCCGATCATCGCGCCACGCCAAGGCCGCACGAGGTGCGCCAGCGCCAGTGGATCATCCGCCCGGGCCGGATCGTGCTCGCCACCGGCGCACAGGAACGCCTGATCGCCTTTCCCGGCAATGACCGCCCCGGCGTGATGCTGGCTTCGGCCGCCGCCACCTATGCCGCGCGCTTCGGCGTGGCACCGGGTCGGCGGGCCGCCTTCTTCGTCAACAATGACCGCGCCTATGACGCGGCCAGGCAGCTTGTCGAGGCTGGCGTCGAGATCGCCGGCATCATCGACGTCAGGCCTGAAACGGCCGCCGGCCGTGAGGCCGAACGAGCTGGCATCCCCGTCTGGTTTGGATCGCAGGTCTCCGCGACCGAGGGCGCACCCCTGCATGTCCTGACCATCACCTCGATCGCCGCCCGGCTGCGGCCGCAAATGCTGCTGGCCGATCTGCTCTGCGTCTCCGGTGGCCATGATCCCCGGCTGCAGCTGGCTGGCCAGGCCCGCATGCCCTTCGAATGGGACGAAAAGGCCGTGTCCTTCCGCGCGAGGGGCAATGAGCGGATCGAGCTCGTCGGCGATGCGGCAGGCACGCAAGGCGAGGGAACGCCATCGCAGCCCTTCTGGGAGGCCAAAGTTTCACGCGCTTCCAGCAAGGCCTTCATGGGCAAGGCTTTTGTCGACTTGCAGCACGACGTCACCGCCGATGATCTCCGCCTGGCGGTGCGCGAAGGCTATGCCCATGTCGAGCATGCCAAGCGCTATACCACGCTTGGCATGGCAACCGACCAGGGCAAGACGGGCGGCCTCGTCGGCAGCGCCATCCTCGCCGGCGAGAAGGGCGAGAGCCTTGCCGAGACGGGCCTGCCGACCTTCCGTCCCTATGCCGCGCCGGTCTCGTTCGGCGCCCTCGCAGGGGCCGAGACGGGCGAGCATTTCCGCCCCAAGCGCCGGCTGGCCTTGCATGACTGGCACTCGCGGCAGGGCGCCGTGTTCGTCAAGCTCGGCCTGTGGCTGCGGCCCCTGGTCTATTCCCCCAAGCGGGACACCAGCTGGGCGCCGGTGCTGGCCGAGGCCCGGGCGGTGCGCGAGGCCGTCGGCGTCACCGACGCCTCTTCGCTCGGCAAGATCGACGTCCAGGGCCGCGATGCCGGCGTCTTTCTCGATCGCATCTATGCCAATACCTTCTCCTCGCTGCCGGTCGGGCGCGCGCGCTATGGGTTGATGTTGCGCGAGGATGGCATCGTCCTCGACGATGGCACCACCTCGCGATTGGCCGAGGATCATTATTTCGTCACCACCACCACGGCCAATGCCGGGCTGGTGCTGGAGCATCTCGAATTCCATCACCAGGCCGTATGGCCTGATCTCGACGTCCAGATCACCAATGTCGCCGATCAATGGGCGACTTTCGCGGTGGCCGGCCCTAAGGCCCGGGCGGTGCTCGCCCGCATCACCAGCCAGGACCTCGACGATGCGGCCTTCCCCTTCATGGCCGTTGCCGAGGCCGTCATCGCCGGGGTTTCCGGCCGGCTCTTCCGCATCTCCTTTTCGGGCGAACTCGCCTATGAGGTCAGCGTGCCCTCAGGCCATGCCGAGCCGGTGTGGGAAGCCATCCTCGCGGCCGGCAAGCCCTTCGGCATCAAGCCCTATGGGCTCGATGCCCTCAACCTGCTTCGGATCGAGAAGGGGCATGTCGCCGGCAGCGAGCTCAACGGCCAGACCACGGCCGCCGATCTCGGCCTTGGCCGCATGCTCAAGAAAAAGGGCGATTATGTCGGCCGCGTCCTGGCCGGTCGTCCCGGCCTGACCGAGGCTGGGCGCCTTGTCCTGGTTGGCGTGAAGGTGGACGATCCCGGGCAGAAGCTGCGGGCCGGCGCCCATCTTACCGCCTCCGCCGAAGCCAAGGAGAGTCTGGGCTTCGTTACCGCCGCCTGCCCAACCACGCAGGGGAAGGGCTTCATCGGCCTTGCCCTGCTGCGCGGCGGCAAGGAACGGATCGGCCAGAGGCTGCATGCTGCCGATCCCGTGCGCGGTGAAGCCTGTGAGGTCACCATCGTCTCCCCGCATTTCGTCGATCCGGACAATCTCAGGGTGAGGGATGCCCTGCCGGTCGGGGCCGTCGAGCCGCTGGTCCTGCCGCGCTCCGTACCCGGTCATCACGCCTTGATCCCGGACCGCCCCTCCGATCGCGTTGCCGAGGTGCAGTTGGCCGAGCGCAGCCCCGACATCGCCGAGATCAAGCTGCGGCGGGATGGCGAGGCGGGCTTGCGCCGTGCGCTCAAGGCGGAGTTCGGGTTGGATCTGCCGGAGCCCGGCCGATCGGCGGTCTCGGGGGCGCTGAAGGTGCTTTCGCTCGGCCCTGGCGACTGGCTGGTGCTGGACAAGCAGGGACGGCCGGGCAGCCTTGCCGTGAGCCTCAAACATGCTCTCGGCGAGAACGCCTCGGTGGTGGATCTTTCCTCGGCCTTCGGCGTGCTGCGCCTGTCAGGCCCCAAGGCGCGCGGTGCGCTGATGAAACTATGCCGGATCGACCTGCATCCGCGCGTGTTCGGGCCCGGCCATGTCGCACGCACCCTGATGGCGCAGATCCCGATCCTGCTGCACCAGGTCTCCGACGAGCCGGCCTATGACCTCTTCGCCCCCTCGACCCTGGCCCAGGCCTTCGCCGAGGTGCTGGTCGAGAGCGCGGCCGAATATGGCCTGAAGCTGGATTGAGAAAACACCCCTCATCCCTCCCGCCGGGACCTTCTCCCGCAAGGGGAGAAGGAGCTTGGATAGCATAGCCGAGCCGAATGAAATCCCTTCTCCCCTTGCGGGAGAAGGTGGCGGCAGCCGGATGAGGGGTGCCTCAACCGGCCCAGTCCTGCCTCAATGCTTGCTCGCCGCCGTAGCGCCGATGCCGGTCTGCGACCGGACATATTGATCGTCGAAGCCGGCCCGGTCCTCGGCGGCGCGCTGGCTGTTGTCGAGCTTGGAGAACAGCCAGATCCCGGCAAAGGCGAGCGCCATCGAGAACAGCGCCGGATTCTCGTAGGGGAACGGCGCCGAGCCCTTGGGATGCTGGAGCACGGCTTCCCACACGCCGGGCGAGAAGATGACGCCGAGCAAGGCGGAGATCAGGCCGAGATAGCCGCCCATCACCGCCCCGCGCGTGGTCATGCCGCGCCACATCATCGACATCAGCAGCACCGGGAAGTTGCAGGAAGCCGCGATGGCGAAGGCCAGGCCCACCATGAAGGCGACGTTGACGTTCTCGAAGGTGATGCCGAGCCCCATGGCGATCACGCCGAGCACGATGGTGGTGATCTTGGAGACGCGGATCTCGTCCTGCTCCTTGGCCTTGCCGCCCTTGATCACCGTGGCATAGAGGTCGTGGCTGATGGCCGAGGCCCCGGCGAGCGTCAGGCCGGAGACCACCGCCAGGATGGTGGCGAAGGCGACGGCGGCGATGAAGCCGAGGAAGATGTCGCCGCCGACGGCGTCGGCCAGATGGATGGCGGGCATGTTGATGCCGCCCCGGATCGCCTCCAGCCCCTTGGCCGGATCGGTCAGGAAGGCCGGGTTGGTCGACACCAGAGTGATGGCACCGAAGCCGATGATGAAGGTGAGGATATAGAAATAACCGATGAAGCCGGTGGCGTAGAACACCGACTTGCGGGCTTCCTTGGCGTCGGCGACGGTGAAGAAGCGCATCAGGATATGCGGCAGGCCGGCCGTGCCGAACATCAAGGCAAGACCGAGCGAGATGGCCGAGAGCGGGTTGGCGAGCGTGCCCGGCTGCATGATCGCCGCCCCCTTGGGATGGACCTCCACCGCCTTGGCGAACAGGGCCTCGGGGCTGAAATTGAAGGTGAGCAGCACCATCAGGGCCATGAAGGTGGCGCCGCCCAGCAGCAGGCAGGCCTTGATCAGCTGCACCCAGGTGGTGGCGACCATGCCGCCGAAGGTGACGTAGAGCATCATCAGGACGCCGACGATGATGACGGCGTAGCTGTATTGCAGGCCGAACAGGAGCTGGATCAGCTTGCCCGCGCCGACCATCTGCGCGATCAGGTAGAAGGCCACCGTCACCAGCGTGCCGAAGGCGGCGAGCACGCGGATCGGCGTCTGCTTGAAGCGGAAGGAAGCGACGTCGGCGAAGGTGAACTTGCCGAGATTGCGCAGGGGCTCGGCGATCAGGAAGGTGACGATCGGCCAGCCGACCAGCCAGCCGATCGAATAGATCAGGCCGTCATAGCCCTTCATGTAGACCAGGCCGGAAATGCCGAGGAAGGAGGCCGCCGACATGAAGTCGCCGGCGATGGCGAGGCCATTCTGGAAGCCGGTGATGCCGCCGCCCGCCGTGTAGAATTGCGAGGCCGATTTGGTGCGGTTGGCAGCCCAGGCCGTGATTCCCAGCGTGAGGAGCACGAACAGGCCGAACATGATGATGGCGTGCCAGTTGGTCGCCTGCTGCTGCACCGGTCCGGAGACGGCGTCGGCGAGGGCCTGGGTGGCGGTGAGGGCCGGCAGGAAGGCCGCGAGGATGAGGGTACTGCGCTTCATCCGCGTGCCTCCTTGACGATTTCCTGGGTCAGCGTGTCGAATTCGGCGTTGGCCTTGCGGACATAGATGCCGGTGAGGATGAAGGCGGCGACGATGACGAGAATGCCGATCGGAATGCCGATGGTGGTGACGCCCGTGCCCAGATGCTGCCCGAGTACGCCGGGCAGATAGGCGACGACCAGGATGAAGCCGAAATAGATGACCATCATGATGGCCGAAAGCGTCAGGCTCAGCGTTCTTCGGCGCCGCACCAGTTCCTGATATTTCGGATTTTGCTCAATGGATTTGTAAGAAGACATGTCGTTTCCCCCGACGCCGCTTTACCGGCAAGGCAGCCCAAATGTTTTGCGGGTCCACCGTCCGGTTCAACCTAGGATTAAGCCAACATGTCGCGCAACGGACAATTGCGGCTATGCCCAATTCATTGAACTCGTATGTTTGTTGTTGTGCGTTATTCCGATGACGAAGTCTTGTCCGAGCCGGAATCCTTAGGAGAGGCGCGACCGGAGAGCCCGAACGCCGGAGCCGGTCCATCCGTTTTCGGGTTGGTGAAAACTCGGACTGGTCAACAATATCTTAACAGGCGCTTCCTAGCTTGACCGCGTCACGAGCGGATAAGGCGGGCATGGAGACGATCTCGGTCATTTTGTTGTTGTTGCTGGCGGTCGTTCTCAGCGGCGCGCTCGCGAGGATGCTGCCGATCGTCCTGCCTTTGCCTCTGGTCCAGATCGGCTTCGGCGCACTGATCGCGTCCTTCGCCAGTTTCAGGGTCGAGCTCGACCCGCAGGTCTTCTTCCTGCTGTTCCTGCCGCCGCTGCTGTTCCTGGATGGCTGGCGCATTCCCAAGGACGGCCTGTTCCGCGACAAGGGCACGATCATCGAGCTCGCCTTC
The DNA here is from genome assembly GCF_047605565.1 of Labrys sp. (in: a-proteobacteria). Taxonomy (NCBI): domain Bacteria; kingdom Pseudomonadati; phylum Pseudomonadota; class Alphaproteobacteria; order Hyphomicrobiales; family Xanthobacteraceae; genus Labrys; species Labrys sp. (in: a-proteobacteria). The sequence continues at coordinate 9,407 of NZ_JASGFM010000046.1, forward strand.
GGCCTGGTGGTGTTCACCGTGATCGGCGTCGGCTTCTTCATTCACTGGATCATCCCGTCGATGCCCCTGGCGGTGGCGTTCGCGCTCGCCGCCGTGCTGTCGCCGACCGATCCGATCGCGGTATCGGCTATCGCGGCCAGAGTGCCCATTCCCAAGCGGCTGATGCATGTGCTGGAAGGCGAGTCGCTGCTGAACGACGCTTCCGGCCTGGTCTGCATGCGTTTTGCCGTTGCCGCGGCCTTGACCGGCACCTTCTCCTTCACCAGCGCCCTCGGCACCTTCCTCTGGGTGGCGAGCGGCGGCATCGCCATCGGCATTGCCGTCACCTGGGGCGCGTCCCTGGCCAATCGCTGGGTGGCCCGCCGCTTCGGCGACGAGGCGGGCTCGCAGGTGCTGGTCAGCCTGCTCATCCCCTTCGCCGCCTATCTCCTGGCCGAAGAACTGCATTGCTCGGGCATCCTCGCGGCGGTCGCCGCCGGCATGACCATGAGCTATGTCGAGCGCCTCGGCCAGTCGCTGGTCGCCGCCCGCATGCGTGGCGGTGCCGTCTGGGACATGGTGCAGTTCGCGGCCAACGGCATCATCTTCGTGCTGCTGGGCGAGCAGATTCCGCAGATCGTCGCCGCCGCTGCCAGGAGCCATGGTGCGATCTGGATGATCGTCTATGTCCTCGCCATCACGCTGGCGCTGGCGATCCTGCGCTTTCTGTGGGTGTGGACCTCGCTGCGCTTCACCCTGTTTCGCGCCGCGCGCAAGGGCAAGGCGATCATGCTGCCAAGCTGGCGGCTGATTGCCGCCGCCTCGCTCGCCGGCGTACGCGGCGCCATCACCCTGGCCGGCGTGCTGACGCTGCCTTTGGCCCTCAGCGACGGCACGCCCTTCCCGGCGCGCGACCTCGCCATCTTCTTGGCAGCCGGGGTGATCGTGATGTCCCTGGTGGCGGCGAGTGTCGGCCTTCCCCGCCTGCTCAAGGGGCTGGAGCTGCCGCCCGAGCCCTCGCACCAGGAGGAGGAGGACGAGGCCCGCATCGCCGCGGCGGAGGCGGCGATCAAGGCGATCGAGCGGACCCAGCACGAACTGGGGCTGGGACGCAGCGATGCCGATCTCTACGCCGATGCCAGCGTGCGCATCATGGATCTCTATCGCCAGCGCATCGACGGGCGACTGCAGACCGGCGAGGAAGCCGAACTGACGCGCCGCATCGACGAGATCGAGCGCCAGTTGCGCCTGGCGGGCCTCAGGGCCGAGCGCGACCAGATCTTCCAATATGCCCGCACTCGGCGGCTCTCGGACGAGGTGGCCCGCAGATTGGTGCGGGAACTCGATCTGCTCGAGGCCCGTTTTGCGACGGGTTGAATCCCTGGGATCGCAGGCTTCCAGCCTGCATTTTGGAAACGCTACGCCTGGGGCAGGGGAAGATGCAGGCTGGAAGCCTGCGATCCCAGGATCAATCTGTTTTCTTATCCATCAATTGTTTATTTTTCTAACTTTTGATCCATAAAACCCGATAAGTTCACTCTCGTCATGTTTGTTTTGTCATCGATGCGTTTTCCCTACCATCGTCGCGAAGCGGGCTGATGTCGTGTATCAGGGACTCCTGCTTTGAAAGGGTCCCGGGAATGAAGAGCGAAGTGCGTGCCGTGGTGATCGGCGGTGGCGTGGTGGGATGTTCCATCCTCTATCACCTGGCCAAGATCGGCTGGACGGACGTCGCCCTCATCGAGAAGAACGAGCTGACCTCGGGCTCGACCTGGCACGCTGCCGGCGGCATGCACACCTTCAATGGCGATGCCAACGTCTCCAAGCTGCAGAAATATACGATCGACCTCTATCGCGAGTTGGAGGCCCTCACCGGCCAGTCCTGCGGCATCCATGCCAATGGCGGCCTGATGCTCGCCGCCAATGAAGGCGAGATGGACTATCTGCGCCTGGTGGCCAGCCGGGCCCGCTATCTCGACATGGAAACCGAGATCATCCCGGTGGCCGAGGCCAAGCGCCGCAACGTGCTGATCGAGGAGAAATACTTCACCGGCGCGCTCTGGCGCTCGGATGGCGGCCATGTCGATCCCTGGGGCACCACCCATGCCTATGCCGCCGCGGCCCGCAAGCTTGGCGCCGAGATCCACCGCTTCACCCGCGTCACCGGCCTCAGTCAGCGCCCCGACGGTTCCTGGGACGTTGCCACCGACAAGGGCTCGATCCATGCCGAGCACGTGGTGAATGCCGGCGGCCTGTGGGCCCGCGAGATCGGGCGCATGGTCGGCATCGAGTTGCCGGTGCTGGCGATGGAGCATCACTACATCGTCACCGAGGCCATTCCCGAGCTGGAAGGGTTGGACAAGGAGATCATCAACACCACCGATTTCTCCGGCGAGATCTATGTGCGCCAGGAGGGCAAGGGCGCGCTGCTCGGCACCTATGAGCACAACTGCACCCCCTGGTCGGTCGACAAGACGCCTGACGATTTCGCCACTCAGCTGCTGCCCGACAATTTCGACCGCATCGCTCCCGAGCTCGAAGTCGGCTTCGAGCATTTCCCGGCGGTCGGGCGCGCGGGCATCAAGAAGTCGATCAACGGCCCCTTCACCTTCGCCCCCGACGGCAATCCGCTGGTCGGTCCGGTCAAAGGCCTGCCGAATTTCTGGGTCGCCTGCGCCGTGATGGCAGGCTTCAGCCAGGGCGGCGGCATCGGCCTGACCCTGTCGCGCTGGATGGCCGAGGGCGACCCGGGCGCCGACATCATGGCCATGGACGTCGCGCGTTTCGGCGTGTTCGCCACGCCACGCTACACCAAGGCCAAGGTGATCGAGAATTATCGCCGCCGTTTCCGCCTCGCCTTTCCCAATGAGGAATTGCCGGATGCCCGCCCGCTGCGCCGCACCCCGATCTATGGCCGGCTGAAGAAGGCCGGCGCCGTGTTCGGCGCCAATTTCGGCTTGGAACACGCGCTCTGGTTTGCTCCCCCGGGCGTCGAACCCACGGAGAATCCGACCTATCGGCGCTCCAACGCCTTTCCGCATGTCAGGGCCGAGTGCCTGGCGGTGCGCGAGGCCGTCGGCCTCTACGAGACCTCCAACTACGGCAAATACGAGATCACCGGTGCCGGCGCGCGCGCCTGGCTCGACAAGCTGCTCGCCTGCAAACTGCCAAGGCCCGGCCGCATGGCGATCGCGCCGATGCTCAACCCTGAGGGACGCATCGTCGGCGACCTCTCCATCGCCTGCCTCGCGATGGACCGCTACCTGCTGATCGGTTCGGGCTTCGCCGAAGCCTATCATATGCGCTGGTTCTGGCAGCAAAAGCCGCCCGAAAACGTGCATGTGCGCTCGGCTGCCTCGACCTTGACCGGTTTTTCCATCGCCGGCCCCAATGCCCGCACGCTGATGCAGCGCCTCGCGCGCGAGGATCTTTCGCCCGATGCCTTCAAGTTGTTCGCGGTCAAGGAGACTGCGGTCGGCCTATCGCCGGTGATCTTCTCGCGCGCCGGCTTCACCGGCGAACTCGGCTATGAGGTGTGGACCACGCCGGACTTCCAGGCCACGCTCTATGACGAGATCGTCGAGGCGGGCGAGGATCTCGGGCTCAAGCTGTTCGGGGGCAGGGCGCTCTCTTCCCTGCGCCTCGAAAAGGGCTATGGCTCTTTCAACAAGGATTTCCGGCCCGACTACACGCCGGCCGAAACCGGGCTCGATCTCTTCATCGACTTCAGGAAGGAAGGCTTCACCGGCCGCGACGCCGCTTTGGCGGAACGCGAGCGCGGCCCCAGGCGCCGCCTTGCCGTCCTGGAGGTCGACACGGATACGGAAGTGATCGGCTATGAGCCGATCCTCAAGGACGGCAAGGTCGTCGGCCACGTCACTTCGGGCGGCTATGGCCATTATGTCGGCAAGAGCCTAGCCATCGGCTACGTCAAGAGCGAGTACCACGAGGACGGTGCCGCTTTCGCCATCGACATTTTCGGGCAGGACCGTCCGGCCATCCTGCGGGCGGCGCCCCTGCACGATCCCAATGGCGGGAGGCTGCGCGGATGAGCCGGGAAAACATCGGGCCCGAGCATGGCCGTGCCGGCCGCCGCGAGCGCGGCAGCCGCAACACCGGGGCGGCCACCCCGCCGATGCCGCGGCTGGCCAATCGCTTCGCGCCGGTCGACATCCTCTCGCCCGAGCAGGTCGAGCGCATCCTCGATGCCGCCTATGCCCTGCTCGAAACCGACGGCATGAAGATCCTCAGCCCGCGAGCGCGCCAGGCCTATGCCGCCCATGGTGCCCTGGTGGATGAGGCGACGCAGATGGTGCGCCTGGGGCGCGACATCGTCGAGGCCATGCTGGCCAAGGCGCCCAGCCGCTTCGTGCTGCATGCGCGCAATCCCGAGCGGGACCTGCATGTCGGCGGCAATGTTGTCAATTTCGGCCCGGTCAACGGCGCACCCAATATTCGTGATCTCGAGCGCGGCCGGCGCTATGGCGATCTCGAGGCCTTTCGCGACATCCTCAAGATCACCAACGGCCTTGGCCTCCTGCACTGGCAGGGCGGCGTGGTGGTGGAGCCGGTCGACATCGCCGTCCCCGTGCGGCATCTGGAGATGTACCGCGCCCATATCGAATTGTCGGATCTGGTCTGGGCGGCGCGCGGCGTCGGCGGCGTGCAGGCGCGCGATGCCCTGGCGCTTTCGGCGATCGAGCATGGCTGCAGCATCGAGGCCCTGGCCGAACATCCGACCCTGATGACGGTGACCAACGTCAATTCGCCCCGCGTGGTCGACGAGGACATCCTCGACAGCATCATGATCATGGCCGAGCACGGCCAATGCGTGGTGATCACCCCCTTTACGCTGATGGGGGCGATGGCGCCGGTGACCCTGGCCGGCGCTTTGGTGCAGCAGACGGCCGAAGCCCTCTCGATCATCGCGCTCTGCCAGATGCTGAGGCCCGGCGCGCCCTGTGTGATGGGCGGCTTCACCTCCAATGTCGACATGAAGACGGGGTCTCCCGCCTTCGGCACGCCCGAATATGTCAACGCGGCCCTGGCGACCGCCCAGCTCGGCCGTCGCCTTGGCGTGCCGGTGCGCACCAGTGCCGTCAATGCCAGTCCGGCGCCGGATGCGCAGGCGACCTGGGAGACCAGCTTCTCGCTGTGGGCAGCGATCATGAGCCACAGCCACCTGATCAACCATGCGGCCGGCTGGCTCGAAGGCGGGCTGTCGGCGAGCCTGGAAAAGATCGTGATCGATGCCGAATTGCTGCGGGGCTGGGCCGAGATCCTCAAGCCCATCGAGTTCGGCGACGACGAGATCGCCCTCGATGCGATCCGGGGCGTGGCGCCGGGCGGGCATTTCTTCGGCTCGCCCCATACGCTTGCCCGCTACGAGAACGCCTTCTATCGCCCGGTGCTCTCCGACTGGTCCAATTTCGAAAACTGGCGCGATGCCGGCGAGCGCACCGCGACCGACCGGGCACTGGATGTCTGGAAGAAGACGCGCGATGCCTATGTCCCGCCGCCGCTCGATCCGGCCGTGCGCGAGGCGGTGGACGCCTATATCGCCAGGCGCAAGGAGGAGACCGGGGGATGAGTCCAACGGTATCAAGGCCGAACAAGCGATAGGCGTAGCGCCGGTTTTCTGGGACCGCTGGCTTCCAGCCGGCTCTTCCTTCTTGACGAGTACAGTGGTTGCAAGAGCCGGCTGGAAGCCGGCGGTCCCAGGAAGGGTGGCCCCTACAGATCCCATGCTCGATAGAGCTCGTTGAGCGCCTTCGCCGTATGGCATTCGACGGCGGGCAGGCCGGATTTGCCGATGATTGCTGCATACTTGCCGCTGCTGTCACGAGTCTTGACCAGGATCCAGTGGATCATCTCCCATTTGAGACTGTCCTGGGCGCCTTCCAGGTGGCCGGCCCGGCTGGAGCGGTTCACCAGCGTGCGCTTGAGATAGCGATAGAAGCGCAGCCAGTGATGGGAGGTGATCAGGATCGCGCCCGTGGCTCGGGCGAAGCGCTGCGGCATCAGGCGCGAATAATTGCCCTCCATCACCCAGCGCTCTCCCATGATGGCAGCATCGTGCAGGGCCTTGAACTCGACCTCCGGCCGGGGCTGCCAATCGGTATGGGGCCGATGGCTGAACTGGTCGAGATGCACGGCGGGCACGCCAAGCTTTCTGGAGAGGGCGACGGCGAGCGTCGACTTGCCGGCATTGGAAGGGCCGAGGACGACGATGCGCTCGCCGAGGCAGGCCAAATCTTTCACGGTCGTGGGCAGCATGGTGGCACCGATCATGAAAATTGAGGGCGAGCCCAATGCGCCAGGCGGGCTGGCTTGTCAATGGCGGATCGATCAATGCCGCTTGCCGCCGACTCAATCACCTCTCTGCATCGCCGTCCCGCAAATAGCCCCGGGCGATCGCCTGCATGGTGGCACGGTCCATGCTGGCGCCGTGACCGCCATGGGCCACGGCGACGTCGAGCCGGGCGAGGCGCTCCATCGTCCGGCGATAGACTGTCCTGTCGGCGCCTGGCACGTCGTCGACGAGGCCGCCGCGATAGATCGCATCGCCACTGAAGAACAGGCCGTCGTGCTCGTCCAGCAGCCCGATCGATCCGGGGGAATGGCCGGGCAGATGCAGCACGTGCAGCCGGGCATTGCCGAGATCGAAGCTGTCGCCTTCGGTCAGGAGCGTCGTCAGGGGAGCGGGAGTGAGGCTGAAATCGGCGGCCCGCCAAGCCGGAGTCGGCAACTGCGTGACGGCTTCGTCGATGTCCCGGAACAACGCAGCAAGCGTCTCGCCGTCGCGCATCTCGGCGAAGGCAGCCTGTTCGGCGGCGTGACCGAAACGCCGCTCGAATTCATGAAAGGAGCCGACATGATCGACATGGCCGTGGCTCGCCACCGCCAGGACGGGCTTGCCTGGGGTAAGATCGAGGGCGTCTCGCAATGAGGCCAGGCCCATGCCGAAGTCGAGCACCAGGTCGGCGTCGCGGCCCCTGAGATGGAAGATGTTGGCCTGGAAGAAGGAATGGACGAAAGGCTCCCACAGTCGGGTCAGGTCGGGCGCGAGGTGTTCCTTGGCAAACCAGGTGTTGGAAAGGGCCACGGTTATGCCGTTCCTCCAGGATGCGGGCGCGATGTCTTCGCACGGGGCAGTGCGATGGTAGCGGAAGGCAGGGCCATCAGCGCCGGCCTCTTGCGAAGAGTGCCTCGGTCCGCATCTGGATGGCGGTCAGGATCGAGACCATGACGAGATAGTAGACCAGCGCCGCGCCATACCACTCCATGAAGCGGAAGCTGGTGGCGATCGCATATTGGGTGACGGTCATCAGTTCCTTGAGCGAGATCACCGTGGCGAGCGAGGTCGTCTTCAGGAGCGTGATGAACTCGCTCATCAGGGCGGGCAGGGCGATGCGCATGGCCTGGGGCAGCGTGATCAGGACGAAGATCTGGCCGCGATGCAGGCCGAGCGCCGCCCCGGCTTCGCGCTGCCCCGGACCCACCGCCGCGAAGGCGCTGCGCAGGATCTCGGTGAGATAGGCGACCTGGATCAGGGTGAGTGCGATGAAGGCGGCCAGGAAGGGCGAGAACCAGCCCGCCCGAAATAGCGGAGAGAGCTGGGGCAGCCCGTTCCAGATGAACAGCAGCACCAGCAAAGCCGGCGTACCGCGCAGCAGCCAGACATAGCCGACGACGCTCCAGCGCAGCAGGCGTCGCGGCGAGGTGGCCAGGGAGGCCGTGCCCATGGCCGTCACCATCGAAACGGCCATCACGGCAAGCGACAGAGCGACGGTCAAAAGGGCGCCTTCGGCCAGGGGCCAGCCGAAGACGGCGTCGAGGAAAAGCTGGAAGTCGAACATTGCGCCGCTTCATCGAGCCGCAGCGCCATCGACTTCGACGGCCTCGGGCGACAGGTTCCACTTCTTTAGCATGTCCTGCATGCGGCCTTCGGCCTTCAAGGCTTCGAGGCCGGCCCGGACGGCCTTGCGGTCGCCGGCATCCTTGCGCAGGTAGATCGCGTAATATTCCTTGTCCGGATAGGTGTAGGGCACCTGCAACCGGCCGGGCGTCTGGGCCATGCGATAGGCTGCCGTGGTGTCCAGCGTGATGGTGCCGGCGGCCCGGCCGACGAGGATCTGCTGGATGACGGCCGAGGCTGAAGGATAGGGCTGCAGCACGGCCTCGGGCCGGCCGGCCTTGGCGAAGGTGGCATTGAGGGCGGCAAGCGTCGGTTCGAAGGTGGTGCCCGCCTCGACGGCGACGGTCTTGCCGCTGAAATCCTCGGGCACCTTGGTCCCGCTGTCGCCGGCGGCCGTCACCATCACGGTGGAGGTCGTGAAATAACCGATGCCGTCATATTTCTGCAGCCGCTCGGGCCTGAGCGTGATGCCGCTCATGACGGCATCGCAACGCTGGGAATCGAGCGAGGGCAGGAGGCCCTTGAAGTCGCCGACGACATAGTCGGTCTTGGCGCCCCATTGCTGGGCCAGCGCCTCAGCGACGTCGATCTCGAAACCGACAAGGGCCTTGTCGCCGGGCTTGTCGTAGAATTCCATCGGCGGGAACTCGCCGGAGGTACAGACCTTGAAGGTGCCGTTCCTAGCGAAGGAGGGCACATCCGCCGCCCAGGTTGCCTCCGTGGAAACGCTAAGGAGGGCAGCAAACCCGCAGAAAGCGGTGCATGCAAAATGGGTCTTCGTCGAGCGCATGGATGCGTTCCCTTCGTGCCGTGGTTTCGGCTGTTCTGCTCTGGATCACCCGACTGTCCGGCACGCGATGCATGGAAACAAGCTAAATGTTCTGCTAGTTTTAGCGTGATTGAAACTAAACAATTAGGGGCGCATGCTTCCGCCACTTCATGCTTTCAAGGTCTTCGAGGTCGTGGCCCGGCTCGGTCATGTCGGGGCCGCTGCCGCCGAGTTGCATGTCACGCCGGGTGCCGTGAGCCAGCAGTTACGCTCGCTGCAACTCCATCTCGGCATGGATCTCTTCGCGAAGGTGGGGCGCCGGCTCGTGTTGACGGAGGCCGGCCTGACACTGCAGCAATCCGTCGGGGTCGCCATGGCCGAGATCGGCGAGGGTGTGCGCAATCTTTCGGCGCAGCGGATCGACCGCCGGGCCGAGGTCGTGGTGAATCTCTGCATTCCGCCCGTGCTGGGGACGACCTGGCTCGCGCCCCGTCTGTTCGCCTTCATGGCCGACCACCGCCACCTCAGGCTGAATGTTGCCACCGGCGTCGAATTCCATGCCATCGACTGGCGCAGGAGCGATGTCGCCATCGTCTATGGCAACCCGCCCTGGCCGGGCTTCTGGTGGCGCATGCTGCACGGCGTCTATCTGATGCCGGTCTGCAGCCCGCAATTGCTGCGTGGGCCGCATGCCATCCGCCACCCCGCCGACGTGCTGCATTACCGGCTGCTGCACGAGGACGATGGATCGGAGTGGCGCCGCTGGCTGGCGCAGGCCCGGGTGAAATATCCGGGCGCGGCCGACATCTATTTCGGCGACTTCGCCCTCATTCTCCAGGCGGCCCGGGACGGCCATGGCGTCGCCCTGGTCGACGACGTGATCTCGGCCCGCGATCTCGACGAAGGCCGGCTGGTCCAGCCGCTGACGCAGCGCGTGCCGGCGGCCAAGAATTATCATTGCATCTGCAGCGAGGAGACCCTCGCCAAGCCCGAGATCGGCGCTTTGGTCGACTGGTTGATCGATCAGGCCTCGCGCACGCCGGTGCCGCGGATCGGCCTGGGTTAGCAGCAAGTACTCGTTCACCCCGTTGTGATCGGCCCATCGTCCAGGATACGAATAAAATCCAGCACGGTGTGTTTTCCAGACGAACCCTTCTTCGCGACGGATCGAGACGGAACTGAGCCATGACCACCGCAAGTATGACCACAGCCAGACTGAAGAGGCTCTCCCTGGGAGCCATACCCCTGATCGCCTGCTTGCTCGGCGCCAGCCAGGCCGATTCCGCCCAGGCGCGCAACTGGCGCATCAATCCGGCCAGGACGTCCGTCGGCTTCGTCGTCGACGGCATCGGCTGGCCGCGCACCAAGGGGCGTTTCCACGATTTCGACGGCAGGATCTCGATCAATTTCGACAATCCGGCCGCCAGCCGCGTCAGCTTCAAGGTTGCGGCAAAATCGGTCGATGTCGGCTCGCCCTCCTTCAACGATTACCTGCGCACCGATGCCTTCTTCAACGTGGCGCAGTATCCGACCATCACCTTCACCTCCACCAGAGTCGAGAAGGTCGATGGCAGCCATGCCCGGGTCACAGGCGACCTCACCATCCGCGGGATCACCCGCCCGCTCACCATCGATGTCGCCCTGGACAAGCCGGCCGACAAGGCAAGCTCGCAGATCGGCTTCCGGGCGACGGGCGTGATCAAGCGGCTCGCCTTCAACATGAGTGCGGGTTTTCCGGCGATCAGCAACGATGTCGACCTGATCGTCACCACCGAGGCGCAGGCTCAGTGACGGGAGGCGTGGTGATGAAGGCGAGGCCTTCCCTCCGCCATCGCTGGAGCGCCACCGGGCAAATCCTGCACTGGTCCTGCGCTGCCCTCATCCTGTTCATGCTGGGGCTCGGCCTTGCCATGGTGGAATGGGTGGAGGACCAGGGCCAGCGCTTCGATCTCTATCAGCTGCATAAGAGCCTTGGCGCCCTCGTCTTCCTGTTGATGGCGCTGCGCGCCGCCTGGCGCCTTCTGGCCCGGGCGCCGGTCCTGCCGGAGAGCATGCCGCGTCATGAGCGCGTGCTGAGCAAGGCGGTGCATGTCGCCCTCTACGGGCTGATCTTCGCCATGCTCGTCACCGGCTATGTGATGATCTCAGCCTCGCCGCTGCCGCTGCCGATCCAGCTGCCGGGGGGAGGGCATGTTCCCAATCTCGTTGCGCCCGATTTCGAGCTTTCCGAGCAGATGAAGGCGCTGCACCATCGCTTCGCTTTCGTGCTGATCGCCCTTGTCCTCCTGCATGTGGCGGCGGCCCTCAAGCACTGGCTGTGGGATCGCGACGGCGTGCTGCAGAGCATGCTGCCGGGGCGGGGCTGAGGCTTCATTACTTTTGCAAAGCAGGGCCGACTCCGCGTAAGACAAGCCCCTGTTCTTGCCTTACCCGGAGTTATCAATGAACGGTGCGCAGGACCTTGGCGGCATGATGGGCTTCGGGCCGATCGCGCCGGAAAAGGACGAGCCTTTCTTCCATGCCGCCTGGGAGAAGCGGGCGATGGCGGTGACGCTGGCGATGGGCGCGACCGGCTCCTGGCCGCTCGATGCCGGGCGCTATGCGCGCGAGAGCCTGCCGCCGGCGGATTATCTGTCCTCCTCCTATTACGAGATCTGGATCAAGGCCCTGATCAAGCTGATGCTGGCGAAAGCGCTGGTCAGCGAGGCCGAGCTTGCCGAGGGGCGGGCGATCGAGCCGGGCAAACCCCTGAAGCGCGTGATCAGGGCCGCCGAGGTGCCGGCTGCGCTCGCCGCCGGCACGCGCTGCGACCGCCCGGCGAGCCGGCCCGCGCGGTTTGCCGCCGGCGAGGGCGTGAGGGCGCGCAACGAGCACAAGATCACCCATACCAGGCTGCCGCGCTATGCGCGCGGGCATCTCGGCACCGTCGTCGAAGCCCATGGTGCATTCGTGCTGCCGGATACCAATGCGCATGGCGAAGGCGAGAACCCCGAATGGCTCTACACGGTGCGCTTCGCCGGTACCGAACTCTGGGGCCCGCAGGCCGACCCAACCCTGACAGTGATGCTCGATCTGTGGGAGAGCTACCTTGACCCCGCTTGACGCCATTCCTTCCATTCCGCGCGATCGCGGCGAGCCCGTGTTCCGCGAACCCTGGGAGGCCCGCGCCTTCGCCCTCGCCGTTTCCCTCCATGAAAAAGGCGTGTTCACCTGGCCGGAATGGGCTGAGGCGCTGGGCCGCGAGATTGCCGCTGCGCCCGCCGACGACGGCTCGCATTATTACGAGCACTGGCTGTCGGCGCTGGAAAAACTGGTGGGAAGCAAGGGCCTGACATGAATGGAATAACGCGCCGAGGGATCCTGCAGCTTGGTTTCCTAGCCCTGGCTGCGGGTGCCGGCGGTGCGGCGAAGGCGCAGCCATCCGGTGCTGGGGAAGACTGGCGCAAGGCCCTGGTGGATGCGGCGCGCAGCCAGATCGGCGTCACCACCCTCTATGATCCTGCCTATAGGCGCATCGCCTATCCCGGCGGCGACGTGGCGCCCGAGCGGGGCGTGTGCACCGACGTGGTGGTGCGCGCCTATCGCAAGGCCTTCGCCCTCGATCTCCAGCGCCTCGTGCACGAGGACATGAAGGCCGGTTTCGCCGCCTACCCGAGGAACTGGGGCATGCGGGCGCCGGATCCCAATATCGACCACCGCCGCGTGCCCAACCTGATCGCCTTCTTCAAGCGCAAGGGCACAGTGCTGCCGGTGACCGCCGATCCGGCGGACTATTTGCCGGGCGACCTGGTCACCCAGATGCTGCCGGGCAATCTGCCGCATATCCTGATCGTCTCTTCGCAGGTCGCGGCGCCGACGCCGGGGCGCCGGCTGGCGATCCACAATATCGGGCAGGGCGCGCGGGAAGAGGACACGCTGTTCGCCTTCCCGCAGACCGGCCATTTTCGCTTCGCGCCGGCGTAAAATGCCTTCTCCCCTTGTGGGAGAAGGTGGCGCGAAGCGCCGGATGAGGGGTGGACGAGGCCCCTCTCACCAAGGCAGTCCGGCTCGAGCCAGAATGGTATCCTGAATCACTGCGGGAGATTGCAGGATTTCGGCGTTCCAGAACCGGACGATGGTATAGCCTTGAGCTGCCAGCCAGCTGTCACGCACCTGGGTGTGTGCTTTCGGCGTGCTGGGAGCCATCAGCCTCGACAATGAGGCGATACCGAAAGCAGGCGAAGTCGACGACATAGCGGCCGATCGGCACCTGGCGGCGGAACTTCAGATGAGCGGGCCGACGGCCGCGTAACAGACGCCAAAGCACGGTCTCGGCGTCGGTTTGATCGCCGCGCATTTTGCGGGCGAAGTCGCGTTGCTCAGGCTTCATGGTTTCGGCATCCAGAGGCCTGAGCAGTTTAGTGCTGGGAGGGGTTTCGTCCACCCCTCATCCGCCCTTCGGGCACCTTCTCCCTCAAGGGGAGAGGGTTTTTCGTTCACCGCACCAGGATGTTGCGGAACTGCCAGGGATCGGAGGTGTCGATGTCCTCCGGGAAGAAGCCCGGGCGGCCGTCGAGCGGGGTCCAGTCGGTATAGTAGCCCTTGACCGGGCCGAGATAGGGCTTCTGCACTTCCAGGCAGCGGCGGAAGTCCATTTCATCGGCTTCGACGATGCCGGCTTCCGGATTCTCCAGCGCCCAGACCATGCCGGCCAGCACGGCCGAGGTGACCTGCATGCCGGTGGCGTTCTGGTAGGGCGCGAGCTTGCGGGTCTCCTCGACCGTGAGCTGGGAGCCGTACCAGTAGGCATTCTTGCCGTGGCCGTAGAGCAGCACGCCGAGTTCGTCGGCACCGTCCTCGATTTCCTTTTCGTCGAGGATGACGAACTTGTCCTGCGCCTTGCCGGCGGCGCCGAACATCTCGTGCAGCGAGAGTACGGCATCGTTGGCCGGGTGATAGGCGTAGTGGCAGGTCGGGCGGTAGACCGCCTCGCCGTTCTCGCGCACCGTCAGATAGTCGGCGATCGAGATCGCCTCGTTATGGGTGACGAGGAAGCCATATTGCGGGCCCGGCGTCGGGCACCAGCTCATCACGCGGGTGTTGGCGCCGGGCTGCAGCAGGTAGATCGCCGCGCCACAGCCTTCCTTGTGGGTGCGGCCGGTCTCGGGCATCCAGGTCTCGTGCGTGCCCCAGCCCAGCTCGGCCGGCTGCAGGCCTTCGGAGATGAAGCCTTCCACCGACCAGGTGTTGACGAACACGCCGCGGGGCTTGGGATGCTTGGCGCGCTGGGTGTCGCGCTCGGCGATGTGGATGCCCTTGACACCGACCTTGCGGGCGAGCGCCGCCCATTCCTCGCGGGTCTTGGGATCGGCCGAACCATGGCCGGTCGCCTCGGCGACGTCGAGCAGGGCCTGCTTGACGAACCAGGAGACCATGCCGGGGTTGGCGCCGCAGCAGGAAACCGCCGTCGGGCCGCCGGGCGTGCGGCGCTTGGCAGCCAGCATGCTCTCGCGCAGGGCGTAGTTGGTGCGCGCTTCCGGGCCGGCATTCTTGTCGAAATAGAAGCCGAGCCAGGGCTCGACCACCGTATCGATATAGAGCGCGCCGAGGCTGCGGGCGAATTCCATCAGGTCGACCGAACCGGTGTCGACCGAGAGATTGACGCAGAAGCCCTGGCCGCCGCCGGCGGTGAGCAAAGGCTGCAGCAGGCTCTTGTAGTTGTCCTTGGTAACGGCCTCCTGCACGAATCGAATGCCGTGCTCCTCGATGATCTTGCGGTCGGCATCGAGCGGATGCGGGTCGATGATGACCATGCGCTCCTTGTCATATTCGAAATGACGCTCGATCAGCGGCAGCACGCCGCGACCGATCGAACCGAAACCAATGATCACGACGGGGCCGGAAATCTTACCGTAGACAGGCCATTGAGCCATTCAATCCTCCAAAATGTGCAAGCCCCAGCGTTTAGGCGCTGGGACCCGCGGGTGCAAGTTTTGTCGCGTGAATGTGAAGCAGGGATGACACGATCCCTGGGGCCGCCGGCTTCCAGCCGGCTCTTTTCATCGGCTTAGGCCGCGAAACGCAGGCCGGTGTCGTTGGCTGCCTGGGCGACGAGCGCCGCGAAGTCGGGCGCGGTTTCGAGGTCGCCGGTGGCGTTCACAAGGCCGGCCGCCCCCACCAGCCCGTCGGGCACCAGCTCCAGGCCGAGGAAGCGGTTGCGCTCCACCGGGCCGGGCAGCCAGAGGCGCTCGGTGAGGTCGGTCGAAAAGCCGAAGCGGCTGTAATAGGGCGCGTCGCCCACCAAGAGGATGGCCTTGTGGCCATAGTCCTGGGCATAGCCGATGCCGTGCCACATCAGGCGCGCGCCGAGACCTTCGCTGCGATAGCGGGCATCGACGGCGAGCGGGCCCAGCAGCAGGGCCGCCCGGCCGGGGCCGGCGGAGACGTTCCACAGGCGCAGCGTGCCGATCAGGCTGCCATCATCGACGGCGGAGAAGGCCAGGCCCTTGGCCGGCAGGCGGCCTTCGCGCAGGCGCTCGCTGGTCTTGGCGAAACGGGACGGACCGAAGCAGGCGTCGAGCAGGGTCTCGCGCGCTTCGAGATGGGACGAGGATTCTTGGACAATACGGATCATGGCCGTGGCTCCTGGCAAAAGGAGAGCGACAGCCCTCGCACCGATGAAACGGCCGTACGGGACGATGAATGGAGCGCGGACATCACAGCGACATGCCTGCATGTCGCGATGTCCGCTCTTGGAAACGGGAGGCTTGAGAGAAGAGCGGACAGGATGTCCGCGCTCCGATCAAATCACCACGGAGGCCAGCGGCGGGAAGCCGTTGAAGCCGATGGTGGAATAGGTGGTGGTGTAGGCACCGCAGGCCTCGATCAGCACCTTGTCGCCGATCGACAGGCTCACGGGAAGATCATAGGGGGTCTTCTCGTAGAGCACGTCGACGCTGTCGCAGGTCGGTCCGGCCAGGACGCAGGGCGCCTTGGCATCGCCGTCCCGCTCGGTGCGGATCGGGTAGCGGATGGCCTCGTCCATGGTCTCGGCGAGGCCATGGAACTTGCCGATGTCGAGATAGACCCAGCGGATCTCGTCCGTTTCGGCCTTCTTGGACACCAGCACCACCTCGGCCTCGATCATGCCGGCATCGCCGACCATGCCGCGGCCCGGCTCGATGATGGTCTCGGGCAACTGGTTGCCGAAATGGGTGCGCAGCGCGTTGAAGATCGCCTCGCCATAGGCCGGCACGCCGGGCATGGCGCGCAGATACTTGGCCGGGAAGCCGCCACCCATGTTCACCATCGACAGCGTGATGCCACGCTCGGCCATCTCGCGGAAGATGCCGGCAGCCGTGGCCAGGGCGCTGTCCCAGGCCTGCACATTGCCCTGCTGCGAGCCGACATGGAACGACACGCCATAGGCGGTGAGGCCGAGGGCCTGCGCCTGCTCGAGCACGTCGGGCGCCATGGAAGGCGCGCAGCCGAACTTCTTCGACAGCGGCCATTCGGCGCCGGCGCCGTCGCACAGGATGCGGCAGAACACGCGCGAACCGGGAGCGACGCGGGCGATCTTCTCGACCTCGGCCACGCAGTCGACGGCGAACAGGCGCACGCCGAGTTCGAAGGCGCGGGCGATGTCACGCTCCTTCTTGATGGTGTTGCCGAAGGAGACGCGATCGGCACCGGCGCCGGTGGCGAGCACCTGCTCGATCTCGACCACGGAAGCGCAGTCGAAGCTGGAGCCGAGGCCGGCCAGCAGGTTGAGGATCTCGGGGGCCGGGTTGGCCTTGACGGCGTAGAAGACGCGGGTATCGGGGAGCGCATGCGCGAATGCCGAATAATTCCGCTCCACCACGTCGAGATCGACGACGAGCCGGGGGCCGTCGGCGGGGGTACGTCGGAGGTAGTCGAGGATGCGGTCGGTCATGGCGGGTCTCCCCAAAATCCAAAGGGTGTCACGGATCGGTGCGACGTCACCGCCGCCGCGGGGTGGAGCCGCGGACGTTCGATGCTGACGCGCCGCCCACCGCCGGAAAGGCCGGATGCCTCGCCGCGACGGGATGCAAATCGCCACGCAACGGATCAAGCCGCTGCATGGTTCGAAACTGCCTTGGATTGGATCGGGATACCCGGTCCGCACGCCTGGCAAAGAGAAACAAGCCTCTTCAGTCGCTGGATATGGAAACCAGCCGAGACCAAAAAAGCCCGCTTCGTCGTTGCTTCAAGCTGCGTCCCCCGCGGAGTACGGGGTTCACCGGTCGCCTCCGGCTGCCGATCGTTGTTCGGGATTCGATGATTTCGGCACGTCATGCCTGATCACCTCAAGGGACCACTGCCGCGATCCCTAGTCCATCCCTGGCGACCGTCCAGCCTCTTGTCTGGATGTCCACCGACCGACACGCGGCCACAGGCACGTGCGAAATTGGGCAAGCCGGGAAATAGGAAGAATGGACGTCATATGCAAGAAAAATTTTCGCCCGGGCCGAAATTTTTCTGCGCTGCAAAAACTGAAAATTCACGTGGCCGGCAAAGGAGTTATGCCGGGGCACCCGCTCACGCGCCAGCCAGGGGCGCTGAAGCGGGGCCATGGGCCGGTTTCAGGCGCGAAGACCGCCATTTGCGGACGGGTAACGGACATGCCCGTTGCCGCTGCCCTGCGCTGTGGCGGTGTTGGTCGTGAAGGCGGCTTCGGCCAGCTTGTGTGCATGCCTGCTGACGTCGTCAGGCCAGTCGGCGATCATGGCAGCGAATTTTTCGTCATCGCCGGCGAACAGGGCGCGAATCGCTTCCTCGTAATGCGGCTCGTTGCCGGCCATGGCGCTCATGAAGCGATAGGCGGCCTCGCGCGCCTCGCGCAGCCGGTCTGTCGCCTCGGAGGCATGGCGCGCTTCGTCCACCAGGCGGCGCAGGGCCACGGAGGCCCCACCCGGCTGCGAGGCCAGCCAATCCCAATGACGCGGCAGCAGGGTGATCTCACGGGCGACGACGCCGAGCTTCGGACGCCCCGGCCCGCGCGGCGGCGGCTCGATCAGGGCATAGCGATTGCGGATGTCCTCCGCGCTGCCGCGCAGGTCGAGATCGACAGGCCGGCCGGTGGTATCCTCGAACACCTGCACGGGCGAAGCCTCGCCCGCATCCTGGGCCTGGCGGATGGCCAGCGCAACGGTAATGGCATCGCCCTCGGCCAGACATCTGCGCCCGGCAAAGGCGATGAGGGCAAGATGGGTCATGATCCCTGATCCTGTTGGACGCGCAAAATAGGCCCGGGTGGAATTCATGTCAATATTATCCGGGTGAATATGGATCTCAGCCACTGGAAACGAGACTGCAGAGAAAAATGTCTGCAAGCGGTGGAATAAACGCCGCCTCCGGTTGTCCACCCATCCGAAGGGGTTCGAAACATCACGGGACAGCAAACATGATCGTTCAGCGCAGGGCCGCCCTCGTCGGGCTGGCCTGGATCCTGGCAGCCGGCTCCGTGCCGGCTGTCGCCGACGACACGGCGCATCACGGACACGAGGCCATGCCGGCCTCCGCCGAAACGCCGTTCCTCCAGGAAAACGATGCGGCCATGTCGAAGATGATGAGCGCGATGGCGGTCAAGCCGACCGGCAATGTCGATCGCGACTTCACCGAGATGATGATCCCCCATCACCAGGGGGCGATCGACATGGCGCAGACCTATCTGCGTTATGGCCGCAACGAGCAGCTCAGGCGCATCGCCCAGGAAATCATCGTCGAGCAGCAGCAGGAAATCGCCGCCATGCGGCTGGCGCTCGGGGACCCGCCGCCGGCTCCGGCTGCGGCACCCACGCAGGCCAGCCCCGCCGTTGACCTCTCCCTCAATCCACCCGCCGACGCCAGTTCCCCGCCTCCCCCCATGTCGATGACGGGAACGGACAAATGAAGGACTCATGCATGCATCGCATTCTCTTCGCTCTCGGCCTTCTTGCAGGCACCATGCTGGCACCGGCCGCCGCTTCCGCGGGACAGATACCCGGCCCTGCATCGGCGGCGGATATCCCTATCAGCCACAAGGATCGCCTTTATGCGGCCGAGCAGTTCTCGAACACCGTCTCGGTGAGCGATCCCGTCGACAACAGGCTGCTGGGCGTCATCCGGCTCGGTGAGCCCCAGCCGGGCAATCTCAGCCCGCTCTACAAGGGCCAGGTGCTGGTCCATGGCATGGGGTTCTCGCCCGACCACAAGACACTGGCCGTGGTTTCGATCGGCTCCAATTCCGTGACCTTCATCGACACGGCGACCAATGCGGTCAAGCACACCACCTATGTCGGGCGTTCCCCGCATGAAGCCTTCTTCACGCCTGATGGGCGCGAAGTCTGGGTGACGGTGCGGGGCGAGGACTATGTCTCCGTCATCGATACCGGCAGCTTCGAGGAAAAGCTCCGGATCAAGGTTCCGGGTGGCCCTGGCATGCAGATCTTCTCGCCGGACGGCAAATACGGCTATGTCTGCTCCTCGTTCAATCCGCAGACCGTGGTCATTTCCCTCGCCGACCACAAGATCGTCGGAAGCGTCAAGCAGGCGAGCCCCTTCTGCCCGAACATCGCCGCTTCGGCCGATGGCAAGCAGGTGTGGTTCACCCTCAAGGACATCGGCAAGACGCAGGTCTTCAAGGCCGAACCTCCCTTCGATCTCGTCAAGACGCTGGATACCGGCCCGATCACCAATCACGTCAACCTCGTGGTCAACAAGAAAGGCAGCTTCGCCTATGTCACCGTCGGCGGGTCGAACGAGGTGAAGGTGTTCCGCACCGATGATTTCAAGGAGGTCGCGACCATTCCGGTCGGCAATCTGCCGCACGGCATCTGGCCCTCGGGCGATGGCAGCCGGGTCTATGTCGGGCTCGAGAATGCCGACCAGTTTGCCGTCATCGACACCTTGACCAATCAGGTGATCGCCACCATTCCGATCGGGCAGGCGCCCCAGGCCGTCGCCTATGTCCCCAATGCCGTGCCCGAGGGCGATGGCCTGCAGAACCTGATGCCGCTCGGCGCCGCCGGCGAGGCCGCCCATCTCAAGCTCGCGCCCAGAGGTGCCGGTAGCAAGACCGCTGCGACCAGCGTATCCTTGTTCGATCAGGGCCTGACCCAGATTCTCCAGGCGGCGGTCAGTGGCCTCGAACCGAAGAAGCCCTATGTCCTTGCGCTGTCGAGCCGGGCGGATGGGGGTGGGGCGCTGCAGCCGCTCTCGACCTTCACCACGAACCCGGCTGGTTCCGCCATCGTCAACGCCGTCGGACCGATACGCCAGATCGTCGAAGCCAGGCATGAGGATGAAAGGCGTTTTCTCGTGGTTGCAACCTCCACCGAAGGAAAAGCCGGTGACGTGGTCCAGGTGCAGGTTCAATGAGTAGCGGGCGCGCTCGCCTCGGCCATGCCGGTGGGCGCGCCGTCGACCGGAAGCAGTGTCAAGGCCATGAGTGATCTGCAACGGCTCGTCGAGCCGATGATCCCCGCTCTGCGACGGTATGCCCGCGCCTTGCTGCGGGACACCGTCGCTGCCGATGACCTGGTCCAGGATTGCCTGGAACGGGTGGTCGCCCATTGGCAGCAGCGGCGCGGCAAGGATCCGCGCACCTGGGCTTTTGCCATCCTGCACAATCTCGCCGTCAACCGTATGCGGCAGAAGGCGCGGCGCGGCGACCATCTGCCGTTCGAGGCTGTCGAGGAGAGCGTCCTTGCCCGCCGGCCGGCCCAGGAAGACGCCTTGGTCCAGGCCGAACTCGTCTCGGCGCTGGCGCAGCTTCCGGATGACCAGCGCAGCCTGCTCCTCCTGGTCGGTGTCGAGGATCTTTCCTATGCCCAGGTTTCCGAGATATTGGCGATCCCGATCGGAACCGTGATGTCGAGGCTGTCGCGTGCCCGCGAGCGCCTGCGGCAGCTTCTTGAAAACTCTGATCGATCTGCCACCAGGCGCGGCGGCCATCTGCGGAGCGTGAAATGATCGACAAGCCGATTTCCGAGGATGATCTCCACGCCTATATCGATGGCGCTCTGGACGAGGCCCGCCGCGCGGAGATCGCCTCCTATCTCGAGGCACATCCCGAGATTGCGGCCCGCTTCGGATCCTATGCCGATGATCGCTCCGGCTTGCGATCCGCCTTCGCCGCGATCGCGGAAGAACCCATTCCGACCAGGCTCAACCTGGCCCATATGATCGATCGGCAGCGGCGGCCACGCATTTCCGGATTGTGGGCTGCGGCGGCGGCCGTTCTGCTTCTTGCCGTCGGCGGATCCGGGGGATGGCTGTTGCGCGAGATGACGTCCATACCCCAGGAGGGCGTGGGCGCCCTGGCCCGCGAGGCGTCGGCGAATTTCAGCGCCTATGCTTCCGACAACGTCAGGCCGGTGGAAATCCGCGCCGACAAGGCCACGGAACTGGCCGATTGGGCGGCCGAACGGATGGGGCGCAAGCCTGCCTTGCCCGACCTGTCGAAGGCAGGTTACCGGCTGATGGGCGGGCGGGTGGTGTCCACGCCCCACGGCCCGGCGCTCATGCTGATGTATGACGACGACCGTGGCGGCCGCCTCGTGATGCTGACCAGGCCGATGGCCGTGGACCAGGACAAGGCGATGGCCGCCCATACCGAAGGCAAGGTCGACGGCTGGAGCTGGGCAAGCCGCGGCATGGGCTACAGCCTCGTCGGAACGATGCCGGCCGAGGCGCTGCATCCCCTGGCCGACGATATCCGCAAGCAGGTTTCGGGAGACATATAGGCGTTGCGCCCAACCCCGCCCGGGCGCGCGGCAGGTCAGCATGGCCGAAAGGCCAAGCAGCAGGCATCACTTCCCGCATGGCAGCCTTGTGTGCAGTGCGACGGAGATCGCTTGCAATTTATGCTGCGGTGCACAATATTTCGGACATAGGGAGGTGACGACTCGGGGGTAAGCCACGAGGACTGCGAGATGAACCAGATCACCACCATGGCCCCCAGGGGCATTATCCGGCAGTTGAGACCGTCCGATCTGCCGAAGTTTCGCGATCACCTGCTGCGGCTGGACCGGGAAAGCCGGCATGATCGTTTCAACGGCGGCATCAGCGCCAGTTTCGTCGCCGACTATGCCGAGCGCAGCTTTCGCGGTGGTGCAACCGTCATCGGCTATGTCGAGGACGGCCAGGTTCTCGGCGCGGCTGAATTGCACGAACTGCCCGAATTGGCGGAGCCGACGGCCCAGATCGCCTTCAGTGTCGAACGTCACCGCCAGCATCAGGGCATTGGTGGGCGGCTGTTCGCGCGCCTGCTGCTGCACGCGCTCGGCCTCGGCTATACCCGCCTCGAGGTCTCCACCCATGCCGACAATGCCAGCATGAAGGCGCTGGCCCGCCGCTTCAACGCCAAGCTCAGCTTCGCCCAGGGCGAGACCATGGGCGTGATCGAGCTCGATCCGGCGGTGACGCTGGAACATCCCGCCTTCGAGGCGATCGGCGAGATGCTGCCGGGGCCGCTGACCCTGACGATCGTGGGCGAGGGCATCGCCAGAGCGGCGGCCTGAGCCCTTCAAGTCTCCAGGTCAGATATCTTCCCGGCTTGATCCTATTTGTAGCGCCGTTGGTTCTTCGGCTTCCAGCTGTCGAGCCAGCGCCGGATACGGGCCATGAAGCCGGTGGCCCTGCTCGAAACCGCGACGGCATGATCATCGACGGCATCGGCCGCCGCGCTGACATGGTTCTCGATGCGGGTCAGCATCGGATCGATCCGCTCGCGCTTGAAACGTCGCAGCCGGAAATAGAGCCAGATCAGTCCGATCGCCAGGCCGCCGAACACGAAGATCCGCATCCAGGGGATGACATATTCATCCGGCCCCGTCGCGGCCCGGATCGAGAGCGCGTTGGGGAACATGGTCAGATAGGTGACGCGCCAGCCATAGCTCTTGATCACCACCCATTTCGGAGTTTCCGAGCTGGACTGGAAGGACTGGGCGGCCGCCATCAGGTTGCCGGAGTCGAACTTGTAGTACCAGGGAAAGCCCCAGTCGGTATCCTCGTTGCGATACACGCGCAGTGCGCCGCCGGGATAGACGGTGTTGATGAAGCGCACGTCGCGCGTGTTGGTCGCCTGCACATTGGGCGCCTCGCTGTCGAAGAAGCCGGAACTGTCGAGGCGCTTGGTGTCGGTGCCGACGATGCGCACCACGTCATAGCGCGGCAGCACCTGGTCGAGCCAGCAATAGCCGACCACCAGCGCCAGGACGATCAGGAACCATTTGAACAGGCGCAGCATGA
Organism: Labrys sp. (in: a-proteobacteria); assembly: GCF_047605565.1. Taxonomy (NCBI): domain Bacteria; kingdom Pseudomonadati; phylum Pseudomonadota; class Alphaproteobacteria; order Hyphomicrobiales; family Xanthobacteraceae; genus Labrys; species Labrys sp. (in: a-proteobacteria). The sequence goes on from NZ_JASGFM010000046.1 coordinate 32,305, forward strand.
ACTCTCCGGGGTGCGCGGGCGTCCCAACGACATGCCAGCATGTCGTGATGCCCGCTTCTTCCTATCCGACAGGTGGGGTGTTTCCAAGAGGCGGGCAAGATGCCCGCGCACCCGGAATCACCCTTTCGGGATTGCTCCCCAGGGTCCGGCCTGTGGTGCCGGCTCTTCCTCCGGCGTGCCGTCGCCGAACAGATCCTCCCAGGCATCGTCGTTCCTGAGTGCTTCGTCCCGGGACAGGAATTCAACCACATAGTCCTGCTTGCGCGCGGTCCAGCCCTGATAGGCTTTGTAGAAGGCCGGCTTGTTGCACAGGAAGAGCTGGCGGATGTCGAGGGGCGTGAACTCGCTCAGGAGCTGGTTGACGAGGTCGCGATCCGGCAATTGGGCGGCCCGGTAGAGATAGAAGCAGCCCGGTTCCGTCGGTCCGGGCAGGCGGGGCTCGAGACCCTGCTCGGCGGCGCGCAGGGCCGCCTCGACCACCTCGAATTCCGGCGGAAGGTCATCGGCGTGGCGCATGGCGAAGCGGCGCAGATCCTGCCGGTTGAGGCGGGCCAGTTCCGCTGGCGCGTCGGCCTTGCCGGCAAGGACATTGGCCAGCATGAAGTCGAGCCGCTGGCGCAGCAGCGCCTTGGCATTCAGGTCGGCCGCCTCGAAGACTGAGGTGATCAGGCCGTTGAGCTGCAGGAAGTGCCAGACATCCACGGCGCTTTCGAGATTCTTGGTCTCCACGGCCCCGATCTTGGGAAAGCCGGGCGCCACGCCGCGATAGAGCATGGCGGGGTATGACAAGTCCCGGAATAGATAGAGCCCGTCGAAATAATTGGTGTAGAAATTGCCCTGGCTGTAGTCGGTCTTGCGAAAACGCACCGGATTGCGGGTGATGTCGCCAACCCGGCCGGCAAGCTTGATCATGGTGTCGATATAGGCGTCGTCCTGCCACAGATCGTCCTTGGCGCGGAAATCCTCGACCAGGCGCGACAGCTGCTCGGCCTCGCCCAGCCGGTCGGTCGGCGTATTGGCCTCGACGGTGACGGAGCGCAGCTCCAAGAGGTCCGCCGGGCTCTTGATGCGCCACATCGAATGCACGAGCTCGCCCATCACGGCCTCGCGCACGCTGAGGGCCATCAACTCCCTGGCATTGTCCTGGATGAAGTTGCGCAGCACCGAGCGCATGGTCGAGAACTGCGCGTTCAGGAGCGGCGCCTTGAGCTGGTCGAGGCTGAGCAGGATGAACATCCGGTTGCAGCCCTCGGGATTGAGGTAGCGGATGTCGTCGAGTTCGTCGCCTACCTCCGGCGAGAAGCCGGAGAGGTCGATGTGGAACTCGGTGAGGGTGGTGCGCTTGCCGATCAGCTTTTCCAGCGCCGCATTGTAGCGTGCCACCATGGTGGGGGAGGAGACCTCGATGAGGTTCCCGAACATCAGCCCCGCTTCGATCAGACGCTCTAGCATGATGGCGCTTCCCGGAAGTTATCTGTCATTCCCGGCGCCGCCACAGGCGGCGGGAAGGGGATCCAGGGGCTATGTGCACTATTCTCTGGCCCCTGGATCCCACTCACAAGCAAGCTTGTGAGGATACCAAGGCCTTCGGCCTTGCCGGGGATGACAGAACGTCCAACGCCGACGATCACTATCATGTGCGCTGCTCCAGATAGCGTTTCTTGGCTTCCTCCATGCGGCCCATGTCACGCACCGCATTGTCGATGGCGGCCTCGTCCGACTTGTCGGCATAGCGGAATTCACTGTCGGCGTAGCGGTTGATCTCCTGGATCACCATCTCGACCGTGATGGGCCTGGCTAGTTCGGAGATCATCGCAAGCTTGGTGGCATAGTCCTTGGTCAGGAACAGCTCGGGCTTTTCCATCCATTCGTCCGGCAGCTCGAAATCCATTGCCCTGACCTTGATGGCATCGGTGATGTTCTTGATGGCACGGCCGGTGAAACGCTCATCGGCCTCCTGGATCGCCTTGAGATAGGCGCCGAGCCTGGCGACGGTGTCGAGCGCCCCGATCTTGCCCTGCACGCTGTCGAACACCTTTTTCAGGGCCTCCTCCTGCGGGCGCGAATGCGCGTCATAGGAAGCGGCGACCGCCTTCTTGATCTCCTGGGCGGCGAAGAGATCGTGCTCTCCGAGCGGAATCTGGTGGCGCTTGCCGAGCAGCAGGGAGAGGAGGTCGATATAGTCCTCCTTGCTCTGCGGGCCGTCGACCAGGAAGCGGGCGCCGGCGCGTTGACGCAGGGCGTCGTCGACATTCTCCGGGAAGTTGGAGAACATGCCGAAGGTGCAGTTGCCGCGCACCACGGTGTTGGCGCCGGCAAAGCTCTCCATCAGCACGGCGGTGATCTCGAGCTGGCCCGAGGAGGATTGCCGGTCGCCGCGCTTGCCGGCGAGCTGGTCGATGTCGTCGATGGTGCCGAAGCCGATCACGGCCGGGTCGATGATCTCGCGGATGAAGGCCTTGGCGTTCTGGGCCGACTTGCCCTGGTAGGAATCGATGCTCTCGGTGGAGAGGTTGGCATAGCGGAAGGGATAGCCGGCATTGGCGCAATAATCGTTGAGCAGGCCCGCCATCATCTGGATCAGCGTGGTCTTGCCGGTGCCGGGCTTGCCGTCGCCCATGAAGGTGAAGATGAAGCCGCCGAGTTCGGCGAAGGGGTTGAGCCGCCTGTCGAAATCATAGGCCATCAGCATCTTGGCCAGCTTCATCGACTGGTATTTGGCGATGTGGTTGCCCACCACCTCCGTCGGCTTCTTGAAGGCCATGGTCAGCGTGGTGGAGCGCTTGTGGGTGGCGGGCGTGAAACCGTTGACCTGGAAGTCGTCGGCCTCGACACGGTAGGCGGCGCTGGTGAAGGCCTCCAGGCGCGGTGCGGTGCCGGCGCGCATGGCGACCGCCTCCATCAGCCGCTCGCACCAGGCCGTCAGCGTCGGCACCAGCTTGAGGCTGCCATCCATGCGGCTCAGTATGCCGTCGAGCTCCCACAAGGCGCCCTGCAGGGCGAGGGCGGGATTGTCGGTGAGAATCTCTTCCAGCTCGCCGACTTCCGCCTGGCCCTCGCTCGCCTGGGCGGCGAGCAGGAAGGAAAGCATGTTGGCGGTGACGTGCAGGCCGATCAACGAGGCCGCCGCGAGCAGTTCGGCGAATTCGGTACGCCGGGCAGGGTCGAGGCGGCCCTCGCGATTGTCGCGCTTGAGCTGGCCGAGGGCGGTGCGCTCCTCATAGAGCTCACCGACGGCCATGGCGGTGGCCAGCGCCCGGCGCAAAGCCTGCAGCACACTGGCCTGGGCCGGGCTCATCAAGGCTTCGCCGGGGTCGGCCTGGCTGATGCGTGCGATCAGGTGGACGCCGTCCTGCGCCGCGCTGGAACGCGCGGTCAGGCCCGGCGTGGTGGCGCGGAACAGCCGGCCGGTCGCGGTCGGGATGCCGGGGGAGCGTTCGGCCGGCGCGGTGCCCGTCGATGCGGGCCGTGCCTTGGCGATGCGTGGGGCATGGTCGAAGCCCTCCATCAGGGCCAGGGCCTGGGGATACTGCGCGCGGATCGCCGCCTCGCGGATTTCCATCAGATTGAGGGAAGCGGTCATGGGGTCCTCGTGGTCAGGATGGGGCGCGGAATGCCTTCTCCACGTAGTGGGGAAGGTGGCGTTGCGAAGCAACGACGGATGGAGTGCGGCCCGCTAACGGTACTCGATCCGGACAGGGCGCAGCTAGCGGCCCACACCCCATCCGACCCGACTTCGTCGGGCCACCTTCCCCGCTTCGCGGAGAAGGCCGGTCGCGCTTTATTCTGCGCACTCCCATCACAGCCCCGTCAGCAGCGACCCGTCCTCGCCCACCACATATTTGCGCACGTCCCGGAAGCCGGGGGGATCGCGGTCGACGAGAACCTGATAGGGCAGCACCGGCAGGACGAGAGAGCGCTCGAGCCGGGTGACGCCGGCCTCGGCGGCAGCGGGCTGGTACTGGTCGAGGTCGAAGATCTCGCGCTCCACCGTGGACAGCAGGCCCGCAGGCACCCTTTCGCTGCGGGCCGAGACCAGCGTCTCGATCGTCCAGGCCAGGGCCCAGTCGCTCTCCTCGGTGCGCGAGACCTCGGCGAGGATTTCCCGCAAGGGGCCGGTCTGCTCGGTGAAGGCATGCGAATACATCGGCCCGACATGGATGCGCCTCAGGAGCTTGGGGTGCAGATTGTCGAAATCGACGTCGAAGCCGCGGGCGATGGTGAGGAGCTTGAGGCTGGAGAGCGACTGCGCCATCAGGTGGGACTGCACCTGCGGCCAGCGCATCTGGTCCTCGTTGAGGATGACATGGCCGGTATCCTCGACCACCAGGAGATAGATCACCGGCAGGCTGAGGGCACTGTCATAGACGGCCCAATGCAGCAGGTAGCGCCGGCGCTGCGCCTTGGGGTCGGACAGCAGCACGAATTGAGGGTGGTTCTGGGCGAAGAACAGGCCGCGCGATTTCAGCGTCTCGTAATAGATACGCTGGCTCATCGCATATTGCAGGTTGGTCGGCCTTGCGCGTTCGGAGAGGATGGCCGCGATCATCTCCTCCTTCAGCCGGGCCTGGTCGGGCTGGTTGGCGAGGTGGCGGTCGACCTGTGCCAGGTCGTTCGCCATCGTCATGATCTCCTGGAACACCGGAAAGCCGCTTTCCGAGCGGTCGATCGCCAAAGTGAGCGGCAGCGAGGAGACCCGGCCCGACATCAGGTGCTTGAGGCTGAGGGCGGTGAAGGTCTTGGCGAGGCGCTGGAGATAATTCTCGATCAGGTCGAGCTGGATGTTGGCGAACTCGCCGCCGCCATATTTGGCGTCATCGGCCAGGCTCGCCTGGTTTCCCTGGCCGGTCTGGCCGGCGATCTCGCGCAGATGGCGGATGATGCGGGAGAACTTGCCGAAATAGCGCCGCATCGCCTGAGGGTCCGGCAGGGTGACGTGATCGTTACCGGGAGGGGTCAAGGGCGGCCTCGGACTCTCTACCCTCCCCTGGAGGGGGAGGGTCGGCCCGCAGGGCCGGGGTGGGGTGATTTTGCCGGAAGGGCTGACACGTTACGGCGCATCCCGAGGTCGGGCGGTGTTGCCACCCCACCCCGATGCTTTGCATCGACCTCCCCCTCCAGGGGAGGGTAGGCGCGCCTCACGCCCCGCCATAGAGGTTCTTGTCGTGCTTCTCGACGATCTTGGCGAAGCGGCGGGCGAAGCGCTCGTCGGATTTGGCCTTTTCTTCCAGGATCTTGCGGGCGAAGACCATGTGGTCCTCGTGCTTTTCCATCATCTCGGCCATGCGCTGGTTGGTGGCCGAGCCGATGGCGGCCATGGCGGCCTGGGCTTCCTGGTCGGTCTTGACGCCGATCTCGTTGATGCGGTGGGCGACGTCCTGCTGCTGGGCCGTCTTGAGCGACTTGGTGAGCGCATCATAGAGCACCACGCGCTGCTTGGTGTCGGTCTGCAGCTTGTTGATCAGCACCATCTGGGTGGCGGCCTGGTTCTGCAGGCTGTCGACCCAGCTCTTGCCCTGCTCGATATAGCGCTCCAGCGTCTGCGACTGCGCCAGCTTGACCTGCTCTTCCTGCACGAGATTGTTGTAGGCCGCATTGGTCTGGGCAAGCTCGGTCTCCAGCCGCGTGCGGGCGGCGGCATCCTGCTCCATCGAGATCTTGTTTTCGAGATCGATGATCTTCGGATCCATGGCCAGGACCTGGGCGCGGATCTTCTCCAGGTCCGCCACGGTGCTCTCGCGATCGGACAGGGTGCCGGACAGATTCTTCTCGACCCGGGTCTTGTGGTCGTTGAGCACGCCGAGCTGGCTCTGCAGCAGATTGACGATGATGTCGGACTTGGAGATCAGGTCCTGCAGCTTGTCGTCGATGGAGGCGGCGCGCAGGCGCTCCTCGCGCATGGAGTCCGATTTGGCGGAGGAGAAGATGCCCACGAAGCTCTCCCAGCCGGACTTCTCGCGCATGGCGTCGAATTCCTTGGAGAAGCCGGCGGTGACATCGTCCAGGCCCATGATCAGCTCGGCGATGTTGGCGTTCATCGCGTTGGAATGGGCGTGAACGTCGTCGAGCGTCGCGTTCTGGATATCGATGGAGATGTCCTCGCCCTTCTCCATCTTGGAATGGGCGAGCTCGATCTTCGAGCTGACCTCGGAAATCTTGGCCTGGGCCGCCTTGATTTCAGCTTCGGCGGACTTGATCGCGGCGTCGAACTCGGCCATGCGGCTCTCCCCTGGGTTGGCCACCCCGGAGCGTGCGGCGTTCATGCCGAACGCTTGTCTGCTCCGGGTTCGTTGTTGCCAAGCCAATCCAACGGATTGGCTTGGAGCGTCTTTGCAATTCTTGGCGATTGCGCCAATTCGGAAGACGCTTTGACTGTTGAGCAACCAAATAGGGGAAATCGAGCCAAGTTTAAAGGGCGCACTCCGGTGTCGGCAACTGGCGTGTGACGTAGGGCACAAAGGGGAGGGGAAGAGGGAGGCGGACCCGCTTGATGTGGCCATGCGAGGCCGGGAAAGGAGAAATGTGCGGCCTCGGCATATCGGATCTCGGAAACAGATCGATAGCCTTCGGGATCCCGCCGCGCATATCCGCAAGCTTGATCGTTCACGCGAATTTCAGACGCACGGATGACCTCACTGCGTGTTTCCGGCGTGGAGGAATGCTATCAAGTCAACTCGATATCGAAAGAGGGGCGCCAAGCGTGCGTCATCACTAACGTGCGTCATCACTAACGTGCGTCATCATGAATTTGCCGCCGTTGCCTGTGGCGCGGGATGCGACGAGTATTGGTCGCCATGTCTGCTTGACTTGCCTCCATCCTCGGATGAAGAATAAGAAATTCTTCGACAGTTGAGGAAGAAATTATCTTTTCTTTTTATCGTGTCGGAATTCGGCTTAAGGAGTTGTGATGTCATCAAGTCCGGCGTCCTCCTATTCTACCTGGTTATCTTTTGCGATTATTGGGGTGGTCGTCGCAGGTGGAGGCGCTGCTTTTGCCTACACTGCCGGGTGGCTTTCACCCCAGGCTCTCACCTCGCAGAAACTCGTCGATGCCCTGGCGCCCGCCACCGGGCCGGCGCTCGGCCACCGGCGCAATCATGCCAAGGGCATCTGTTTCACGGGGCAGTTCGAGGCGAATGGGTCAGGTGCCAGCCTGTCGAAGGCCAGCATGCTGGCGGCCGGCAGCTATGCGGTCGTCGGGCGCCTCAATCTCGGCACGCCGGACCCGAAGGCCAACGATGCCACGGTCCGGGTGAGGGGACTTGGCATCCAGATCACCGGAGCCGACGGCCAGCAATGGCGCAGCGCCATGATAGACCCGCCCTTCTTCCCGGTTTCCACGCCACAGGCGTTCTACGAGCTCCTCATCGCCTCGGCGAGCAAGGATCCGGAGGCGATGAAGCGTTTTGCCGGTGCCCATCCCGAAATCGCGGCGTTTGGCGGCTGGGCCAAGGCTACACCATGGACGGCAAGCTATGCCGAGGACCGTTTCAACAGCCTGAACAGCTTCATCTTCACGAATGCAGCGGGCGCGGAGCAGGCGGTGCGCTGGTCATTGGTTCCCACGGTCGCTGCCAGTGCCCTTGCGCCGGACGATCTGGCCAAGCGCAACGCCGATTTCCTCGAGCAGGAAATCGCGGAACGGGTGAAGGCGGGACCCGTGCAATGGAAGATGGTCGTCACCCTGGCCAATCCGGGCGATCCCACCGCGGATCCGAGCAAGGCCTGGCCTGATGATCGAAAGACGGTGGAGGTGGGAACGCTATCCGCCACGCAGATCCTCGCCGAGGATCATGGGCCGTGCCGGGACATCAACTTCGATCCGACCGTGCTTCCCGACGGCATGCGCACCTCGGACGATCCATTCCCGGCCGCCCGTTCGGCGGCCTACGCCGTCTCGTTCGACCGGCGAACGGCCGAAGCCGGCAGCTATCCCACCCAGCAGGGAGCACAGCAATGACAGCGGCCAGCGGCTCCTTCTCGCTCCTGCAGCGACTGTTGCACTGGGTGATGGCGATTTGCATTCTTGCCATGCTGTTCATCGGCGTGGCGATGGTGCGGACGATCGGGCCGGACTATCTCTCCCTGATTTCAATTCACAAGAGCCTCGGCGTCGCCATTCTGGTGCTGGCGCTCCTCAGGCTGGCGGTCCGGCTGAGAAAAGGCGCGCCTGCCTTGCCCTATGATCTGCCGGCGCCCGTGAAGCTGGCGGCCTATCTGTCGCATCTGGCCTTCTATCTGCTGATGATCGGGATGCCGCTGATCGGATGGGCGATGATGTCCGCGGCGGGTTACCCGATCGTCCTGGCGGGCGGCCTGCGCCTGCCTGCGATCCTGCCGGCCAGCCGCGAAATGCATGCCCTGCTCTGGGATGCTCATTTCTATCTGGCAATGGCCTTCTTTGCGCTGGTCCTGGTTCACATCGCGGCAGCTCTCTTCCACCTGCTGGTAAGGCGGGATGAGGTCTTCAAGCAAATGACGGTTGGGACCGAGTAAGGCGTATGGATCAGGCTCAGTGACGAGGCGGATGCCTCTCGGGGGCCACTCTCACGCGTCCGGCGCCTCCGGCACGATCGGCGTGATCCTGAGCGAGGCGATGCGGTTCTTCTGTTTCCTCAGCACCTGGAAGCGGTAGCCGTGGAAGGTGAAGGTCTGGCCGGCCTCGGGGATGGTGCGGGCCTCGTGGATGACGAGGCCGGCAATGGTGGTGGCCTCTTCGTCCGGCAGGGTCCAGTCCATGGCGCGGTTGAGGTCGCGGATCGGCACCGAGCCGTCGACATTGACGGCGCCGTCCGCCTGTGGGCGCACGCCCGTCACCACCAGATCATGCTCGTCGGAGATGTCGCCGACGATTTCCTCGATGATGTCCTCCAGCGTGACGATGCCGAGCACCGAGCCATATTCGTCGACCACGAAGGCAAAATGCTGCTTGCGGCGGCGGAAGGAGCGCAGCTGGTCGACCAGCGAGGTGGTGTCGGGCACAAACCAGGCCGGCAGGGCAATCTCCTCGATGTCGAGCTTGAGGGGATCGTTGCCGGCGGCGTCGAGGGCACGCAGGAGGTCCTTGGCATGCAGCACGCCGATGATGTTCTCGGGGCTCTCCTTCCATACCGGGATGCGGGTATAGGGTGCGGCGAGCACGCTCTGCACGATCTGGGCCGGCCCCTCTTCGAGGTCGACGGAGAACATCTTGGTGCGGTGGACCATGACGTCGTCGACGGTGAGCTCCTGCAAATCGAGCAGGCCGCCGAACATGTCGCGGTCGGTCTTCTCCACCGAGCCTTCCTTGTGCAGGAGGTCGACGGTGCCGCGCAATTCGTCGGTGGCCGAGAGCAAGGAGGGGTGCTTGCCGACTTCCAGGCCGACGAGGCGTAGGATGGCGCGCACCAGCCAGCCGAGCAGGCCCGTCACCGGCGAGAAGATCAGCACCACCAGCCGGACCGGCCAACCGACCGCCAGGGAGAAGCTCTCGGGATAGTTGATGGCGATGGTCTTGGGCAGGATCTCGACGAAGATGATGGTCAGGACCGAGATGACGATGGTGGCGTAGAAGATGCCGACATCGCCGAAAATGTCGAGCAGGATGCCAGTCGTCAAAGCCGCCGCGGCGGTGTTGACGATGCTGGTGCCGACCAGGAGCGAGCCGATCATCGCCTCGCGGATGTCGAGCAGCTTGTTGACGATCTTGGCGCGCTGGCTGCCATTCTTCTCCAGCGACAGCAGCCTGGCCCGCGAGGCGGCGGTGAGCGCGGTTTCCGAGCCCGCGAAGAAAAAGCCCGCCAGCAGGAGCAGGAAGACGATGAAGAGCGAGTACCAGGCCTCGGGATGCATGGGTTACTTCCGGCTCGGCCCAAGGAAAGAGATCGTCATGGCGGGCGCAGCGAAGCAATCCGGATCTTCATGGCGGGCCAAATCCGGATTGCTTCGCTGCGCTCGCAATGACGGTTCAGACATCATCACGCTCCCAGCTTGCCGGCGTCGGCGAGCTTCTCTTCCAGGAAGCCCGTCACGGCACTGGGGTCGACGTCGTTGGCGATGAAGCTTTCGCCGATGCCGCGGGTGAGAATGAAGGTGAGCTTGCCTCGCTTGACCTTCTTGTCCTGCAGGATCGCGTTCATCAACTCGCCCGCCGTGCCGGCGCCGCCCGGCACTTGGTCGATGCGGGTGGGCAGGCCGGCTGTGGCAAGATGGGCGGCGACGCGCGAGGGCGTTTCCTGCGAGCACAGGCCGAGCCGGGCCGAGAATTCATGGGCCAGAACCATGCCGATCGAAACGCCTTCGCCATGCACCAGGCGGGCGGAATTGTAGCCGGTGACCGCTTCCAGCGCATGGCCGAAGGTGTGGCCGAGATTGAGCAGGGCCCGCTCGCCGGTCTCCGTCTCGTCGCGGGCGACGATGCCGGCCTTGGAGCGGCAGGAGGTGGCGATGGCCTCGACGCGCGCCGGCCCGCCGGCCATCACGTCCTGCCAGTTGTTTTCCAGCCAGTGGAAGAAGGGGGCGTCGTTGATCAGGCCATATTTGGCGACCTCGGCATAGCCGGCGCGGAATTCGCGTCTGGAGAGGGTGTCGAGCACCTGCGTATCGGCCAGCACCAGGCTGGGTTGATGGAAGGCGCCGACCAGGTTCTTGCCGTGGCGGGAATTGATGCCGGTCTTGCCGCCGACCGAAGAATCGACCTGCGCCAGCAGGCTGGTGGGGATCTGCACGAAGCGCATGCCGCGCCGGACGGCGGCGGCCGCAAAGCCGGCCAGGTCCCCGATCACGCCGCCGCCAAAGGCGACGACGAGATCGCCACGCTCGACGCGGGTGGCGATCAGGCCTTCGCAGACCTCGGCGAAGGTGGCGAAGCTCTTGGACGCCTCGCCGGGCGCGACCGTGATGGTCTGGTGCTCGAGCCCGGCCGCATCCAGGCTCGCCGTCAATGTCGCCAGGTGCAGGGCCGCGACATTGGCGTCGGTGACGATGGCGAGGCGCGCTTTGGGCACGAGGGCGGAAATGCGTTGGCCAGCCTCGGCGAGGAGGCCCGGGCCGATGGCGATCTCGTAGGAGCGCGCGCCCAGCGCGACGGGAACGACGATGGGCTGGCTCATGCCGGTTTGTCCGATCTTTCTGTCGATAGATGATGTTCGAGGGCGGTGACGACGTCCTCGAGCACTGTCTCCTGGGCGACGTCGCGCGACAGCACGGTGACATCGGCGCCGGCATAGATGGGATAGCGGACTTCGATCAGCTTGCGCAGCGTGCCTTCCGGATCGGGTGTCTGCAGGAGCGGGCGGGTCGGCTTGCGGCGAACGCGGCGCATCAGCACGTCGAGTTCCGCCTTCAGCCAGATCGAGATACCGCAGCGGGCGATGAGGGTGCGGGTCTCCTCGTTCATATAGGCGCCGCCCCCGGTCGCCAGCACGATCGGCTTGTCGCAGGCAAGCAGCCTTGCGATGACGCGGCGTTCCTTGTCGCGGAAGAAGGCTTCCCCATCCGAGGCGAAGATTTCCGAAATGGTCTTCTGGGCGGCTTCCTCGATCTCGGTATCGGCGTCGCGGAATTCGAGGCCGAGCCGGCCCGCCAGGCGCCGGCCGACGGCGCTCTTGCCCGCACCCATCATGCCCACCAGCACGACCGACCGCCCCGCGAGGGCTTCCGCCATTTTCTTCTCGCGCTCGGCCGGGACAGGGGGTGTCGCAAAGCCGCTCATATCGTCCTGCATCAACAAGTCCATCGTTCTAATGAACCGGAGAGGGGCCTCGATGCAAGAGCCTCACGGGTAAGCGGAGGGCACAACGCCATGGTGCTGCCCTCAATCGCGCACTATCCTGGCACCGTTGCGTTTCAGGATCCTCATGCCCAGCCTCTTCCGTTTCCTTGTCATTCTCCTGCTGCTGGGCCTGGCCGGGTTCGGCCTCGTCTATGCCCTGGGCACATTCGTGAAGCCGGCGACGCGGCCGATGAGCCAGGATATTCCGCTCAGGAACCTGGAGCCGCCGAAGGAGCCGGCCAAGCCCTAGCCTGCTCGCATGCTGGCGGTTTCGGGGCGGGAGCGGCCCTGTTTCCCGTTGGGTGTTCCGAGAACTGCATTTTCGCCCAATACCTGCGGGATGATGCCGTTGCCGCATGGGGACAATGGCCATGATCGTCAAACTGGTCCTGCAAAACCTGGTGTTCGTCGGCATCATGGGCCTGGTGCTGTTCCTCTCCGCGGGCACTCTGGCTTGGACCGCGGCCTGGTTTTACCTGGTTGTTTCCCTGATTGTCGGCCTTGCCGCCGGCTTGTGGCTTGCCTGGACCGATCCGGGCCTGCTGGCCGAACGCATGAGGCTGAAAGCTCCCGAGCAACCCAGCGCGGACAAATGGTTCATGCTGGTCTTCCTCGTGGTCGCCGTGGTCTGGTTCGTGGTGATCGGGCTCGAACGGCGCCTACGGGCCCCCACCATGCCCCTCCCGCTCGAGGCCGTCGGGCTCGTGCTCTATCTGGCTTCCACGCTCTTCGTCATGTGGGTGTTTCGCGAAAACTCCTTCGCCGCGCCAGTGGTCAAGGTGCAGGCCGAGCGTCACCATCATGTGGTCTCGACGGGCCCCTATGCCTTTGTCCGCCATCCCATGTATGCCGGCGTCATGCTCTATTTCATCGGCACGCCGCTGTTGATCGGCTCCTGGTGGGGGCTTGCGATGATGCCGGTGTTCTTCCTGGCGTTCGCGCTCCGCTCGCGCATCGAGGAACGCACCCTGATGACAGGCCTGCCAGGCTATGCCGATTACGCCCGGAGCGTGCGCTATCGCATGCTGCCCGGGATCTGGTGAGGCCGGAACAGGTTCGGAAACGATCGTTTCCTATTCTCATGACAGCAGCTTGCGCCTCGCAGCGGCAGCATGCTCTTCATCATCGCGCGCCATGATCGGGTACCAAATCAGCGACAAACCCTGTATGGCCGGTGTGATGCCTCGCTCGAATTTCCTGCCTGCCCGTCCATCGCTCAGCCTGCCGCATCTGGCCATGCCGCCGCGGGCCGACTGGATCTTCGCATTCCGCACCACCGCAGTCGGGCTCGTTGCCCTGGCGATCGCCTATGCGCTCGGGCTTGAACAGCCCCAATGGGCGATGATGACCGTCTATATCGTCAGCCAGCCCGTCGCCGGCATGGTGCTCGCCAAGGGGCTGTTCCGGCTGGCCGGCACGCTGATCGGCGCCCTTGCCTCGGTGGCGATGGTCAAGCTCACGGGCAGCGAGCACCTGTTCTTCCTGGGGCTGCTGGCCGCCTGGATCGGCCTGTGCACCTTCGTGGCCTCGACCCTGCGCAACCCCGAAGCCTATGGGGCGGTACTGGCCGGCTATACGGCCGCCATCATCGGCCTGCCGGCTTTCGACAATCCTCATCTCGTCAACGAACTGGCGGTGGCGCGCTGCATCGAAATCATGCTCGGCATCGTCTGCGCCGGCCTGGCCAGCCGCTTCCTGCTGCCGCAACTCGCGCGCGACGTACTGGTGGAACGGGCCGGCGCCAGCCTCAGGGACATTGCCCGCTATGGGGCCGGTGCGATCGGCGGCACGGCGAAGGCCGAGCTCGACACGCGCTACCAGCGCCTGATCGTCGATATCGAGGCGCTGGCAGGCATGCGCGCCTATGCCCGCCTGGAAGCGCCCAGCCTGGTCACGCATGGGCGCATGGCACGGCACACGATCGGCCACATGCTCTCGGCCATCTCGGCCGTGCACACGCTGCTTGCCCATGCCAGCGCGCCCGATTCGAGCTGGCGCCCGCTGCTCAACCGCATCAGGACCATGCTGGACGGCATCGCCCAGGGCGACTGGCTCACCCAGGATGTCCGCCCCTGGCTGAGGCAGATCGAGGAATTCTGCCGTGAGTCCGAGGCGATGCGTGGCGCACCGCTGCAGCCGCACGAGGACCGCGCCGCGGCGGCGGCTCGCATCACTTTGCTGATCGAGTTCCTTACCGCCATCCGCCAGGTGCTGGAGGGACTGGCCGCCCTGCGGCTGCGGGCGCCCGACCCACCCGGCCAATGGAAGCTGCCGGCCCTCACCATCGATCGCGACTATGAGGTGGCGGCCGTCAACGCCATCAGGGCGGCGATCGCCACCACCATCGTCACCGCCTATTGGATCGCCACGCGCTGGGCCGACCTCGCCGGCGCGGCGGTGATGGTGGCGGTGATGTCGAGCCTGTTCGCCACCATGCCCAATCCGCTGCGGTCGGCCTGGGACTTCCTCAAGGGCACGGCCTATTCGGTGCCGTTCGCCTTCCTGGTCGGCCAGCTCATGCTGCCCCACCTGCCGGGGCTCCCCTGGCTGCTGGCGCTGATCGGGCTGGTGCTGCTGCCGGCGGCGCTGGGCATGGCCAATCCGCGCTTCACGCCGATCGCCACGGCCTTCGCCATCAACTTCCTGCTCTTTCTCAACCCGCGCCAGCCCATGGTGGCCGAGCCCTGGTTGTTCATGAATGCGGCGATCGCGGTGCTTGGCGGTGGGTTGCTCAGCCTTGCCGTGTTCGCCGTGGTGCTGCCCCGCCGGCCGCAAAGCGTGGTCGAGCGCGTGGTCGAGGCTTTCCGGGCCGATCTTACCCGGCTTTGCCTGCATGAGCGCCTGCCCAAGCCTTCGGCTTTCGAGAGCCTTGCCTATGATCGCATCAACCAGCTGATGGCACCGCTGGAGCGCGTGGGCAGCAAGGGCCAATATGTGCTGGACGGGAGCCTGGCCGCGGTGACCATGGGGCTGGAGATCCTGCGCCTGCGCCGCTTCCTGCGCGAAGGCCTGATCGAGCCCGACCATGCCGCCGCCGTCTCGGAGATGCTGGTGCGTGTCGCCGGTCTCCTCGCCATCCGCATTCCGCATGCCAAGCTGTTGCGCGACATGATCGTATCCCTGAGGGGATTGGCGGCCGAGATCGTCAAGGAAACCAGTCCCAACGCGCATCTGCAGGCGGCTGCTTCGCTCAGGGTGATCGCCTTGGCCCTGGAGGATCATCCGCTTTATTTCTGAGCTGCGGCCCGGCAACGTCACGGCGTTGTCATCGACCACTGCCAATCGGACGGCGCCCCCACCCACAGGAGCGCCCCATGCGCACGATTCTCGCCGCTGCCGCCTTGCTGGCTCTTGCTGCCTTCGCCCCCGCGAAGGCCGAGGATGCCAAGCCCTTCACCGATGCGAAGATCATCGATCTCGTCACCATCCTGCCGCCGCCGCCGGCCAAGGACTCCGACAAGACCAAGGCCGAACTAGCCGAGATCCTCACCCTTCAGGTCGAGCGTACGCCGGAGATGGTCGCCCATGCCAAGGCCGACGACGAGGAGACGGTCTGGCGCTTCGCCGGCGAGCTGTTCGGTCCCAAATTCGACAAGGACAAGCTACCCAAATTCTCGGCTTTCTTCGACCGTGTGGTCGAGACGGAGGCGGCTGTCGTCGATCCTGCCAAGAAGATCCTCAACCGGCCGCGCCCGCATATGGTGAGCGATATCGTCAAGCCGGTGGTGAAGCTGTCGAACTCGGGCGCCTATCCCTCCGGCCATACCACGCTGGGCACCTTGATGGGGATCGTCCTCGCCGACATGGTGCCGGAGAAGCGCGCCGAGATCATGGCGCGGGCCTGGGACTATGGCCATAGCCGTCTGGTCGCCGGCATCCACTATCCTTCCGACATCGAGATGGGCCGCATCTCCGGTTCGGTGATCGCCGCAACCATCTTGCGCCAGGATGATTTCAAGGCAGAGTTCGCTCCGGCCAAGACGGAGCTGCGCGCGGCGCTCGGCTATTGAGCGGGTGCCATACGGCGCGGTTTTCCGGCTGTTAACCTCGGTGGGCTTAGGCTGGTGCCATGTCCAAGCCCGCCAGCGACGCTCGCCTGATCAATGCCTTTCTCGACATGGTGTCCGCCGAGCGCGGTGGCGCCGACAACACGCTGCAGGCCTATCGCCGCGATCTCACCGACTATAGTGATTTTCTGAAGGGGCGGGGCGCCGCGATCGCCACGGCGGGCGCCGATGAGGCGCGGGCGCATCTCGCCGCCCTCAGTGATCTCGGCTTCAAGGCGACCACGCTGGCGCGCCATCTGTCGGCGATCCGGCAGTTGCACAAATTCCTCTATGCCGAAGGCTTCCGTACCGATGACCCGACCGGTGTGCTCGACGGGCCGAAGCGTGGGCGTGCCCTTCCCAAGGTACTGGATGTGGCCGAGGTCGATCGCATGCTGGCGGCGGCGGCCGAGGGGATCGAGGATGCTGCCCGTCCATTGTCGGAGCGTCTGAGGGCGGCGCGGATGAGCGCCTTGCTCGAGACGCTTTATGCCTCGGGGCTGCGTGTCTCGGAACTCGTCAGTCTCAAGCGCACCGCGGCGCGGCCCGGGCTCGCCATGCTGAATGTGGTCGGCAAAGGCGCCAAGGAAAGGTTGGTGCCGCTCACCGAAGCGGCCCAGCGAGCCATGCAGGCCTATCTCGGCCTGCTCGCGCAGGCGGGCAGGGAAGGAACTTCGCCCTGGCTGTTCCCGTCCTTCGGCGAGAGCGGCCATCTCACGCGCCAGCATTTCGCGCGGGAACTGAAGATGCTGGCGGCGAGCGTCGGTATTCGTGCCGACCGCATCAGCCCGCACGTGCTGCGTCATGCCTTTGCCAGTCATCTCCTGCAGAACGGCGCGGATCTGCGTTCCGTGCAGATGATGCTCGGCCATGCCGACATCGCGACGACGCAGATCTACACGCATGTGCTGGACGAGCGCGTGAAGTCGATGGTGCGCGATCTGCATCCCCTTGCGGATTGAGACTGCGGCCGGGGGCATTGCGCGTCACCATGGCACCGCCATCCGCGCGGCCGGCCTTGCTGCCTGGTTTCCCGCCCTGCCCCTGATCTTTCGAGCCAGGCGGTAGTATCGGGGCAGCCCACTCGTCGTATGCCGTTGTTTCGCATGCCATTGTTCTTGCGTCTGTGTCCGGAAAGTACTCGGGGGCTGCCAGCCGGAATGCACAACCGATACTACTTCAATTGTTTTGAGCGGGTGGTGGCGCATCTGATTGCGATCAGGTAAACCTTTCAAGTGAAATGAGCGCACCCAAAACACCCGGATAAATCAATAAACTTAAGCAAATGGTGAAATTTTATTATGAAATTTCGAGCATAGTGACAAATTTAAATTATATGATCTGTTGTCATAGAAGAGCTAATTCGATTGATGTTGTCATATCCGCTTAAATATTATTATAATTTAGATTAAATTTATTTTCAGACTTCATCCGATATTTTGAAATGAACCCCTATTTGGAGTATTATTCCCTGGCGTAAATGAACTTACTTGTACGACTTATGTAGTGAAGCGAGTGAGTTGTCCGCAAACTTTCGGGATTTTTGCGGTGTAATTGTATTTTATGTCTGTATATTTTGTATTTGAAAGCAGTATTTTACCTCCCAAAAACTTCTATTTTATGTGTTATATACTAAAATTTAATGACAGTTTTACTTGATTTGAATTCTTGTCGTTTGATTCATGACGTAGATTAATGTAAATCGATTTTTATACTATATTGTTCATTTTGGCTTAAAATATAGACTTGACATGAATGTCTTGCATCAAATACATCATTTAAAGTTCTGGTGAGTGCTAGTATGATGATTGTCGAGCGCCTGGCCATCCCTGAAGTCGTGCGAGTTCGCCCTCGACGTTTTGGTGATGCCCGCGGCTACTTCTCGGAAGTGTTCAGTGCGCGCGGGTTTTGCCAGCAGGTTGCCGAAGTAGAATTCGTTCAGGACAACGAGGCCTTGTCCGGCGCCGCGGGTACGCTGCGAGGCTTGCATTTTCAGCGTTCGCCGATGGCGCAGGGCAAGCTGATTCGTGTCATCCGCGGTGCGATACTCGACGTGGCGGTCGATATCCGCCAGGGCTCGCCGACCTTCGGCAGATATGTCTCGGCCCGCCTGGACGGGGTCGATGGCGACCAGCTGTGGGTGCCTGTCGGCTTCGCCCATGGCTATTGCACGTTGGAGCCGGACACGCTGGTTGCCTACAAGGTCACCAATTACTACAGCCCCGACGACGATGGCGGCATTCTGTGGAATGATCCTGCGATCGGCATCGAATGGCCCGTGCTGCCACAGGGCCCCGTGCTTTCGGCCAAGGACCAGGGGTTGCCGCTCCTGAAAGACTTGCCGGCTCAATTTCATTACAACTCCGAACAGGAAGGTGTCGCATGATGCGTGTTCTGGTGACAGGCGGTGCAGGCTTCATCGGTTCGGCCGTGGTGCGCCTGCTGGTGGGGGAGGGGGACGTCGAGGTGCTCAACTTCGACAAGCTCACCTATGCGGGCAATCCTCATTCTCTGCGCTCGATAGCTGGCTCACGAAATTATCGCTTCATGCGCGGCGACATCACCGACAGGCTGAAGCTGGATGCCGTCATGGCATCTTTTCGCCCGAACGCGGTGATGCATCTGGCCGCCGAAAGCCATGTCGACCGCTCGATCGCCGGAGCCGATGACTTCATCCAGACCAATATCGTGGGGACCTACACCCTGCTGGAAGCGTCGCGCGCCTATTGGCGTACGCTTTCGGGCCGGGAGCGTGACGCGTTCCGTTTCCTGCATGTCTCCACGGACGAGGTCTATGGTTCGCTCGGCAGCGACGGCCTCTTCACCGAGACCACGCGCTATGATCCGAGCTCGCCTTATTCGGCCAGCAAGGCGGCGTCCGACCATCTTGCCCGAGCCTGGATGCGCACCTATGGCCTGCCGGTGCTGATCTCCAACTGCTCGAACAATTACGGCCCGTATCATTTTCCAGAAAAGCTCATCCCGCTCGTCATCCTCAACGCATTGGAGGGACGCACATTGCCGGTCTATGGCGATGGCAGCAATGTGCGTGACTGGCTTTTCGTCGAGGACCACGCCCGTGCCCTGTGGACGATCGTGCGGACGGGCCGGCCGGGAGAGACCTATAATGTCGGTGGGCGCAGCGAGCGCAGCAATCTGAGCGTGGTCGAGACCATTTGCGACGTCCTGGACGGGCTCGTCGCCGGTTCGCGTCCGCGGCGGGATTTGATCGCCTTCGTGCCGGACCGCCCCGGCCATGACCAGCGCTATGCCATCGATGCCGGCAAACTCGAGGCGGATCTGGGCTGGCGCGCCCTCGAGACCTTCGAATCCGGCATCCGGCATACGGTGCAGTGGTATCTCGACAATGATTGGTGGTGGCGCCCGATCCGCTCGGGGGTCTATGCCGGCGAACGGCTGGGGCTCGTCAGCGCCTGAGCCTGCCGGCAGTCCGGATCCAGGAGGTTTCGTGATGCGTATTGTGGTGACGGGCAGGGAAGGGCAGCTGGCTCGCTCTCTGCAGGCCGTTGGCGCATCCTCTGGCGTGGATATCGTCTGTCTCGGCCGGCCCGGGCTCGATCTGGCCGCGCCGGCGAGCATTCCTGAGGCGCTCCTCGCATCCGGGGCGGATGCGGTCATCAATGCCGCCGCCTATACGGCGGTCGACCGGGCCGAGAGCGAACCGGAGAAGGCCCATGCGGTCAACGCCGTCGGCGCAGGGCTCGTCGCGGAGGCCGCGCAACGGCTCGGCGTGCCGATCGTGCATGTCTCGACCGACTATGTCTTCGACGGCGCCGCAGGCCATCCCTATCGCGAGGAGGATCGGGTCTGTCCACTCGGCGCCTATGGTGCATCCAAGCATGAAGGCGAGCTGCGCGTCGCCGCCGCCAATCCGCGCCACGTGATCTGCCGCACCTCGTGGGTCTACTCGCCCCATGGCCAGAATTTCGTGAAGACCATGCTGCGGCTCGCCGGCGAGCGCGACGAGGTCGGCGTCGTCTCCGACCAGTTCGGCTGCCCGACCTATGCCCTCGATCTTGCCGAGACGCTGTTGCGGATCGCCCGGAAGGTCGTCGAGGAGAAGGCGGCGGCCTCACCCTTGTTCGGCGTGTTTCATGTCGCCGGTAGCGGTGAGGCGAGCTGGGCCGATCTCGCCGAGGCGGTGTTTGCGGCATCGGCATCGTCGGGTGGCCCCTCGGCCCGCGTCAGGCACATCGAGACCAAGGACTATCCCACGCCGGCCCGCCGCCCTGCCGATTCAAGGCTGGACACGGCCAGGCTGCAGCAGCGTTACGGCATCGCCTTGCCAGATTGGCACGCCTCGGTCGGCGACTGCGTATCGCGCCTGCAGGCGGGGCGTGCCGGCGCAGGCTCACCCTCTCCCGTTTCTCCTCTTGCTTCGTCCTAACGGCCTTCGCAATCGGCCGCCCGTGGTGTTTTTGATCAAGGAAGTTATTGAGAATGCGCGGTATCATACTGGCCGGCGGCAGTGGCACCCGGCTCTATCCGATGACCAGCATCACCTCCAAGCAGTTGCTGCCGATCTACGACAAGCCGATGATCTATTACCCGCTCAGCACCTTCATGCAGGCGGGTATTCGCGAAATCCTGCTGATTTCCACCCCGCATGACCTGCCGCTGTTCCGCAAGATGCTCGGCGATGGTTCGCAATGGGGCCTGAAGCTGAGCTATGCCGAGCAGCCGCGCCCGGACGGCCTGGCCCAGGCCTTCGTGATCGGGGCCGACTTCGTGGCGGGCGAGCCTTCGGCGCTCATCCTGGGCGACAATCTGTTTTATGGGGCCGGCCTGCCCGGCCTGATGCGCTCTGCCGTCTCCCGCCGCGAGGGGGCCACCGTGTTCGCCTATCACGTCACCGATCCCGAGCGCTATGGCGTGGTCGGCTTCGACGAAAAGGCGGTGGCGACCTCGATCGAGGAGAAGCCCAGGCAGCCCAAATCCAACTGGGCGGTGACGGGGCTGTATTTCTACGATGCCGAGGTGGTCGACATCGCCCGGACCATCAAGCCCTCGGCGCGCGGCGAGTATGAGATCACCGACGTCAACCGCATCTATATGGAGCGAGGCAGCCTGCATGTGGAGCGCATGCGGCGGGGCTATGCCTGGCTCGACACCGGCACGCCCGACAGCCTGCTGCAGGCCGCCGAGTTCGTGCGCGTGCTCGAGCACCGGCAGGGCGTGCGCCTGGCCTGCCCGGAGGAGATCGCCTTTTCCAGCGGCTGGATCGATGCCGATCAACTGCGCCACCTCGCCAAGAAGGTCGAGAACAGCAGCTACGGCAAATATCTCCTGCGGGTGCTGGAGGAAGAGTCGCTCCTGTGGTGAGGCCCGTGCGGCCGAAAAACCAGCTTGGAAATCGGGCGAGGACATGCTGTTCAACATCGAATCGGACGAGGGCGGCGAGATCACCGGCTATGTCGTCCCGGACGATTTCGAGAAGACGCCGATCCTGCATGTCCTCGTCGACGGCCAGGTGGCGGCCCGCATCCGCTGCAGCGAGCCGCGCCCGGCCCTGGTCACGGCGGGGCGCCACCTCAACGGCCTGTGCGGCTTCCTGCTCAACGATGCCAATGTGCCCGGCCTCGGCGCCATGCGCTATGTCGAAGTGGTGGACGAGGAAAGCGGCATCCTGATCTATCGCCGCAATCTGGACGCTCCCGGCCTGCCCAACCGTCTGTTCCGGCTGGAGACCCATCTGTTTCCGCTCTGGGGGCTCGATGCGGCGCTCAAGCAGCATTTCAACTATTTCCACCGCGGCATCGAGCGGCTGGGAAGCGAGACGGCGACCCAGATCTTCCATTTGTTGAACACCACCTCGCTCTATGTCAGCGGGCGGCTCACGCTCAGGCAATATGACGCGCTGATTCATGAGCGCTTCACCTGGGTGACCCTGCTGCACGATCCCTATTACGAACTGGCCGAGCGGCTGATGGCCCTCAAGCTGGTACCCAAATATGGCGATGCCCTGCTGGGCCAGCGCGATCTCTCCGTTTTCAAGCCCGCCATCGATTTCGTCGCCGACCTCGAGACGGACGAGGAGGGATTGGTGAAGGCCTTCGCCGAGATGCCGGGTCCGGTGATTTCAATCCTGTCCAACCCGCTTGCGCGCCAGCTTGCTGCCGAGGGCTTCGACGCGCTGTTGCCGCGCGGCGCCGTGGCGACGGCACTCGCCAATCTTGCCAGCGCCGGGGTTGTCGGCATTCGCGAACGGCCGCATGTCTTCGCCGAGGACCTCGAACAGATCATGCGCATGCCGCAGGGCGCCGTGCAGATCGCGCCCCTGCTGCCGCCGGTCCAGGCCCTGGCGGAACGGCTGCGCAGGCTGCCCGAGACCGAGGTGCTGCTCGAGGCCGATCTCGACATCTACGGCCAAGTCAAGGCGGCGGTCGCAGGCGGCGGCTGACAGGGTCGAAGAAATGCGGTTTGCGCATCGCCTGTCGACATGTTGGCAGTCGCGAGTTTATGTTTGCGCAAAACAAACTTTTCGTGCTATTTCAAAAGGCGTACACGATACCTAATCGGAAGTACGGGTGGCCGTGGGGGACAGGCCGGAATTCCGACGGATGCAGGAGGAATGAATGCCTATTTTCGGACCCAACGCTGGCGGCGTCAGCTATGACATCAGCAATCCGGATATTCTTGGACAAAGCGACGTTACTATCTCGGGCGGCGCACTCAACGGTACCGTCTTAAATAACGTACCTGGCGGTAACATCATCACGACCACTGGCGGTTCCGCGGGCGCTCTCGTAAGCCTTGGAAGTGTTTATGTTGTCGCGCCCGGTGTAGCCAACAGTAACGTTAATATCCTGGCCGCGGTTGGCCCGCAGACAATTTATGTTGGTGGTACTACCACGATCAATAGTACGCTTGCTCTTCTTAGCGGTACTCAAATCAATGTTACCGGTGGCTCTGCCAGTCTTGCTGATGGAATCTTGGCAAATGCCCTGAGCAGTTCAACGGTGAATTTGACGGATGGTGGCTCGTTCACCAATGGGAATAATCTTGCCAACGTGTTGACCGGTACGACCATCAACTATGGCGTCGGTGGCGGTACCTTTACTGTCAATGGCGGCGGAACGCTGATCGATCTCTCAAATACGACGATCAACGGCTTTGCGACCAACAATGGTCTGAACCATCTGGAGTTCCAGAATACTTCGGCTGCGGCAGCTACCTATCAGATTTCGAATACGGGTAGCGGACAGAGCATTGTGGTTCGTGATGCCAACGGCAACATCATCGCGCAAGCCAATATCGCAGGCCAGACGCTCAACACCGGCACGTACACCCCTGGCGATCCAGGCCCACTGACCATCAGTGGTGACGGCACGAGCCTGACTATCACCGACTTGGCCGTTGTCTGCTTCCTCGCTGGCACGCTCATCCGTACGGCCACAGGCGAAGTCGCAGTCGAGAAGATCAAGGTCGGCTATGAGATCTATGTGTCCGTCGACGGCAAGGATGAACTGCGTCCCGTGACGTGGATTGGATCGGGGCATGTGATGAGCAATCCCTCGCGTCCCATGGATATGGGCGGCTACCCCGTCCGCATCCTCAAGGATGCGATCGCCGAAGGCGTGCCCTATCAGGATCTGC
>NZ_JASGFM010000047.1:0-51029 GCF_047605565.1 Labrys sp. (in: a-proteobacteria)
AAGGCGTCACCGAGCGATAGGCGCTGTTGCCGATCACCAGAGCCGCCTTCTGGGCCGCCAGAGCCTCGCCCCCGACAAGCAGGCCGGCGAGCAGAAAAAGACCCCACATATAACGTCGCATCATCATGGCCCGACCGGTCTTATGCACCTTCGCAGAGTATCACCTTTTGTTAACACATCGAACGCGCGAAAAAGCACATCGAGCCCCCAGCACAATTTTGAGGAGCGATGGCTGTGGCAGGATTGTCACGCCGACCAACCGTCTCATGATTCAAGGCAATTTCGCCGATTTCACCCTTGCAACGAAGCAGCGCTTACGGCCATGAAGGCTGCCACCCAAGTGTTGTGTACGGGATCGGAGAGGCCGTGGATTTGCGCCAGGCAACCGCCATTGCGAAACAATTCATGCCACGGCCGGGCAAACCGGCCAGCCTCGCGGTTCTCGCCCTGCTCGCAGCAACCGGCACGGTCCAGGCAGGCGACGATTCGCAGCCCATGCAATTCAGCATCATTGCCTCCGGCAAATCCTGTCCGGGATGCGTGGTGATCAATGCCTCGGGCCAGATCGTCGACGAAACCTCGCGAAATTTTGCCGTCTTCCTCTCGCAGAACCGCCTGAGCGGTGTGCTGCCGGCGGAACCTGCGGACGGGCAATTCCCACCAAGCGATGCGACGAAGGTCATCATCGCTTTCGAGTCGATCGGCGGCAAGGTGCAACCTGCCCTGATCATGGGGCGCCGCATCCGCAAGGCCGGATGGACGACCGTGATCGGCCAGGCCCGCCTTCAGCGCGGCCAGCCGGTCTTCAATCAGGCCGGCTGCTTCTCGGCCTGCACCATGGTGATGCTGGGCGGTACAGCGCGTTTCGTCGTGCCGGGCTCGAAGGTCGGCGTGCACCAGTTCTCGCCGCAATTCACCGATGGCGAAAGCTTCGATGCCCGCGAAATGGGCCAGATCGTGCGTGACTATGGTCGCGAGGTCGTCAGTGTCTATGATTTCGTCAAGACTCTGGGGGTGAACGAAGCGTTCTTCACCACCACCCTGCGCACCCCCTTCAACAGCCTCGACGTACTGCCTGAAAGCCAGTGGATCCCGGTCGGGGTCGCCACGACCCTGCTGCCGGCCTCCGATGAACCCGTTACGACCTCGAGCCTGCTCACCGGCAGGGGGAACGAGCAGCCGATGGCCGCTGTCGCCAAGCCGAGCGTGGGGCTCAAGGCCTCGCCGGGCATCCCGCCGGCCGGCCACGGCCGCTGGACCCTCATCCAGGCCGCGGGCCTGCCGGCAACCGCGGAATTCGCCAGCGAGCAGTTCCGTGTCGCCCTCGCCTGCCGCGACAGCAAGACGGCGCGCCTCGAACTATCCTTCAAGGCCCTGGCGCCGCTCGATCTCGAACGTATGCGGGCTGCTGCCGTCTCGGCGCGATCGCTTAGAATTGCCGGGCGCCAGATTGCGATAGACAGCGTAGAGGCGGCCGGAAATGGCGAACAGAGTGTTGCCGCCCTGCTCGCCGCCAAGGATGTCAGGGATTTGCGCAGGAGCGGCAATCTCACCGTCGCCGTGCTCGACAAGGCCGGTGAGCCGGTCGGTCGATCGGAAGCGATCCCGACCGAAGACGCCTCGAAAACGCTCGACGACGCCATGGCGTCCTGCGGCGCCTGAGAGCCCGACGCCCCGGGACAGGCTGTGGCCTTCGCGGCCTCGCTGCGCCTTTTTTATGAGGCAGAGGCCTAATCCATCAGGAACGGCGCCGTCTCGCGCTTCAATGCAGCTTGTCGGCTTCCCAGGCTGCCCGCATGGCATCGTCGACCGAGGCGAAATGCGGCGACACATCGTCGGTGGTTTCCTCGGCGTGTGGCTTCTCCTCACGGATGACCAGCACAGAGCAGCCGGAATGGCGTACGATGGCGCTCGCATTGCAGCCAAGCAGATAGGTGGCGACACTCGGTTGGTGTGAACCGACCACCACGAGATCGGCCTGCTGTTCCTCGGCGATGGCCAGAACTTCGTGGTAGATGCCGCCGATCCGCACCACGCTCTGCACCTGGCCGCCCGGCAGCAGCACCGTGCGGGCGAGATCGGCGAGCGAGCCCTTGGCCTTTTCGGCGACTTCGCCTTCAAAGCTTACGGGCACCGTATCCAGCATCATCAGGGGCATGATCGGCACGACATGGACCAGGGTCAGCGTCGCGCCGGCGGTATCGGCAAGTTTCACTGCGCTGTCGATGGCGAGTCTGGCCAGTTTCAGATCTGCAATATCGACAGGAACGACGATCGACTTGAACATCTTGTCTACTCCCGTTGGCCGAGCTGACGCACAGAACAGAATAGACGTTATGGCGTCACGCCTCAGTTGAAAGAGCACGCCCCAGCCATCCTTGGACGGATGTACCTAATCGATATAGGGCCCCCTGACGAATTGCAAACGCTTGGGATGCCAAAAAGTTCAGAGCACACCGAGTTTTTTTTGCAGGGAAGACGATGAGGTTGTGTACTGAAACGTCAAGCGTTTCTCTGGGTAGATATAGCGGAAAGCCTTCTGCGCCATCAGTGCGCCTTCATGGAAGCCCGACAGGATCAGCTTGAGCTTGCCGGGATACCAGTTGATGTCGCCAATGGCGAAAATGCCCGGCTGCGATGTCTCGAAGGTCTCGGTGGACACCAGCACCAATTCGTCATTGTGCAAATCGAGCCCCCAGCTCGACACCGGTCCAAGCTTCATGGTCAGGCCGAAGAAGGGCAGCATGTGCTCGACCGGCAAGGTGTAGACCGTGCCGGAATCCTCGCGGATCACCGCACCCGAGAGCTGGCCATCCGCTCCCTCCAGGCCGACGACCTGCCCGAATTTCAGGTCCATCGCCCCCTCTGCAGCCAAGGCCCGCATCTTCTCCACCGAATGGGGAGCAGCCCGGAACGCATCGCGGCGGTGCATCAGGGTCACGCGCTTGGCGATGGGCTGCAGGTTCAGCGTCCAGTCGAGGGCGGAATCGCCGCCGCCGACGATCAGCACGGAGCGGTCGCGGAAAGCCTCCATCTGCCTGACGGCATAGGAAACCGACTTGCCCTCATAGGCTTCGATGCCCTCGATCGGTGGCTTCTTGGGCTGGAAGGAGCCACCGCCGGCGGCGATCACCACGGTCTTGGTCTCGAACACGTCGCCGGCATCCGTGGTGACGCGGAACAGGGGATCACCGATGCGCTCGATCGTGGAGATCATGCGCGACAGATGGAAGACGGGCGAGAACGGTTCGATCTGCTTGAGCAGATTGTCGACGAGTTCCTGCCCCGTCACGATCGGGAAGCCGGGAATGTCGTAGATCGGCTTTTCGGGATAGAGCTCGGCGCACTGGCCGCCGATCTTGTCGAGAATGTCGACCACATGCACCCTGATATCGAGCAGACCGAGTTCGAATACGGAGAACAGGCCGACAGGCCCGGCGCCGACGATGAGCACGTCGGTCTTGATAATCTCAGTCATGATCTGTCCGATAGGTGGTTCACAGCAGCTTCTAAAGCGTTTTGCGATTTGGCGGAATCGCCAAGAATCGCAAAGACGCGTCCGATCAAAGAGTGAGAGCAATGCAGCGTTTCCGTCTAAACGCGCTTTGCTCTAGGGCAGCAAGGCTGACCAAAGTCAACGAAGCGCATGCCCTCGTCAACTCCGCAATCATGATCAAATCAGCGCAGCTAGGGTGAGGCCACCGGAGACAGATCATGACCCGACACGAAACCAGCCTTGCCTATGCAGCTCGCATCGAACGGGTGATGAGCCATATCGCCGATCATCTCGACGACAGGCTCGAACTCGACGATCTGAGCGACATTGCCTGCTTCTCGCCCTACCACTTCCACCGCGTTTTCGTCGCGGTCACGGGAGAAACCGTGGCAGAGGCTGTGCGGCGGCTGCGCCTCCATCGTGCCGCCGTCGAGCTCAATCGCTCGCAGCACGCGCTGGTACGCATCGCCACCCGGGCAGGCTACGGATCGGTGGCGGCCTTCACCCGCGCTTTTGCGGCCTCCTATGGCTCGCCGCCGGCCGCCTATCGGCGTGCGGGCCAGGATCTGCGCCCGGTCCTTCAGCCATCAGGATCTCAAGCCATGACCCGTGCCACTGCTTTGCGCTCAACCCTGCACTATGACGTCACCATCGAGACTGTGCCCAAACTCCGCCTGGTCACCCTGCCCCATCGCGGCGACTACCAGAAGATCGGCGCCAGTTTCGAGCGCCTGTTCGCCTGGGCTGGCGGCCACGGCCTGCTGCGCCCAGGCGTCCGCATGATCGGCATCTATTATGACGATCCCGACAGCAAGCCTCTCGCGGAACTGCGCTCCGAGGCAGGCCTCGCCGTGCCGGAAGATAGCCCGCTCGCCCCGGATATGGCCTGGCGCGAGGTTGGCGGCGGCCCCGTGGCCCGGCTTGTGCACAAGGGCACCTATGCCGATCTCGATATCGCCTATGCCTATCTCTACCACAGCTGGCTGCCGCATTCCGGGCGTCAGCCGGGCGAGGCGCCCTGCTTCGAGGAATATCTCAACGACCCGCGTAGCGCGCCGCCGTCCGAATGGCTGACGGCCGTGAACCTGCCGTTGAAGTGACATCCATCCGGATCAGAGGCTGGCACCCAATCGAGTCAGCCAGCGGCGCCAGCTTGGTGCGACGTCAACCGCCACCTTGGTAAAATCGGCTTCGTCTCCGGCACGGTACTTTGCAACGGCAGCGAGAGTATCCGGGGAGACAACCAGCGAAGGACACGGCTTTGCCGGCTCCAGCGGGACCGAGCTGCGGGCGTTGAAGACGTAGCGCCCGCCGCAGCTTGCCACGGTTGGTTCCCGCCGCGTGGCTTCGAAATGATCATACCCTTCCTTCAGATTCAGCCAGAAGGCCAGGTCGGGGCCACTCGCGTTGACGGCCATGTTCCGGGCATGCATGCGGAAAGGAAAAGCCTGCACCTGAATGGTTTGCTGCCCGGCGTCCAGGGCGTCGCGCACCAGCGGATAGATTTCGTTGATGCCACCATCCGTCATGGCGAAACAGCCGACAGAGCGGCACGCGCCATGCACCATCAGGGCAGACCCGGTATAGCCAAGGGAACGTTCAAGCGAGTTGGGAAAGCCGAGGTTGAAGGAAAGGTAATAGGCCGAGCGCGGATTGAGCGAGGTTTTGGTCAGGGTATAGAACCCTTCCGGCGATTGACGGTCGCCTTCGCGCCTTTTGCGCCCGAGTTCACCCGACCAGCTACAGATGGGCCATGTCTTCAGAAGAGAAAAGCGCCCGTCTGCGCCTTTCTTCCAGATTTCAAGCTCGTTTTCGGCCTTGAATATGCGGATCAACACCGGATCGGCGCTCTTCATGCCTGCTTTTGCCATCACCGTTCGAACCGACATCGGTATGGGTTGAAGGTGACGCTGTTCGAGCGGAATACCAGGCGGAAGGGCGGCAAAAACAGGCGGTTTTTCATCCTTGAACGGCAGATGGAGCCCCGAGCGATCAAGCATCGCGGGCAAAGCCGTGAACGCTCCTGTCAGCGCAAGTATCGAAACGCCAATACCGATCATGCGCCTCGTCATTCCAACTCTATCATCTACATGAATCGACCCAGCAATCGCAGGCTTTTCCGGCGGATTTGTGATTGCTGCGGCCTTGGTGGTTACGGTCCCGCCCGGATTTTCATGGGAAATGTGCGGCGAACAAGTCGTCGCCCCGTCACTCCTCGTAGCTCACGACGATCTCCCCGATCCCCTCGCAGCTGCCGCGCAGGGTGTCGCCCGGCTTCACCGAGCTGACCCCGGCCGGCGTTCCAGTCATCAGGAGATCGCCGGGCGCCAGCGCCACATAACGCGACAGATAGGCGATCGCCTCCGGTACCGACCAGATCATCTGCGACAGATCGCCGGACTGCTGCACCTTGCCGTTGACCGTCGCCTCGATCCTGCCCTTGTCGGGGTGGCCGATGCGCGCCGCCGGCACGATGGCGCCGATCGGGCAGGACTGGTCGAAGCCTTTGGCAAGCTCCCACGGCCTGGAAAGCTTCTTGGCCTCGGCCTGGATGTCCCGGCGTGTCATGTCGAGGCCGACGGCATAGCCATAGACATGGTCGAGCGCCCGTTCGACCGAAATGTCCCGTCCGCCCCGTCCGATGGCGACCACAAGCTCGATTTCGTGATGCAGATCCGAGGTCTGGCTCGGAAACGGCAACAGGCCGCCGGGATTGACGGCATCGGCAGGCTTGGCAAAGAAGAAGGGCGGCTCGCGCGTAGGATCGGCTCCCATCTCGCGGGCATGGTCGGCGTAGTTGCGGCCGACGCACCAGATGCGCCGTACCGGAAAGACGGCGGCTTCACCGGCGACCGCTACGAAGGCCTGTGGCGGCGGTTCAATGACATAGTCCATCGCAAGATCTTCCTGGTTGATTGGAACGCTCCGGCTCATCGCGCCGACAAGCGCAAGTCAGTCGAACACTTCCCTCAAGCGCCTGACGATATCGGCCACACCGAACCTCACGGGATCCGTCGTGGGCAGGCCCTCGGTCTCGCCGATCTCGGCCAGGCAGGCCCTGGCAGCCGTCTCGTCCAGGGCCTGGGTGTTGACGGCGATACCGACACATTGAATGCCCGGATTGGTCAGGCGGCCATTGGCGATGGTGGCGTCGATGACGGCTCGAATGCTCGGCAAGGCGGCCGGCACACCACGCATGGTCGTGCGGGTCGGCTCATGGCAGACGACGAAAGCATCGGGCTGGGCGCCATGCAGCAGCCCGAGGGTCACGCCGGCGAAGGAGGGATGAAACAGGCTGCCCTGCCCCTCGATCACGTCCCAATGACGGGGGTCGGCATCGGGGCTGATCCATTCGGCGGCGCCGGAAATGAAATCGGCCACCACCGCATCCACAGCCACGCCCCGCCCCGAAATCAGGATACCGGTTTGCCCAGTGGCCCGGAAATCGGCGTCGAGCCCCTGGACCCGCATCTCCCGTTCCAGGGCAAGGGCAGTATATTTCTTGCCGACCGAACAATCGGTGCCGACAGTGAGCAGACGCAGGCCGCTGCGCTTGGTGCCCTTGCCGGTGGCAAAACTCTGGCCCGGGATACGCACATTGTGGAGCTGCCGGCCATGGCGCCGGGCGGCTTCGGCAATTTGCGGAAATTCCTCCAGCCGGCGATGCAGGCCCGAGGCGACGTCGAGCCCGGCTTCCAGCGCTTCGACGATCACGCTGATCCAATGCTCCGGCAGGACGCCGCCGGCGTTGACCACCCCGATCACCAGCGTCCGCGCGCCACGTCGAACACCCTCGCCAATGCCGATGTCCTCCAGCCCCAGATCCGCCCTGCACCCCGGCAGCCGCAACTGACCGAGGCACCAGTCCCTGCGCCAGTCGACGATACCGGCCGCGGTCTTGGCGGCAAGCTGGTCGGCCACGTCGCCAACGAACATCAGATAGGGCTTTTCGATCTGCATGGGGGCGGCGACCTTCCTGAAGATATGCGCGCAGTGGTTGCCGGGTCGCGCCGTCACACGCTATCCTATTGACTGCACAGAAATATTGGCAAAATGGCACGGGGCTTTTTGCGCATCATGCCCGAAAGATTAGTATGACCTCCAGTGATTCCCCCGCAAGAGCCCGTTTCGCAACTTGAAGCCCGAGCAGGACATAGACAACAGCGATCTGACCCAGACGGGTCCCGCTCGGCTGGCGCCAACAGGCGCCTGGGTCGCACGCAATTCGCGGCATCTGGAAAAACTCTCCGCGATCATGATCAAGGCCGCCCCGGCCAATACGGTGGTGGAGTTCGACCTGTCCGGCGTCTCGCAGCTCGACACGCTCGGTGGGGTCGTCATCGAGAATATCCGGGCGGCCTTCGGCGCGCGCAACTCCACGCTCGAGATCACCAATGCTACCGAAGCGCAGGCGATCCTGCTGGCGGAGATCGCGGCGCAGAACATTACGTCGCCCCCACAGCCGCCGGAAGCGCATCATCTCATCGAACTCCTGGCCGATCTCGGCCAGTCCATGCGCCGGATCGTGCATGATGCCGTGAACATGAATGTGTTCCTCGGCGAAACCATGCGCGCGATCGGACGCCTGCTTACGGCGCGTACACGCTTTCGCTGGGCCGCAGTGGTGAACCAGATCGAATTGATCGGCCTGCGCGGCGTGCCGATCATCGCGCTGATCTCCTTCCTCGTCGGCGCCATTCTGGCCCAGCAGATGATCCTGCAGCTGAGTTATTACGGTGCCACGCTGCTGGTGGTGTACACCCTGGCCGTGCTGATGTTCCGGGAAGTCGGCCTGCTGCTTGCGGCCATCATGGTGGCCGGCCGCTCGGGTTCGGCGATCACGGCCGAACTCGGCTCGATGAAGATGCGCGAGGAGATCGATGCCATGCATGTCATGGGCATCGATCCCATGGAAGTCCTGGTCATCCCGCGCATCCTCGCCTTGATCATCGCCCTGCCGATGCTGACCTTCCTGGCCGCGATGGCGGGTATGTTCGGCGGCGCTCTGGTGGCCTGGGGCTATGGCGGCATCACGCCCACCACCTTCCTGCAGAACCTGCGCGATTCGATGACCATGCACACTTTCCTGGTCGGCCTGATCAAGGCGCCGGTCATGGCGCTGATGATCGGCATTACCGCCTGCATCGAAGGTTTCAAGGTCCAGGGATCGGCTGAATCGCTCGGGCGTCAGACCACGGCCTCGGTGGTCAAATCCATGTTCATCGTCATCGTGGTCGATGGCCTCTTCGCCATCTTCTTCGCATCCATCAGTTTCTGACCATGGCGCCCCCAGACCAATCCCGCGAAACCATCATCTCCGCCCGCGACGTCCGCGTGAACTTCGGACCCCGATTCATCCTCGACGGTCTCAGCCTGGACGTCTACCGCGGCGAGATCCTCGGGGTTGTCGGCGCTTCGGGCACCGGCAAATCGGTACTGATGCGCACCATCATCGGCCTGGCGCCGCTTCACTCCGGACAGATCGAGGTCTTCGGCCTGGACTATCTCAATTTGCGCCCGCGCGAACAGCAGCGCATCGCCCGGCGCTGGGGGGTGCTGTTCCAGCAAGGCGCCCTGTTCTCCTCCCTGACGGTGAAGCAGAACATCCAGGTTCCGATGCGCGAATATCTCAAGCTCTCGCCCAAGCTGCTGGACGAGCTCGCCATGCTGAAGATCGCGCTGGTCGGCCTCAAGCCCGATGCTGCCGACAAGCGTCCCTCGGAACTCTCCGGCGGCATGATCAAGCGCGCGGCACTGGCGCGGGCGCTGGCCCTCGATCCGGACCTGGTTTTCCTGGACGAACCGACCTCCGGCCTCGATCCGATCGGCGCCGGTGAATTCGACGAATTGATCGCCACGCTCAGGCAGACACTCGGCCTGACCGTCTATATGGTGACGCACGACCTCGACAGTCTCCACGCGATCTGCGATCGCATCGTGGCGATCGGCGAGGGACGCGTGTTGGCCCAAGGCCCGATGGAGACCATGCTCGCTTCCGAACACCCCTGGCTGCGCGCCTATTTCCATGGCCCCCGTGCCCGCGCCGCCTTGGCGACCGCCAGTAACGGCGCCAGGAAACCGGGTTGAGCATGGAGACCGAGTTGAGCATGGACATCGAGCTGAACATGGATAGTGCCTGACCCATGGAAACACGCGCTCACAATGCCCTGATCGGCCTGTTCACGCTTGCAGTCGTCGCCGCAGCGCTCGGCTTTGTGGTCTGGTTCGCCCGCATCAGCGAGAGCCAGACGGTCCGGCGTTTCCAGGTGGATTTCGCCGGTTCCGTCACGGGCCTTACCGTCGGGTCGAGTGTCACTTTCAACGGTATCCGGGTTGGCCAGGTCGAAACGCTGGAGATCAATCCCAACAATCCCTCGGGCGTGATCGCCATCATCAGCGTCCGCGACAAGACCCCGGTGAAGGTCGACACTTCGGCGAGACTGGAATTCACCGGTATCACCGGCGGCGCCAACATCCAGCTCTATGGCGGCAAGCCGAACACCGAGGACCTCAAGCCCAAGGACGACCAGCAATATGCCGTGATCCAGGCCCAGCGCTCGGAGCTGCAGAACCTGGTCGATGGCGCGCGCGACACCATCACCCAGGCGGCCTCCACCATGAACCGCCTGGATGGCTGGATCGCCCAGAACGAGGGCAATGCCACGGCGACCATCCAGAACGTCCAAGCCTTCACCAAGGCGCTCGCCGACAATTCCGCCAATGTCTCCGACTTCCTGCACAGCACCGGCGAGGCTGCCCAGAGCATCAAGCGCGTGGCCGACAACCTCAACGGCATGACATCCGACCTGCAGGCCTTGCTCAAGGCGGTTTCACCCGAGAAGATCGATCATATCGTCAGCAACGTTTCCCTGGCTTCCGACAATCTGACGTCGTTCACCAAGGCCTTCGACGCCGCCAAGGCGCAGGCTGCCGTGGACAATATCACGGCCTTCAGCAAGACCCTGGCCGACAGCCGCGAGCCGCTGCAGGCGTTCGCCACCAATGCCTCCTCGCTGACGGCGCAGCTCAATGCGATGGCGCCGAAGCTCGATGCGGGCCTCGAAAACATCAACCGCATCACAGCTGCCGTCGATAGCGGGAAGGTCAACCAGGTGGTCGACAACGTCGCCGCCTTCACCGGAGCCCTCGGCCAGAACGCCGAAGAAATCACGGCTTTCGTCAAGGATGCCCGCAGGATTTCGGGCGACCTGTCGGCAATGACGCCCAAGCTTGCCGCTGCCTTCGACAGTTTCAACAGGGTCGCGACCGCGCTCGATCCGGCCAAGATCGACGGCGTCGTCACCAATGTGAACAAGTTTGCGACCACCCTCGGCGACTCCAGCGCCCAGGTCCGCCAAGTGGTCGCCGATGCCGGCGATATCTCCAAGAAGCTCAACCGCGCAGCCGACCAGCTCGACGGCATCATGAAGAACATCACCGCCATGACCTCGGGCCAGGGCGGCCAGGGCATGTTCGCCGAGATCACCGAAGCGGCCAAAGCCATCCGCCAATTCGCCACCAATCTCGACGCCCGTACTGCGGCATTGGCCAAGAATCTCGACCAGTTCACCGGTGCCGGTCTGCGGGATTATCGGCAATTGGCCGTTGACGGACAGAAAACCCTGCAGAATCTGCAGCGGACCCTCAACGGACTTCAGCGCAATCCACAACAGCTGATCTTCGGGCCGAAATCGAATATCCCTGATTACAAGGGTAAATGATATGCGTGGTGTCGGTATGCGTTCCCTCCTCCGCCCCCTGCCCGCCCGTCCGGCAAAGGCCCTGGCGCTCGCGGCAACCCTGCTGGCCGGCGGGTGCTCCACGCTGGCCGGTTCGCCACCGCCGGCCACCTATGACCTCAGCGCCCCCCGGGACGTCGAGGCACGCGGCAACAGCCGCGCCCAGATCATGGTGGCAGAGCCGACCGCGCTGCAGGCCATCAATAGCGACCGCATCCTGGTGCATAGCGCCAACAGCCAGATTTCCTATCTGCCTGCGGCCCAATGGGCCGACCGCCTGCCCGTGCTGGTGCAGGCCCGCCTGATTCAGACCTTCGAGAATGCCCACCGCATCGGCATGGTTGGACGACCCGACGACAAGTTCACGCCCGATGCCCTGCTGGTGACGGAACTGCGTGATTTCCAGATCGATGCCGGCACTTCGCCCGTCGCCGTGGTCACGGTTGCCGCCCGGGTGGTCAGCCAGAAATCGGGGCGCATCGTCGCCGCCAATCTGTTTTCCGCCCGTGTCCCCGCCGCCGGCTTGACCGATCAGCAGGCCTCCGCCACCCTCGATCAAGCCCTGCGTAAAGTGCTGATCGAGATCGTGGCCTGGACGACGGGCAAGGCATCCCTGGCATCATGATTTCGATTAGGATTTAATCATAATAGATTGAAACAAAAGGGATATCCTTTGATTCCCTTCAACCCGCCCCGGCGATCATGCCTCCGCCGCCTGCCGGTTCGATTCAGCTGAACAGCGCAGCCTTCTTGGTGAACGGCATGATCTCGATTTCGCCGAGAGTCAGGTGAGGCGCGAGTTCGCGTGCCTTCGGCGGGGCGGGCCGGTGTGCGACGGCGACCTCAACGTCCTTGTCCACCACCGCCTCAGGCTCGAGCCTGAGGGGAGCGGTAAAGATCGAGTGCTCCTCCTCCATCGGTTCCTCATCGATGAAGGTCACCAGCCCGGGAGGAGGTGCAGGCTCGAGTGCTTCCTCCACCACCGCCACCATGTCGAGCACCTTGTCTCGCTCGCTCTCCGGTATTGAAAGACCGGCAGCGCCATCGCCCTTGCCCGAAATTGCCGCCCATTTGTCGAGGCGATGCTGAGCCGTCTCCTCGCCGGCCGCCAGTTCCCTGTGCCAGCGCTGAGTAGCGAGGTGATTGGGCGGCAGGATCAGTTCCTGGCGCGGCACGTCCAGCGTCAGCAACGCCTCGGTCGCCTCCTCATCGAGTTCCAGGATCGGAAAGAGCTCTCCGGGTTCCGCCGTGCCGCCGCCGGTCGCGGAAACAGCCTCGTCTTGCTCGATGGCAGTGGCGCCGATCTCGCCTCCAGCCTGCTCGTCGGCCAGCTGGGTGAACGGGGCATCGGGGCTGTCAGGGCTCGCCAGGTCGGGCGGCAGACCCAAGGACGCGATCTCGGTTGCCGCAAGTTCGAGCCCTGCCCATCCCCGATCGGTGCCAGTGACTTCAGCCCCGTGCCCGGCAACCGGTTCAGCCTGCTCCGGTTCGGCGGTCGACGACGCCATCATCGTGGAAGCTTCCGCCTCGATCGGCTCTGCAACTTCGTCCTTGGGCGTATCTTCCGCCAGTTCAGGAGTCATGGCGGAACCAGCATCCACGCCATCCGATCCGGCTTCGGAAACGGATCCGGTGCTGTCTGTCTGGGTTGCCGCATCGCTCCTTCCGAAAACCGACGTCTGCTCTTCCACGCGGCGCTCGACAAGGGAGGGCGGAGCATTCCCCGGCGACGAAGCCACGCTGGCAGCAACCTCCACGGTTACCGGAGCCGATTGGGCAGCGGCGATCGCCTGCGCGATATCGGCCATACCGCGCGTGACCTCGTCACGGGCATCCAGCGCCCCGGCACTATGGACGAGACGCTCGAGACGGCGGATCGCCGCCAAGACCACTTCGGTGTCGGCATTGCGGTTTCGGCGGGCATATTCGGCCAGGAACCAGCGCCCCCGCGCCGTCTCCATCACGGCCGCTTCGATGGCGCCGTAATCCTCTTCGCTGAGCAGCGTTTCGGGCGAAAGCGATTGCATGAAATGGCCCTCGTCAACTGGCACAGGCGGGCGTAAGAGAATCAACGAATCGTCGTTGTCCTGATTCTCACCCCATATAATCCAAAGCGCCCGCCCGGAGCCAATCCTGTGCGGTTGTTTTCCCCCGATGTCGCTGATTTCCTTCAAGGATTGGAGCGTCTCACGCAAATCTGCGATCGCAGCCAGCGTGACCTACGCCCTGTTGCTCTCCGGCCCCGGCGTCTACACGCCCTTCTTTCCCCTTTGGCTGGTCGAGCGGGGCTTCGATGCCAGCGATATGGGCCTGCTGCTCGCCATCCCCATGCTGATGCGCGTGACTTCGGCCCCCTTCGCCTGGGTCGGCGACGGTCCGCTCGGCCCACGCCGCACCTTTCTGTTCATGGTGTGCTGCGCGGCCTTCGGTTATGCCGGCCTCACTTTTGCCGAGAGTTTCACCGCGGTCGCCATCAATCTGGCCATCGCCTTTGCCTTCGTGGCCGCAACCACGCCCTTGCTCGACACCATCGTTCTGGGCGGTGTCAGCCTGCATGGCCATAAATACGGCCAGATCCGGCAATGGGGCTCGCTCGCCTGGCTCGTTTCAGGACTCACCGCCGGTCTGGTGCTGAAGCATCTGCCGATCACGACGGTGCCGCCGATTCTGGCGATCCTGGCGGCACTCACGGTTTTCGCCGGCCTGTCCCTGCCGGACGATCGCAGCCGCGGCCGGCGGCTGGTCATGCGGCCGGCATCGGAAGGCACCTCGCCCCCGCTCAAGCTGATGATCGTCTTCGTTGCCGGCATTGCCTGCCTGCAGGGGGCCCACGCCTTCCTCTATAGTTTCGGCACGCTGATCTGGCAGGATCAGGGCTTTTCTTCCCTGCAGATCGGCGTGCTCTGGGCCATCGGCGTGGTGCTGGAAACCAGCGTCTTCCTGTTCGGCAGCAATATTGCCGGGCGGCTCGGTCCCTACCGCCTGATCCTGTTCGGCGGAGCTGTCGGCATCACACGCTGGATCCTGCTGGGCCTTGCTCCCGCCAATGGCTTCGCCGTGGCCGGGCTCCAGGCCCTGCACGGCTTTTCCTTTGCCTGCGTGCATCTGGCCACCATGGGATGGGTCGCCCGCTTCACGCGCAATCCCTCGGCGCGCCAGGGCGTGGTCGCCTCGGTCATCGGCATCGGCCTCACCCTCGGCACCGTGATGTCCGGCGAACTCTACGGTCTGTTTTCAGCCCATGGCTATTTCGCCATGGCCCTGATCGCCATGATCGGCACCGGCCTGGTGGTCGTCGCCGGTACGATCGAGCGCAGGAGTGGCGCTCAGCCCCAGAGCCCGGCTTCGGGTGGATAGACGGTGCTGCCGTCATAGCGCAGGCCGGGTTCCCGGTCGCGGGCGAGCAGCAGCGGCCCGTCGAGATCGACGACGACGGCCTGGCCGGCAAGCAGCAATGCCGGGGCCATGGCTAGGGACGTGCCAACCATGCAGCCGATCATCAGGTCGAGCCCCAGCGAACGCGCCTGCCCGGCCAGCGCGATGGCTTCGGTAAGGCCGCCCGCCTTGTCGAGTTTGATGTTGATGGCGTCATAGCGTCCCTTGAGGCTCGGCAGCGACGCGCGGTCATGCAGGGATTCATCGGCACAGACCGGCACGATCCGCTCCACCTGCGCAAGGGCGCCATCATCCCCGGCCGGCAGCGGCTGCTCGATCAGCGTGACGCCGGCCTCCGCGCAGGCGCGCAGATTGGCCGCGAGATTGTCGGCCCGCCAGCCCTCGTTGGCATCGATGATCAATTGCGACTGAGGGGCATGGCGGCGGACGGCGGCGATGCGCGCGGCATCATCGGGCGTGCCGAGCTTGATCTTGAGCAGTGGCCGATGCGCGGCCGCTGCCGCTGCCTCTGCCATGGCCTCCGGCTCGCCCAGTGAAATCGTATAAGCGGTGGTCAGCGGGCCGGGTTCGGCCAGGCCCGCCATGGCCCAGGCCGGCTTGCCGGCAAGCTTGGCCTCCAGATCCCACAGGGCGCAATCGATGGCGTTGCGGGCGGCACCGGCTGGGACGAGGTCCTGGAGAGCGGCACGCGACAGCCCGGCCTCGATCGCCCCACGCCGTGCCTCGATCGCCTCGACCACGCCTTCTACCGTCTCGCCATAGCGCGCATAAGGCACGCATTCGCCGCGTCCCCTCAGGCCATCGCGCGAGATCTCGACGACGACCACAACGGCCTCCGTCTTGGATCCGCGGGCAATGGTGAAAACGTTGGCGAGCGGCCAGCGCTCCACGGCGACGGAAAGATGCGCGGCCATGGCGAAGATCAGGCCTGCTTTTCGGGCGTGTTGACGATCAATCCGTCGAGATTGTCGCGAACGCGGATCTGGCAGGAGAGCCTGGAGGTCGGGCGCACGTCGAAGGCGAAGTCCAGCATGTCCTCCTCCATCGGCTCGGGCTCACCGACCAGAGGCATGAAGGCCTCGTCGACATAGACATGGCAGGTGGCACAAGCGCAGGCGCCGCCGCACTCGGCCACGATACCCGGAATGCCGTTGCGGATCGCCGCCTCCATCACCGTCGAGCCCGGCTCGGCCTCCACCTCCCGGCTTTCGCCGGTGTGATCTCGGAATATGATTTTGACCATCGTCCATCTCAGCTTTCTGACAAGCGTTCTATATAGAGCGCATTGGCAAGGTTCCAGTCCGGCCCCGTCGAGATTGCACGCGAGGCGGGCTTTCCGGACGCTCCACTTTTCACCAACGCGGTCCCAATCCCGGGAAAACCTCGAATTTGCCTCATTTTCGCGCGATTTCGACGTGGTAAAAAAGTCGTTAACGATGCTGCTGGAAAGCGTGCCGAAGCGGTTTCCATTCCCAGCCGTGCAGGATAGGATTTCAAGCTGGCAGCATTGTCCTTCGCATAGGCGGACCGATGCGAACCCCATTTCGCCTGGGATGGGGGCCGAAACAGGTGCAGCGATTTCAGCCTGGGGTCGTCCGGATCCCAGGCGGGCGGCGTTGAATTGAGTAGCGTGAGGCAGATTATGGCGAACAAGTCGAAGATGCAGGATCCGGCGGATGCCGCCCTGTCTGCGATCGAGGAAGCACTCAATCTGAGCACGGCTGCTTCACAGACGCCTGACAAGGAGCCCGCGCAGCTGCCCAAGGCCGACGAGGGCTTCAACTTCGAAGTGGAACCCGAGCCACAGGAACCACCGGCCGCCGCACCTCGCGTCGAAGACAAGCCTGCTGCCGACCGCCCGCTCGCCCGTGAACCCCGCTCGCCCGCCAATGACGATCGCGCCAGCGTTGGCCAATTGCTGCAGGCCCTCCAGCGCCGCCCCTCGCGCACGCCCTATTGGACCGCCCTCGCCCTTTCCGTCGTCT
Organism: Labrys sp. (in: a-proteobacteria); assembly: GCF_047605565.1. Lineage (NCBI taxonomy): Bacteria > Pseudomonadati > Pseudomonadota > Alphaproteobacteria > Hyphomicrobiales > Xanthobacteraceae > Labrys > Labrys sp. (in: a-proteobacteria). Next base: position 16,617 of record NZ_JASGFM010000047.1, read on the forward strand.
GGCTCGCCGGCGGCGCCCTGCTTCTCAGCATCCTCGGCAACCTCAACCTCGCCAACCTGTTCCAGGCTTCGACCTACCAGGCCAATCCGGGCCTGGCGCTCGGCATTCTCGCCGTGGTGCTGCCGCCCTTCTTCTTCTTTGCCGTGGCCGGCCTGATCTGGCGCTCTCAGGAAATGCGCTTCGTCACCCGTTCGATGACGCAGGTCGCCCTGCGTCTGGCGGAGCCTGAAGGAGCCGCGGCCGAGGCTGTCACCTCCGTCGGCCAGGCCATCCGCCGGGAAGTCGCCGCCATGGGCGACGGCATCGACCGCGCCCTCGCCCGCGCCAGCGAACTCGAGATCATGGTGCATAACGAGGTTTCGATGCTCGAGCGCTCCTATACGGAGAGCGAGCAGCGCATCCGCTCGTTGGTGGACGATCTTTCGACCCAGCGCGAAGCCATCGTCGGCAATGCCGACCGCGTACGCTCGGCCATCGTGGTCGCTCATGACGACCTGACCCTGGCGCTCGGCTCCGTCGCCGGCCGCATTTCCTCGGAAGTCTCCGAAGCCGGCCTGCAGGTGATGCGCTCCTTCGGCGAGCGCGGCAGCCAGCTCACATCGGAACTCGCCAAGGTCGGCGACCACATGGTCGGCGCCATGGCCGATCGTGGCAATTCGCTGATCGACCGCATGACGACGACGGCCCAAGACGTCAACAAATCGCTGTCGAGCTCGTCCGAGCAGGTGACCGAGCAGCTCAACCGTCGCGTCTCCGAGATCACCGAACACCTGACCTCGACCTCCAACCAGGTCAACGAGAACTTCGCGACCCGCGCCAACGAGATCAGCAACACGCTGTCCTCGCGCGCCCTCGAGCTCAACGAGACCCTGACCACCAGCAGCCAGCGCATCGTCGACGACATCGTCGAACGCGGCACCGCGGTCAACGACACGCTGGTGCGCACCGGTTCGGGCCTGACCAATGCCTTCGCCGAGGGCACCGACGTGGTGGTCAGCTCCATTCGCGATACCGGCGCCAAGATGGTCGAGCAGATCATCGGCTCCGTGGCCGACGTTAACAGCACGCTGCGCTCGACGGGCGATGCCATTCTCGGCGACTTGCAGAACCGCGGCATGGACGTCGCCGGCAAGCTCGAGAGCACGGCCACCCAGATCGCAGAGATCATCACCACCCGCGGCGGCGACCTTGCCGATCGCCTCACCCAGACCGGCGAGCGCATTCACGAATCCATCGTGGTCGGCGGCGGCGACATCGATCGCAGGCTGGCAGCGACCGGCCAGACCATCGTGGCCAACATCGAAAAGCGCAGCACCGAAGCCGAGTCTGCTGTCACGGCATCGGCACAGCGCCTGCAGGCCGTGCTGGAAGAGGAAGGCACACAGCTTTCAGCCCGTATCAACACGGCCGCCCGCGACGCTTCCGGCATTCTCGCCATTGGTGGCGACACGCTGACCCGCGTCATCGGCGAGCGCAGCGCTGCCGCCGTCTCGCAGATCAATTTCGGCGTGTCGCGGCTCGAGAACACCGTCGAAACCCAGACCAATGCCTTCGGCAAGGCCCTCGCCGAACGGCTGGACAGCCACGAGAAGCGCAGCCAGGAGATCGCGGACAATCTGCATACGCGTCTCGACGAGCGCCTGTCGGGCCTGGAATCCCGCAGCCTCGACCATGCCCAGAAAGTGCATTCGGCCCTGGACGACACGCTCAAGGGCTTCGATACGCGCTTTGCCGAAAGCGCCGGCACCATCCATGCCGGGCTCGACACCCGCATGTCCGAATTCGAGCATCGCTTCAAGTCGCTCTCCACCCTCGCCCATGCCGATCTCGACCGGCGCCTGGGCGAATTCGAGGTGCGCTTCGCCACCAATATCCAGAACAACCGTTCGGGCCTCGACGATACGCTCAAGGGCTTCGAGCAGCGTTTCAACGCCAATGCCGAGCAGGCGCATGGTGCTCTCAGCCAGCGCCTCGGTGACTTCGAGCAGCGCTTCGGCACCAATGCCGAGGATATCCACGCCTCGCTCAGCCAGCGCCTCGGCGACTTCGAGAAGCGCTTCGGCTCGGGCGCCGACAGCATCCATGCTTCGCTCAGCCAGCGCCTCGGCGAATTCGAAGAGCGTTTCGGCGCCGGCGCCGAGACTATCCACACCACGCTCAATCAGCGTCTGGGCGACTTCGAGAAGCGCTTCGGCTCGGGCGCCGACAGCATCCATGCCTCGCTCAGCCAGCGCCTCGGCGAGTTCGAGCAGCGCTTCAGCGCCGGTGCTGAGGATATTCACACCACGCTCAATCAGCGTCTGGGCGACTTCGAACAGCGCTTCGGTGCGGGTGCCGATGACATCCACGCCGCCCTCAGCCAGCGTCTGGGTGACTTCGAGCAGCGCTTCATGTCGGGCGCCGGCGACATCCAGACCGCCCTTTCGCAGCGCCTCGGCGAGTTCGAGCACCGCTTCATGTCGGGAGCGGGCGGCATCCAGACTGCCCTCGCCGACCGCATGAGCGAATTCGAACAGCGCTTCATGTCGGGAGCGGGCGACATCCAGACCGCCCTCGCCCAGCGCATGAGCGAGTTCGAACAGCGCTTCGGCTCCGGTGCTCAGGGGATCGAGACCACGCTCAACCAGCATCTGGGCGAGTTCGAGAAGCGTTTCGGTTCCAACGCCCGCGACATCCAGACCACGCTCAGCCGCGAGCTGGGTGGTTTCGAACAACGCTTCGGCGCCAGCGCCGATCAGGCCCAGGCCGCGATCGAGCAGCGCATCAGCGATTTCGAGCAACGCTTCGGCGCCAGCGCGGACCAGGTTCAGGCCTCGGTCGACAAGCGCCTGGGCGAGTTCGAACTGCGCTTCGGCTCCAGTGCCAACGGCGCTCAATCGGCTCTCGACCAGCGCCTGGGCGAATTTGAACAGCGCTTCGGTGCCAGTGCCGAGGATGCGCATGGCCGGATCGACACGCGCCTCAACCAGTTCGAGCAGTATTTCGCCGGCAGCGCCAATGACGCCCATACCCTGCTCGATACCCGCCTCAATGATTTCGAGCGCCGCTTCCAGCTGATGGCCTCGACGGCCGCCTCGAATTTCGAGAACCGCATCAGCGACTTCCAGGCCAGCTTCAGCGACACGCTGCAAGCCAACCAGGCCGATCTCGCCGCCCGTCTCGGCGATTTCCAGAGCCGCTTCAACGGAGATGTGCAGAACACCCAGGCCGCGCTCGACGACAGCCTGGCCGCCTTCGAGATGCGCTTCGCCAGCAACACCGCTCTGGTGCGCTCCTCGCTCGACCAGCGCTTCGGCGCCTTCGAGACGCATTTCCTCAACAACTCCTCCGTCTTGCAGGACGCACTCGACGAACGTCTGGTTACGCTGCAGGCGCAGGTCGCGGCCAATACCGACGTCATCCATGGCGCGATTGCCGATAAGCTCAACGCCTTCGAGACCAAGTTCCAGTCGAACGCGACCACCATCCACGCCACGCTGGACAATCAGCTCAAGGCCTTCGAGGATGGCATGAGCCAGCGTATCGGCGAGGTGAACCAGTCGCTGGGGCGCCAGATCTCCGAGCTCGACGACATCGTCAGCAACCGCGGCCAGGCCCTTGCCGCCCGCATCGGCGACGATTCCCGGGCCCTCAGCGACGACCTCGCCCAGAAGCTGCTCGGCTTCGAGAGCTCAATCCGCCTGCACGGTACCCGCCTCACCGACCAGGTGCAGGGTCACACCGCCCAGGCAGCCGAACTGCTGGGCGGCAAGCTCGAAGCCTTCGATGCCCGTTTCGGGACCCACACGGCCTCCGTTGCCCAGACGCTGGAAGAAAAGCTGGCGGCACTGGACGGACAGTTGTCGGATCTCGATGACCGCCTGACCACCAAGGCGAGCGACGTCGCCCAGGCCATCGAGGGCCGCCTCGCCCGGATCGATCAGGGCCTGGACAGCCGCGCCCGCTTGCTCAACGAGACCCTGGCGACCCGCACGCTCGAACTCGCCAAGCTCCTCGGCGAAGGCGGCAAGGAAGTCGGCGCCACGCTGGAAGCCAAGGCCCGCGAGGCCAGCGACCTGCTCGACGGCCGCGCCGCTGCCATCGGCAGCGTGCTCGACAACCGCGCTTCCCAGATCAGCGACCTCCTGGATGGCCGCAGCAGTGCCATCGACGAATTGCTGGGCGGCCGCGCCACGCAGATCAGCACCCTCATCGACGAGCGTACCCAGGCGATCGGCACCCTGCTCGACGGGCGGGCCCGCGAGATCACCTCGCTCATCGACGGCCGCAGCGCGGCGCTCACCGAGACCCTGTCGCGCCGCGCCGACGACATCGTCGTGGCGCTCGGCAACAAGGGTGCCGACCTGACCGAAACGCTCGGCGCCCGCGCCGAGGACCTGACCTCGCATCTCGACAGCCGCTCCTCGCTGATGAGCAACGACCTGACGGTCAAGGCGGCCGAAATCGCAGCGCAGTTCGACAGCAAGACCACGGCCATTGCGGACGCGCTGTCCAGCAAGGTCGGCGAAATCGATCGCGCCCTCAGCACGCGTGCCGACGACATCGCGCACACGCTCGACTCGCGGATCACCCGCTTCGAGCAGGACGTTCTCGGCCGCCTTGCCGATCTTTCGGACTCGCTCGACTCGCGCGGCCTGCATATTGCCGACACCCTCAGCGAGAAGGTGCAGAACGTCTCGGTCGACCTCCTGCAGAGCGTCGCTTCGGTCGATGCCACCCTGAGCCGCCTGTCCGGCGACGTCAGCGTCAAGCTCGGCGAGCGTGCAGAGGAGATCAATGCCCTGCTCGACACCCGCGCCAACGCCATGGCCGGCCTGCTCAGCGAACGCGGTCAGCAGTTGATCGACACGCTGAACCAGATCTCGGGCGATGTCAGCACGCAGTTGCGCGACAAGACCAGCGCCCTCGCCAGCCTCCTGGGCGCCCGCTCCGGCGAGATCGCCCGGATTCTCGACGAGCGCGGCCAGTTCCTGGCGGAGACGCTGTCCACGCGCAGCACCAGCATGTCCGGCGAACTCGGCGATATCGCCGAGGCGATGGCCAAGACTCTCGACGAACGCAGCCGGTTCCTGGTCGACGCCCTGTCGACCCGCAGCACCAGCATGTCGAGCGAGCTCGGCGACATCGCCGAGACGGTGGCCAAGGCGCTCGACGAGCGCGCCGGCCAGCTCGCCGAGTTGATCGGCCAGAAGGGTGGCAACCTGGTCGAGGCTCTCTCGACCAAGCGTTTCGAACTCAGCCAGGCGCTGGAGGCTTCGTCGCAGGCCCTCTCCTCGTCCATCGAGACCAAGGCCAGCCAGGCGATCGGCGATCTCGGTTCGCTGCAGGCTCGCCTGCGCGAGGAAATCACCGCGCTGCTGGATCGGGTTGCCGGCACCAACACCGCCCTGCAGGAATCGCTCGACAACTCCACCAAGGCCCTCGATGCCATCGAGGGTGGCCTGGCCGGCCGCCTGCGCGACTTCCAGTCGACCATGCTGAGCCTGGCGGACCAGACCAGCGGCGCGACCGATCGCGTCGGCGACCAGGTCTCGACGTTGCGCGACCTTGCTGCCCACGTCATCAGCGATGTCGGCACCATGGCCAATCGCCTGGAGGAGCAGAGCGGCCACCTCAGCAGCGCCGCCGCGGTCCTCAGCGATACGCAGGCCCGTGTCGACCATGCCCTCGATGAACGCCGCGCCACCCTGGAGGCCCTGGTCTCCACCGTTGGCGGCAAGGTCGAGGCGATGGAAGCGATGATGAAGTCCTTCGCCGAGGTGATCGAGGAAAAGCTCGCCAATGCCGAAAGCAAGGCGCGCCAGACCAGCGGCCTGCTCGCCGACAACGCCAACACCACGGCCCAGGCCATCGCCGACCAGTTCGAGCTCATCCGCGCCACCACCGGCAAGGAGCGCGACCGCACCTCCACGGCCCTCAAATCGACCTATGAGCAGGCAGTGCAGGAAATCTCCGGCCTGTTCGGCAGCGCCACCGAGCGTTTCGCCGAAGTGGCCCAAGAGATGCGCGGCATGACCCAGACCGTGAAGCAGGAGCTGGAAGCCACCCGCTCCGAGCTCAAGCGCGGCCTCCTGGAGATCCCGAAGGAAACCTCGGACTCCACCGCGACCATGCGCCGTGTCGTGGCCGAGCAGATCCAGGCCCTCAACGACCTCGCCGATATCGTCAGCCGCTCCAGCCGCTCGCTCGATATCGCCGAGCCGACCGACCGGCCGATCCCTGCCCCGCTCCGGCTGCGCGAGCGCGCCGACGTGACGGCCGACGCCCCTGCCCGCCGGGCGGAAATGCCGCGCGCCGGCACGCTGCCTCCGGTGCCCGAACTGAAGCCCGCCGCTCCGGCCCGCAGCACCGCTGTGGCAGCACCCGCCTCGCGAGGGGAACGTCGCGGTACCGGCTGGCTCTCGGAAGTGCTGGCCCGCGCCTCGCGCGAAGAGCCCGAACCGGCTCCCCAGGCCAACACGCCCGCCGTGATGGCCTCCTCCCTCGATACTTTGTCGGTCGACATCGCAAAGATGGTCGAGCATGACGCCGTCGCCGAGGTTTGGGACCGTTACCGTCGTGGCGAGCGCAACGCCTTCTCGCGCCGGCTCTACACGCTGCAGGGCCAGCAGGCCTTCGAGGAAATCCGCCGGCGCTATCGGCGCGACGCGGACTTCCAGGCGACGGTGGACCGCTACGTCCAGGAGTTCGAACAGCTCATCACCGAAGTGGACCGCGAGGATCGCAGCGGCAACATGGCCCGGACCTATCTCACCGCCGATTCCGGCAAGGTCTATACGATCCTGGCGCACGCAGCCGGCAAGCTCACCTGAGCCCGGCTGGAAACGACCTTTCTCAACTGCCTGGTTGAGCATGGAAAAGGCCCCGAAATCCCGGGGCCTTTTTTCGTTGTGTCGGCAGGATGGCTGCCATGCCGAAGCCGGGCTTGCGCTGAAGCTAGGCGCCGCTATTGTCCGTCAATCCTCAGCCAACATGCCGACGCCCGGCTTGCAGTGAGACGTTTGCGATGGGTGACGCCCTGCTCCATCAGTTCCATGCCTTGCTGGCGGTCTATGCGCTCTACACCGTCGCCGTCGCCAGCCCCGGCCCGAGCAACATGGCCATCATGGGCGTGGCCATGGGACAGGGGCGCCTGCCGGCGCTGGTACTGGCTTCCGGCATCATGACGGGCTCGATGATCTGGGCAATGCTGGCGGCCACCGGGGTTTCCACCTTGCTGGCTGCCTATGCCAACGCCATCACCGCCATCAAGATCGGCGGTGGGCTCTATCTCCTCTATCTGGCCGTCAAATCGGCGCGTTCGGCCTTCAAGGCCGGCCAGGACGAAACCAGGCAAGAACGGGGTCCGATCGACTACCGCCGGCTCTACTGGCGTGGCCTGATGCTGCATCTGACCAATCCGAAGTCGATCCTGGCCTGGATCGCCATCATGTCGCTCGGCCTGAAATCGGACGCTCCCGGCTATACGGCCCTGGCCATCATCGTCGGCTGCGCCATGATCGGACTGACGACCTTCGGCGGTTACGCCCTGGTCTTTTCCGCCCGCCCCATGGTTCGCCTCTATCAGAAGGCGTGGCGCTGGATCGAAGCCACGCTGGCATTGTTCTTCGGCCTGGCCGGTATCCGCCTGCTGCTGTCGCGGATGTGAGTCCGGACATCGCCTGGTCATAGGCCGCGCGCCGGGCTCCAACCTTGATAGTCAAACCGGCAGGCTGGCACGGCCCTGCTTGACCGCACTGGCTGGCGCAGGCGTGGTCTTTGCCCGGCTGCAGGCATCCACCACATTGGCGACGAACTGGTGGGCGCAGGCGTCCCAGGAATATTTCAAGGCCTCCGCCCGGGCGTCCGCGGGTTTGAGGTCGAGGCAGGCGCGCGCCGCGACGGCAAGGTCGTTGTCGAGGATGCCGGTCCTGCCGGAGCTGATCACGTCGATCGGCCCCGTCACCGGAAAGGCTGCCACCGGCAGGCCGCTGGCCATCGCTTCGAGCAGGACGATGCCGAATGTATCGGTCAGGCTCGGGAAGACGAAGACATCCGCCGAGGCATAGGCCCTCGCCAGGTCCTCTCCCTCCAGCATGCCGGCAAAATGGACGGCCGGATAGCGCAAGCGCAGCATCTCCAGGGCCGGCCCACCGCCAACCACCACTTTCGAGCCGGGCAGGTCGAGATCGAGGAAGGCCTCGATGTTCTTCTCGACCGCAACCCGGCCGACATAGAGGAAGATCGGTCCCGGCAGGTCGAAGATGCGCACCGGTCTTGGCTGGTACAGTTCGGCATCGACCCCGCGAGACCAGCGCATCAGCCGCTTGAAGCCGCGGGCCGCCAGTTCACGCTCGAGGGCCGGCGTAGAGACCATCGTCCCTGCCCCGGCATTGTGGAAACGCCGGATCCAGCGATAGCTCCAGTCGAGCGGTACCGGAACGCGCGCGGCGAGATATTCGGGAAAGCGCGTGTGATAGCTGGTGGTGAAAGGGCGTCCCTTCTTCAAGCAGGCCCGGCGGGTCAGCAGGCCGATCGGCCCTTCGGTGGCGATATGGACATAATCCGGCTTCTCGGCCTCGATATGCCGCTCGATAGCACCGAGCGGCGGCATGGCAAGGCGGATTTCCGGATAGGATGGCATCGGCACCGACCAGAAGCGATCCGGCGCCAGGAAGTCGATTTCGACGCCCTGTCGCGATGCAGCCGCAGCCGTCTGCTCCAGGGACCGGACGACGCCGTTCACCTGCGGGCGCCAGGCATCGGTGGCGATCAGGATCTTCATGGGACCGGCTCAGGCGGCGCGCTGAGGAACCAGCGTCTCGTCCTGGAGGGCCGGAGGCTTGTCGGCCTGCCGGACCAGTTCGCTCCAGCGCACCAGTTCGAAACGGCCGTCGAAATGCTCGACGATCGCGGTGCAGCTTTCGACCCAGTCGCCGGAATTGATGTAGGTGACGCCATCGAGGTCGCGCAGCGTGGCGTGGTGGATGTGGCCGCAGATGACCCCGTCGCAATTCAAACGCTTGGCTTCCTTGGCCAGGGTTTCCTCGAAATGGCCGATGAAGCTGACGGCGTTCTTCACCTTGAGCTTGGCCCAGGCGGACAGCGACCAGTAGGACATGCCGAGGCGCCGGCGAATGGCGTTCAGCCAGGTATTCACACCCAGGGCCGTGACATAGGCCCAGTCGCCGAGCAGGGCCAGCCACTTGGCGTGGCGCACCACCACGTCGAAGGCATCGCCATGCATTACCAGGTAGCGCTTGCCATCCGCTGCGACATGCACGGTCTGCTCGATGACCTCGATGCCCCCGAAGTGATGTCCGGGGAAATCGCGCAGGAACTCGTCGTGATTGCCCGGAATATAGACCATGCGCGCGCCCTTGCGGGCCTTGCGCAGCAGCTTCTGCACCACGTCGTTGTGGGCCTGCGGCCAGTACCAGCCGCTTTTCAACTGCCAGGCATCGACGATGTCGCCGACGAGGTAGATCGTCTCGGCGTCATAGGCGCGCAGGAAGTCCAGCAGCATGCCGGCCTGGCAGCCACGCGTCCCCAGATGCACATCCGAGATAAAGAGCGCTCGGTAGCGCGTGCCTTCGCTGTCGCTGTTCATGGCACCATCCTCGCCTGGCCCAAAAAACCTGTCGTCGAAACGAAGCATGAGAACGCGGCGCTTGCTTTGATGCGCTTTGCTGCAGACATCAGCGAAATCGACGACGCATCCTGATTGTCACAAACACGATTCAGTTCATGGTTTTATGACAGGCGACATGTCCGAGGGGGATCGCTGCCCATTCGCCCGCTTTTTCTCTGATGGCGTCTTGAGCCGAGACGAAAACAGCTCGATTTGCAAAGACACGCCGAAACAAAGACTTCCAGCAAACAGGCATTCACTCATGAGGGCCTTTCGCTCTAGTGATAGGCAACCCAGAGCACGATGGCACCAAGCACAATGCGGTAGATGATGAAGGGCCAGGTCGAAAAGCGCTCGAGGATGCGCATCAGTCCCCAAAGGGCGGCAAAAGAGGAAATCGCCCCGACCACCAGGCCCACCAGGAGGATCAGCCAGCCTTCAACGGAGAGATGGGCACGCAGAAGCGTGGCGATTTCGTGCAGGCCGGCCAGGGCAATCGCGGGAATGCCCAGAAGGAAGGAAAAGCGTGCCGCCTCCTCGCGCGAGAAACCGCAGAACAGCGACGCCGTCAGGGTCGAGCCGGACCGCGACACGCCGGGGATCAGGGCGCCCACCTGAGCGAGCCCGACGATCAGGGCATCGCGCAATCGCATGTCCTCGACCCGGCGCCGATGGCGAGCCAGGAGTTCGGCAGCAGCGAGCAGGCCGCCCATGACAAGGCAGGCAAGGCCGATCACAGGCAGGGCCCGCAGGGGACTGTGGCAACGATTGAGCGTTGGCGCGAGCAGCAGGCCGGCCAGCACGATCGGCACCGTACCCAGCACCACGCCGACCGCCAGGCGAAATTTCGGGGACATCCAATCCCCCGTGCGTACGGCCGCCAGCGACCCAAGGGTGATCGAGCGGATATCCGTCCAGAAATAGCAGACCACCGCGCACAGGGCCGCAAGCTGCATAGCCGCGGAGAAGGCCGAGCCGGGGTCCTGCCAGCCGAGCAGGGCCGGCACCAATCGCATATGGGCCGTGGAGGAGATCGGCATCAACTCGGTGATCCCCTGGACCACGCCGAGGAAAGCGACCTTTGCCACCCCCAAAGTCATAAAGCCGGTGTCGACGCCGTCGGTGCAAGCGCCACTCATTCCACACCTCAAGGATTGCGCCCGACCCAGCACGCGCACCCACAAAACTTTCGATCGCGGCAACTTTACGGCAGGCCAGCGTCGCCGATGAAATTGCGGTGCGCTTCATGTGACGGCGTGTTGCCGCTGCGGCGAGCGGCAAGATTAAATCGGACACAACTTCGGCTTGTACCCTTGAAGCTGCCCCCAGCCACCCCCAATTGCTCGGGTGCTGGGTTGCAACATGGGAGAGGATAATGACCTCTTGTTCTACGCGTGGCCGCTGGCATCCGCTTCATGTCGTGGCGGTCATCGCCGGCTTTCTGATCTGGTGGCCGCTTGGCCTGGCGGCGCTGGCCTATTTCATCTGGGGCGACCGCTTTCCCCGGGAAAAGGTGCGTGAAGGCTTCGAGCGGGCCAAGGCGGAATTCGCCGGCTTCTCGCGTGATCAGCGCAGCTATGCCGGCCATGGCTGGTCGGCCACCGGCAATGCCGCTTTCGACGACTATCGCCGCGAGACGCTGCGCCGCCTGGAAGAGGAACGCCGGCGCCTCGAGGAAGAAGGCCGCGCCTTCGCCGAATTCGTCACCAATCTGCGTCGTGCCCGCGACAAGGAAGAGTTCGATCGCTTCATGGCCGAGCGCAATGCCGCTCGCAATGGTGGCGAGGGACACTCCGCCTGATCCCGAGAGCAAGGTGCGTTTGGGCGGGAGCGATGTAGACCGAGCGGGTCGCACCTTGCTCAGGCCACCAATGTTTCCAAACCGATCACGAGGCCCGCACAGCCCGGCTGTGCGGGCTTTGTCATGTGCGGGGCTTGGGGACGACAGGCTTGGGCGCAACCTTCGCGAAACCCGCGAAGGACTATCCGTTCTTTTTGCGCAAAGCGCGCTTCCACCACATTTTGCCCGCAGATTGAGGGGTGTCTTCCCTCTTCTCGACATGATTCCAACCATTCATCTGACAAATATTGGTGTGGCATCCCACACAGTGCTTGCGACCGCCCCCCCGATCGGGCATGGTCCGCACCGGCCGGCTGATGGCATTTGCCTCGCGAGGACCGGCTTTCAGGATCGATAATTTCAACGACAGCCGAAGGGCTGCAACTTTCGTCTAAAGGACCCCACAATGAAGCTGGTACGGTTTGGCGTGCCGGGCTCTGAAAAGCCCGGTTTGATCGATGCGGATGGCAAGATCAGGGACTTGTCGGCCCATGTCGCCGATTGGAAGGGCGACGCCCTCTCGCCGCAGTCTTTGGCCCGGATCGCCGCCCTCGCGCCAGCCTCGCTGCCGGAAGTGACCGGCAATCCGCGCCTGGGCTCCTGCGTCGCCCAGCCCGGCAACTTCATCGCGGTCGGCCTCAATTATGCCGACCACGCCGCCGAGAGCAACATGCCGATCCCCCAGGAACCGGTGCTGTTCAACAAGGCACCGTCCTGCGTGGTCGGCCCCAATGACGACGTCGTCATTCCGCGCGGTTCGGAGAAGACGGATTGGGAAGTGGAGCTGGCCATCGTCATCGGCAGCCGCGCTTCCTATGTCGAGGAGAAGGACGCCCTCTCCTACGTCGCCGGCTATGCCGTCTGCAACGACGTCTCCGAGCGCGCCTACCAGATCGAGCGCTCCGGCCAGTGGATGAAGGGCAAGGGCTGCCCGACCTTCGGTCCGCTCGGCCCCTGGCTGGTTACCCCCGACGAAGTCGGCGACGTCCAGAACCTTTCCATGTGGCTCGATGTCGACGGCGAGCGCGTGCAGACCGGCTCGACCAAGACCATGATCTTCGGTGTCGCCCACATCGTGCACTACATCTCGCAGTTCCTGATCCTGGAACCGGGCGACGTCATCACCACCGGTACGCCTCCCGGCGTCGGCATGGGCATGAAGCCGCCGCGCTATCTCAAGCCCGGCAATGTGATGACGCTCGGCATCGAGAAGCTCGGCGACCAGCGCCAGACCACGGTTGCCTGGAGCGCCTGAGCCGTCCGCCAGCCCTGACGGCATGACCGGCGCCCTTCCCCGCTCGACGGGAGGAAGGGTGCCAGGTGTCGCAAGGCTGGACAGCACAACATGAAAAAGCCTTCGCGCCGGCATGAACCTGCGCGAAGGCTTTTTTATTGGAAATTCAGCGTCTTACTTGAAGATACCAGGCTGGTTGGGTTCGCCCGGATCATCCCAGCGATAGGTCAGGCCCGCCGAGACGATGTCGACCGAAGCATCGACTTTGCCGAAATAGGGCAATCCTGAATAATGGGGATTGCGAGAATCGAGCTTGATATCGCCATTCAAAGCAAACAGGTGCGAATAGGCAAGATCGACCGAAAGCTTGTTGTTGAACTTGTAGCCCAAGCCGATCGAGGCATGAATGCGATCGCTGTCAGGCAGGCGCAGGTCGCGATTGGTGTCGGAAATCGGCGACCATTCATAGCCGAGACCAGCCCGCAGTGTCAGCTCCGGGCTCCAGGCATACTCTCCGCCGATCGAGGCATAGTAGCCATCATCATACTTGAATGGCAGGGTCGTGACCTCGCGGCCGGCCGCGGGTCCTGACGTCGCAACGACGGGAATCACGCCGAAGCGGCTCCAATTCGTCCATTCGAAACCAGCGGAGAGCGTGAGTTCGGGCGTCACCCTTTGTGTGATACCGATGGTGAGCTGATCGGGCAAAGTCAGATCGGCCTTGACGCGCATCTGGCGCAAAATCGGCAACGCAGCGCCCGGATTTCTAAGGGTCCCCTCAAGATCCTGTTTAACAGCCGAACGGTAACCGATGCCAATCTGGGTGCCGTCGACCGGCGTGATCGTGAGACCGGCAGTCAGACCATAGCCCCAACTATCGCCCTCGATTGAGGCGGTCGGCGCGCCAGGAAGAGTTGCGCTGCCCGGCGGAAGTCCTGGGAACGGAGCAGCCTGTGTCAGGCGGGTCTTGAAATACATGGCCTGAAAGCCGAGGCCGACCGAGAGCCAATCCGTCACCTTGTAGGCGATGGTCGGATTAACATCGAAGGAGATCACCCTCGAGGTGCGGGCATAGACCTGTCCCGGCGAATTGAAGGGATTCTTGGTGACCAAGCCGAAGGGCGTGTTGGTGGCAAGGCCGATCCAGAGCCTGTCATTGACCTGATAAGACGTATAGCCCGCCGCCAGGATGCCGTCCTGCGCGATGTCGCCGGTGCTGGTCCCCTGCCACAAAGGCGCCGGCAAACCGACGAAAGTCGGCGTGATTTCAGCCTGCGGGAAGATGCCGCTCACAGACCACTGGGACTGCCAGCCAGGAATGGCGGTCATCGTCGCCGGGTTCCAATACATGGAGCTGAGGCCACCCGATCCGGCCGCAACACCGGCAAAGCCCTGGCCAAGACCAATTGTGCTCTGCTCGCGCAGCGCGAAAGAGCCGGCATAGGCTTGGCTCGCAACCAGCGAAACGCCGGCCATCAGCAGGAATGCGAGTTGGGTGTTTCTTGCCATTCGTTCCCCCATATCATGACCCGCCGCTACGGCAGGTCCGGCTGAGTAATCTCAGCTGCCTATTGCTTTTGTCTGACCACAAGCAAGTAAGTGTTGCTTGCGGACGGTTCATTCGAACTCATGATTCTTCGTACCAGAATATTCGACGCTTCGTAACGGCCGGGGTCGCCGTTTCATCGTGTTTCCGTCACACCTGTGTCTCAATTCAGCGGGGTTGTTGCGTTCCTGTAACACTCGGTTTTTACGTCAACTTGGGGCGAGAAACATGCTTTACCGAGTGAAAAACCATCCCAAAGCTCGTTTGCTCGCGACCACGCGGGTCGGGGGCACTCCGACGGCTCGATGAAAGAGGAGTGAAACACAAACGTCTCCATCATCATCTTGTTGGATGACAATACATCGCAAAGCTTAGATAATTCCCGAGAACTTCTTCAGGCGGGAGCTCGGCAATGAGCGTCATCCCTTTTCCTCGCGTCGGCCTGCAGAAAGGCCCTGCAGCCCTGTTGCCGCCCATTCCCATCTTCGATGCACGCGACAGCGGCCTGGCCCTGCACGCCCAGGCCCGCCTGGATACGGTGCGGGCGCTGCTGCGCTCCTGCCTGATCTCGATGCCGGCGGAGGCCCATGGCAAGGTGGCCGAACTCGACGCCGGCGCGCATGCCTGGCTGCTCGCCAGCCCCTCCCCCTATGTCGGCGAGATCGAGGCGATCGCCGCGCTCCTGCCGATGCCTGGCGCCTTCCTGATCAACGCAGCCTATGAGTGGGGCTGTACAACCCTGGCGGCGGCCGCTCCGGACGGACGCGGTGCCCGGCTGCTGCGGACGCTCGATTGGGATTTCGACGGTCTCGGCCGCTTCGTCGAGGTGGTCCGCCAGCGCGGCCCTGCAGGAGAATTCCTCAACGTGACCTGGCCTGGTGCGGTGGGGGTGCTGACGGCTCTGGCGCCCGGCCGCTTTGCCGCCACGATCAACAAGGGTCCGGCACCAGCCGGCGCGGCCAGCGCCAGCGGTGCGATCGTGCCGGATCTGTCCGGCTTGCGGCGCGGGCTGATGCCCGCCATGCACCTGCTTCGCCGCGTCTTCGAGGAGGCTCCCGATTTCGCCACCGCGCGGGACCTGATGGAACGTATACCGATCGCCGCCGAGACGATCTTCACGCTGACGGGCCTCTCGCCTGCCGAGACCTGCGTGATCGAGCGCAGGCCTGAGGCTTTCGTCACGCAGCCCGGCCCGGTCGCCGCCGCCAATGACTGGGCCAATGCGCCGAGCTGGAACAATGGGATGCTGTGCGAAAGCGACAGTCCCAGCCGCCGGTTGGCGATCGCCTCCCATGCCGGCCGGGCCATGGCGCCCTTCGCCTGGGTGGAGCCCCCCTTGCGCAATGCCATCACCCGGCTTGCCGTCGAGGCCGACGCCCGCCAGGGCAGCCTGCGTGTCCGCGGCTATGAGGCAACCCCGGACCGCAGCGATGCCATGCCCGTCACTGCCGACCTTGAGCTGCAGGTCTGACGACAGCGCTGGCGGGAAACACGCGCACTCGCGTCACCATAGAAGAAGGGGCGGACCGTTGGCCCGCCCCTCTCCGGTGTTACCTGTCGTTGGACTTCAGGCCGCCGCAGCGACCGTTTGCGGCGCGTCGTCGCCGCTCAGCGCCGCTGCGAGCTGGGCCTTGTCGAGTTCGCCCTCCCAGCGAGCTACCACGATGGTGGCGACGGCATTGCCGACCAGATTGGTGAGGGCGCGGCATTCGGACATGAAGCGATCGATGCCGAGAATGAGCGCCATGCCGGCAACCGGAACGGCGGGCACCACGGCCAGCGTCGCCGCCAGGGTGATGAAGCCGGCTCCGGTGATGCCGGCTGCGCCCTTCGAGCTCAGCATGGCGACGAGGAGCAGCAGGATCTGGTCACCCCAGCTCAGCTGGATGCCGGTGGCCTGCGCGATGAACAGCGCCGCCAGGGTCATGTAGATGTTGGTGCCGTCGAGGTTGAAGGAATAGCCGGTCGGAATGACGATGCCCACCACCGACTTGCGGCAGCCGGCCCGCTCCATCTTGTCCATCAGGCTGGGAAGCGCCGCCTCGGAAGAAGAAGTGCCGAGCACCAGCAAGAGCTCTTCCTTGATATAGCGGATCAAGGCAAGGATCGAGAAGCCGTTATACCAGGCGACCGCCCCTAACACGACCAGCACGAAAAGCAGCGAGGTCAGGTAGAAGGTGCCGATCAGCATCAGGAGATTGGCCACCGAGCCGATGCCATAAGCGCCGATGGTGAAGGCCATGGCACCGAAGGCGCCGATGGGGGCGGCCTTCATCAGGATGGCGACCAGCCGGAACATGCCGCGCGAGATCGAGTTCAGCACGATCATCAGCGGTTCGGCCGCGCTGCCGATCTGGGCCAGCGCGATACCGAACACCACCGAGAAGAACAGCACCTGCAACACGTCCCCGCCCGCAAGCGCGCTGATCGGGTTGTTGGGGATGATGTTCATCAGGAAGCCGGTGATGGTCTGGTCATGCGCCTTGGCGGCATAATCGGCCACTGCCTTGGGATCCAGCGTGGCCGGATTGATGTTCAGTCCTGCGCCCGGCTGCACGACATTGCCGACCAGAAGCCCAATGATCAGGGCCAGTGTGGAGAAGGTCAGGAAGTAGATGAAGGCCTTGCCTACGACACGGCCGAGCTTCTTGAGATCGCTCATGCCGGCAATGCCGGTGATCACGGTCAGCGCGATCACCGGGGTGATCACCATCTTCACCAGCTTGATGAAGGCGTCGCCCAGCGGCTTCAGGGACTTGCCGATATCGGGATAGAAATGACCGAGCAAAATCCCCAGCGCGATCGCGACAAGGACCTGGAAATAGAGGTTTGCATAGAAGGGGCGCTTGCGCGGAGCTTCTGCCTTGGGCGTCTCGCTGAGGGCGATCATCTGTTCCTCCGTGGGGCCTTGGCAGGCAGCCTGGCCCATGGGTTTCCTCGACGCCGCTTTCTGCTAGCGGCTCCCCTGTGAACAGCAAGTCTCGTGCCAACCTTCCAAGATATTGATATTGCTTACCTTCACGATTCTTACCCGATGACGGCGCCGGCAGCATTGAGCGAAGTCCCGCACATCGACCTTGCTCTTGTGCGGATTTCCGCACATGCTCGATATGAAGGATGACAGCGGAAACCGATGAGCGGAGCGGCACAAAGACGGCGAAGGCGACGGATCGAATGGCTGATTTTTGCTGCCCTCAGCCTGGCAAGCCTGGCACTCTCCGTCTGGCTCGCCGGCAATTACGGCACGCGCCAGGCCGCCGACGCCCTCAGGGCCCAGGCTGCCGGCAGCGCGACGCTGGATATCGCGGTCCTGCGCAGCGAGCTGGAAAAACAGCGCACGCTTTCCCTGGTCCTGTCGCGCGATCCCGATGTGCTCACTACCTTGAGCACGCCGGATACGGCCCATATCGGCGCCATGAACGCCAAGCTCGAAAGCCTGAACGCCGGCGCGCGCTCGGCCGTGATCTATCTGATCGACCGCACGGGCCTGGCGATCGCCTCCTCCAACTGGAAGGAGGACATCAGCTTCGTCGGCACCAACTATGCCTTCCGCCCCTATTTCACCGAAGCCGTGGCCAAGGGTGATACCGAGCATTTCGCCCTCGGTACCGTCAGCCAGCGGCCCGGCCTCTACATCGCCCGACGCATCGACGGCCCAGGCGGCATGCAGGGCGTCATCGTGGTCAAGGTGGAGTTCTTCTCGGTCGAGGAAGACTGGCATCGCTCGGGCGCCATCGTCTACGTCACCGACCCTCGCGGCATCGTGCTGCTGACCAGCCAGCCGGAATGGCGTTTCATGGCGCAGGCCCCGATCACCGCCGAGGAGGCAGCCAAGATCCGCGCCTCTCTGCAATTCGGCGACTCGCCACTGGCCGTCTTGCCGATCCGACGCAGCCAGGCGGCGACGCCGGGCGCGGACTTCGTCTCGCTGCGCGGCAGCGGACTGCATCTTGCCAGCGCAAGCGAGGTCCCTTCCACGAATTGGCAGCTGCATCTGCTCGAGCCCGCCGCACGAGCGCTTGCGGCCGGCGCCGCGACCTTGCGCTCCATCACCTTTGCCGTGGTCGGCGCCATTCTGGTCCTGCTCGGCATTCTGCTGCACAGGCGCCAGCGGGCGATCGCGCGCACCGCCGAACTCACCGAGGCGCAGATCGAACTCGAGCATCGCGTCGAGGCACGCACGCTCGACCTCAGCCAGAGCAACGCCCTCCTCTCGGCCGAGATCGACGAGCGCCGCAAGGTCGAGGCCAAGCTGCAGACCGCGCGGGACGAACTCACCCAGGCCAACCGCCTTGCGATCCTCGGCCAGATCACGGCGGGCCTTGCGCATGAGGTCAATCAGCCGGTCGCCGCCATCCGCAGTTTCGCCGACAACGCCGCCATTTTCCTCGATCGCAGCGAGCCGCAGCCAGCACGCCAGAACCTGGCGACCATTGCCGGGCTGACCGAGAAGATCGCCGACATCATCGCGCAACTGCGCCGCTTTGCCCGCAAGGCCAGTGGCGATGTCGGTCCAGTTGCCTTGCAGGACGTGCTCGACGGCGCACTGCTGCTCGTAGGCATCAGGGCACGGCGCCAAGGGGCCGAGATCGAGGTCGAGCCGGTCGCCGAGGATCTCCAGGTGGCTGCCAATCGCGTTCGGCTCGAGCAGGTGCTCGTCAATCTCCTGCAGAATGCCCTGGAAGCGTTGGAGGGACGGTCCGAGCAAACAATCCAGATCGGCGTCGCCTGCGAGGGCGAATTGGTCCGGCTCGTCGTCGCCGACAACGGCCCCGGCCTCGCGCCGGAGGTGACGGCCAACCTCTTCACGCCCTTCACCACCACGAAAGCCGGCGGGCTCGGCCTCGGGCTGGTGATTTCCAAGGACATCGTAGAGGAATTCGGTGGCCGTCTCGAGGTCGAAAGCCAGCCGGGACAGGGCTGCCGCTTCCTGGTGACATTGAAGCGAGCCGAGAAAGAAGGATGAACGGAATGGGCAACACTTTGGTATTCCACTTCATTCGGTCTTCGCCTCCCGTCATTGCGAGCCTTTTCCCGGCGAGGCGCGCATTATGACTGCCAGCCCCTCCTTGCCTGTCGCTTTCGTCGATGACGATGCCGTCCTGCGCGAAGCCAACGCGCAGACTCTGCGGCTTGCCGGCTTCGAGCCCTTCCTGTTCGAATCCGCCGTCGAAGCCCTCAAGGCTATCGACGAGCGCTTTCCAGGCGTGGTGATCACCGATCTGCGCATGCCGCGCATCGACGGCATGGAACTGTTCCGCACGCTGCGCGCCCGCGATCCAGACCTGCCGGTGATCATGATCACCGGCCATGGAGACATCGCCACCGCAGTCGAGGCGATGCGCGAAGGGGCCTATGATTTCCTGCCCAAGCCCTTCGCCTCCGACAGGTTGATCCAGAGCGTCAGGCGCGCCACCGAAAAGCGGGCGCTGGTGATGGAGAACCGGCGCCTGCGCCAGGCGGCGGAGGAGGCCCATGCCCCCTCGCCCCTGCTCGGCGATGCTCCCGCAATGGAGCGTCTGCGCGAGACGCTGAAGGCGGTGGCCGATGCCGATGTCGACGTGATGATCGTGGGCGAAACCGGCACCGGCAAGGAATTGGTGGCCGACCAGCTCCACCATCTTGGCCGCCGGCGCAGCGGGCGTTTCGTCGCCCTCAATTGCGGCGCATTGCCCGAGACGGTGCTGGAAAGCGAGCTGTTCGGGCATGAGAGCGGCGCCTTCACCGGCGCGTTGAAGAAAAGGGTTGGCCTGATCGAGCATTCCAGCGGCGGTACGCTGTTCCTGGACGAGATCGAGAGCATGCCGCTCAGCGCACAGGCCCGCCTGCTGCGCGTGCTCGAACAGCGCGAAATCACGCCGCTCGGTTCCAATACGGCCCGGCAGGTCGATCTGCGCGTGGTCGCCGCCGCCAAGAGCGATCTCGGTTCCTCCGCGCACAAAGCGAGCTTCCGCGAAGACCTGTTTCACCGGCTCAATGTGGTGACGCTGCGCATTCCGCCCCTGCGCGAACGGCAAGAGGATGTGCCCTTGCTGTTCGCCGTCTATCTCGACCGGGCCTGCCGGCGCTTCCAACGAGAGGTACCGATGCTGACTCCGGCCGTGCGCCATCACCTCGCCAGCCACGACTGGCCCGGCAATGTGCGCGAGATCGTGCATTTCGCCGAGCGCGTAGCGCTGGGCCTCGCCGAGATCGACCTCGCCGCGACGGGGAAAGCCTCCCCTCCTTCGGCCGGGCCGCAAGGCGCCTCCCTGCCCGAACGCCTGGAGCGCTACGAGGCCGACCTCATCCGCGAGGTTCTCACCCAGCACAAGGGGGATGTCCGGGCCAGCCTCGAAGCCCTCGGCATCCCGCGCAAGACCTTCTACGACAAGCTGACGAAATACGGCATCAACCGCGCGAGCTTCGAAGCGGGAGAACCATAATCTGCGGGTGCACGCGCATCTTGGCCGTTCTCCCCTTCCAGAATGCGTCGCATTTCCAAGAGCGGGCAAGATGTCCGCGCAGCCCGAAACACAACGGCCCTCCCCACTGTCGCGGGAAGGGCCTCCATGACTTCAGGACCTGGCTATCGCCTTAGAACTGAGCCGTCTCGGTCGAATGTTCCATCGCCGTGGTCGAGCTCTGGCCTTCGCCGAGAATGGTGGCGACCGCATCGAAATAGCTGGTGCCGACTTCGCGCTGGTGGCGGGTTGCAGTGAAGCCGTCGGCTTCCGCGGCGAACTCGGCCTGCTGCAGCTGCGAATAGGCGGCCATGCCATCCTGCTTGTAGCGGCGGGCGAGATCGAAGGTGGTGTAGCTGGTGTTGTGGAAGCCAGCCAGCGTAATGAACTGGTACTTGTAGCCCATCGCACCCAACTCACGCTGGAACGCCTTCATCGCCGCCGGATCCATATGCTTGGCCCAGTTGAACGAGGGCGAGCAATTATAGGCCAGCATCTGGTCGGGATGGACCTTGCGCACCGCTTCGGCGAAACGCTTGGCATCCGGCAGGCTGGGCGTCGAGGTCTCGCACCAGATCAGGTCGGCATAGGGCGCATAGGCAATGCCGCGGGCGATCGCCGCCTCGAAGCCGCCCTTGAGCACATAGAAGCCTTCCGGCGTGCGCTCACCGGTGATGAAGGGCCGATCGGCCTCGTCGACATCGGAGGTGATCAGGCGGGCCGCCTCGGCATCGGTTCGGGCCATGATCAAGGTGGGCACGCCCATCACGTCAGCCGCAAGGCGCGCCGCATTCAACGTCTTGATGAAGGTGCGCGTCGGCACCAGCACCTTGCCGCCGAGATGGCCGCACTTCTTCTCCGAAGCGAGCTGGTCCTCGAAATGCACCGCGGCGGCGCCGGCCTCGATCATCGCCTTCATCAATTCATAGGCGTTGAGCTGGCCGCCGAAGCCGGCCTCGGCATCGGCGATGACGGGCACGAAATAATCGAGCTGCTCGCCGCCCTTGCCGTCGACGCGCTCCATGGTCTGGATCTGGTCGGCACGCTGCAGGGCCTTGTTGATGCGGCGCACCACCGAGGGCACGCTGTCGACGGGATAGAGGCTCTGGTCGGGATACATGTTGCCCGAGGTGTTGGCATCCGCCGCCACCTGCCAGCCGGACAGGTAGATCGCCTCGAGACCGGCCTTGACCTGCTGCACCGCCTGGTTGCCGGTGAAGGTACCGAGCGTCGGCACATAGTCGCGCTTGTGCAGCAGCTCCCACAGGCGCTTGGCACCATTCTCGGCCAGCGTATGGCGGATCGGCAGCGACCCGGCGAGCCGCTCCACGTCACGCGGCGTGTAGTTGCGGCGGACGTTGCGCCAGCGATCCGGCGCCCATTCCGGGGCGGGGAAGGTCTCGGCGGGGCGGTTCTTCTGGGTATCGAGCATCACAAAGTTCCTAACGTGGAGACGTGTAAAGAGATTGACGGTGACAGCATCCCTGCCTGCCTTGGTGCTGCGCCACCTGCTGGCAAGGAAAGGCCGGCTGTCGCCACGACCATCCTGCGGTCGTGGCCGAGATACCGGCGGTCCTACGGCTCAATTGCGCCGGGTGCGGGTGAAGGTGGCGGCGATCATCGACTGCCCGTCGAACATGTGTTCGGAAGCGCCGCCGCCGACGCGGGTGAAGCGATGCCGGCCGATCTTGTGGACGATCGAGAAGTCCCGATCCGCCAGTCCCTGGGCGTGATACTCGGCGTTGATCTCGGCCATGCTGGCACCGATGATGGTGATGAATTCGTCGTGTTCGTTGCTCTGGCGCATTTGGTCCATAACACGTTCCTCCGTGCCGCGTTTCGTGTTAAGTCAATGATTGACACCGCGGCGCAATAAAGCAAGACGTATCGCAATTCCGGGGCGTCAACCGGAAAAGCGCTGTAAAGAAAATTTTGTAATGTTGTAAATCATGTAAATATTTACAACGTGTCGGAACCAGAGACGAGCCATGACAAGCGCCATGCAAGAAGCCGATCCGCGCATCGGCGGCAAGATTCAGAGACTGCGCCGGCAGAGCCGGATTTCGCAGGCGCAGCTCGCCAGCTCGCTCGGCATTTCGGCGAGCTATCTCAATCTGATCGAACACAATCGCCGGCGCATGACGGTGCCGCTTCTCTTGAAAACCGCGAGCTATTTCGGTGTCGATGCCACCGAGCTCGCCGAGAACGACGATTCGCGCCTGGCCGGTGACCTGATGGAACTGTTCGGCGACGATCTCTTCGCCGACAGCGACGTCACCAACCAGGATGTGCGCGATCTCGCCAGCTCCAACCCGCAGATCGGCCGGGCCATCGTCCATCTGTTCGATCGCTTCCGCTCGCTGCGCAATGCCAATCAGGGCGCCACCTCGGCGCAGGAGGCTGGCTATCACGTCGCCACCGATGCGGTTTCGGACTTCCTGCAGGCCAACGCCAACTATTTCCCGGGTCTTGAGGCCCAGGCCGAACGCATTCGCGGCGAGATCGACAATCTCTCCGATTCCTTCGAGCCCGGCCTCAAGCTCTACCTCTCCAACGTGTTCGGCGTGCAGTGGCGGCTGGCCCCCCTGCCCCAGGGCCTGGCCGGTCGCCTCGGCCGCGACGAGGAAACCTTCGAGACGGCCGACGTGCTTTCACCCGAAAGCGCCACCTTCACGGCCGCCCACCGCCTCGGCCTGCTCGCCGCCTCGCGCGAGATCGAGCATCTCATCACCGAAAGCGCCTTGCCGGCCGATGCCCCCGCCCTGGCACGCCATGCCCTGGCCGCCTATTTCGCCGGCGCTGTGATCATGCCCTATCAGCCCTTCCTCGCCGCCTGCCGCGAGACGCGCTACGATATCGACAGGATCGCCCGGCGCTTCAAGACCAGCTTCGAGCAGGTCTGCCATCGCATGACCACGCTGCAGCGCCCCGGCGCCAGCGGTATTCCGCTGCATCTGATCCGTACCGACATCGCCGGCAACATTTCCAAGCGTTTCTCGCTCTCCGGCATTCACATCCCGCGCCATTCCGGCGCCTGCCCGCGCTGGAACGTCTATGCCGCCTTCCTGCTGCCCGGGCAGATCAACATCCAGATCAGCCAGATGCCGGAAGGCACACGCTATTTCTGCATTGCGAAGTCATTGACAAAGGGGGGGCATCGCCACAACGCTCCCCGGCGCCATCTCTCGATAGGCCTGGGCTGTCACATCTCCCATGCCGCCGAGATGGTCTATTCCGACGGCATGGACGTCTCCAATGCCGCCCAGGCGGTGGCGATTGGGGTGGGCTGCCGCATCTGTCCGCGTCTCGATTGCGGGCAACGGGCCCATCCTCCGGCCGAGCACAAGCTGGTGCTGAACGAGCACGAGCATGCCGAAAGTCTCTATTCGCGTATCTGAAAACCGGCTGCGGGAAGAAATACTACGCCTCACCAGGCTTGCCGAACCATCGTGCTAGGGCCTGAGAAGCTTCCTCCGGGTCGGCGGTAGTGCCATCGCTGGCCCAGGCGACGACACCATCGGGGCGAACCAGAACGGCGCTCAGGTCGAGCCGATCATGGACGCCAGCGGCGACATAGCCGACCCGGTCGCTCCACTGCGAGGCAAGGGCGCGACGATGGGGCTGGGCCTCGAAGTCCAGGAAGACGCCTTTGCCTGTCCTGAGGAGTTCGGCCAACCTGGTACCGTCGTTCAACGCGAAGTCGGGGGCACTGCGGCCCACCAGCGGATGGCTGTCACCGAGATCATAGCGCAGCGACACCCCCCAGACGCGCTCGGCGAAATAGGTCGCGCCATCGCGCGTCTCGACGAGGTCGCGGATGATGGCTTCGAGCGCGCGTGTACTGGCGGTCGGCCGCATGACCGCGACCTGAGCGCGGGACCAGTCGAGGATTTGTGCACCCACCGGATGACGCTCCTCGAAATAGCTGTCGAGCAAGCCGGCCGAAGCATCGCCCCGGATGGTGGCGACTAGTTTCCAGCCGAGATTCATCGCATCGCCAACGCCGAGATTGAGGCCTTGCCCGCCCAGCGGAGAATGAATATGCGCGGCATCGCCGGCCAGCAGCACTCGCCCCTTCCGATATGCCGTGGCCTGATAGGCGCGATCCGTCCAAGTCGCGGCCATCTTCAGGGCGGTCAGGGTGACATCGGTGCCGGAAATACGGCGCAGCACCGCCTGGACATGGTCGAGCGTGATCGCCTGGCTTCGATGGCAGGCGCCGCCGTCGAAATCGACCATCGCGATCGTCCCGGGCTGTGAATAGGTGTACACGCCTGTCGGGGTATAGTGACGGCCCGGGCTGAGCCTGTTCGGATCCGCCATGTCGACGTCGACGGAATAGCCGGTGAACTCGGGATCGGTGCCGACGAACTCAAAACCGCCGGCCTTGCGCACCGTACTGCGGCCGCCGTCGCACCCGACGAGCCAGCGCCCGCGAAAGGTCGAGGCGCCGGCACGAATGGTCACGTCTTCCTCCGATTGATCGAAGCTCTCGACACCAACACCGTACCGGATCTCCGCCCCCAGGGCATGGGCACGCGCGGCCAGGACGGTTTCGAGATGCTCCATCGTGACTGCGATGCCGGAGTCGGCCGGGCTTGGCAGGCGATAGGGCCACCTGGAAGCATCGATATTGTCATAAAAGAACTGGATGCCGGCGAAATGCCCGCCGGGACGGCGGGGCTGCTGCATCCAATGCGCGCTGGCCTGGGCACCATGGCCCGGACCGTCTTTCGCGGGCTGCGAGGACGCGATCTCCTCCAGCAAACCGCGACGATAGAGAGCTTCGACGCTGGGCACCGACAGGCCCCGCAGGCCGAAGGGAAGCTGTTTCAGAGGGGACCGTGTGTCCTCGTTCTGCTCCAGCACCAGCACGGACAGGTCGGCAAGGCGCAGTTCACAGGCAAGGAACAGTCCGACCGGCCCCGCGCCGGCAATCACGACATCATACAGCAAGGAACCGATCCTCCATCGCATCGGTACACGCCGGCATGCCAGGCGGCATTACCTCGCTCGAAGGCGTCGCCATAGGCCCAATCATCCCTTGAGGCATGTCACCAATATCATTATAAAAATTACACTGAGTGCGATTTTTTATTACACTCAGTGTAATTTTGCAAGAGGTCGCAATGGAACCGGTTCGCATGAAAAACGCCTCGGAAAGGCCTGATGGCCTAAGGGAACGCAAGCGGCGTGAAACCTCCGGGCGCATCGTCGAGCAGGGCCTTAAACTGTTCGTGAAGCACGGCTACGAAGGCACGACGCTGGAAGCGATCGCGCAGGCCGCCGGCATTTCACGCCGGACCTTCTTCTATTATTTCAAGTCGAAGGAGGATGTGCTGCTGGCCGCGCATGACGGCGGCTTCCGTGAGGAACTCAAGCCGGCCATGCTGGCGGAATCTCCCGAGCAGCGTCCGCTCGCTGCCGTCCAGAACTGCCTGGTCAAGCTGGCCTCACGGCGTGAGACCAAAGAGTCCGTCATTTTCGACCGCCTGATGCAATCGACTGAGGCCCTGCGTGCGCGCAAGGAGGCCGGCTTCGTCGAGACCGAGCGAATCCTGCTCGAAGCGATGTGCGAACTATGGCCATCGCCGGAACGGCGGGATGGGCTTCGGCTGGTGGCGATGGTGGCGCTCGGTACACTGCGACTGGCCCTGGAGAGATGGAAGCAGGACGAGGCGGCCCTTCCTCTCGCCCATTATGTCGAACAAAGTTTCGGCCTGCTGGCGAAAGAGTTCTGAAGCGGCCATTGTTCCGAAGCGAGGCGTCAGAACGCAGGCTGGGCCTCACAGCCAACCTCCCCTCATCGCTGCAGCTTTGCTGGTGCCGACGGTATTGCTGCTTGCCCGATGAGGCACCGTCATCGCGACCATTGGTATAGACTGTCTCCATGTCCGCCCTCATCCGCAAGATCATCCATATCGACATGGATGCCTTCTACGCCTCCGTCGAACAGCGTGACGATCCCTCACTGCGCGGACGGCCGCTGGCGGTGGGCTATTCGGAACGCCGCGGCGTGGTGGCGGCGGCAAGCTATGAAGCGCGAGCCTTCGGCGTGCGGTCCGCCATGCCCTCCTCGACCGCGCTGCGCAACTGCCCCGATCTCGTCTTCGTCAGGCCGCGCTTCGAGGTCTATCGAGCCGTCTCGCGTCAGATCCACGCTGTCTTCGCCGAGTTCACGCCGCTGATCGAGCCTCTATCGCTCGACGAGGCCTATCTCGACGTCACCGCGAATTTACAGGGCCTGCCCAGCGCCGCGGCAACGGCGCAGGCCATCCGCGCCCGCATTCTCGAAGAGACCGGCCTAACCGCCTCTGCCGGCATCTCCTACAACAAGTTCCTGGCCAAGCTCGCCTCCGATCATCGCAAACCCAATGGCCAGTTCGTCATCACACCTGCGATGGGACCGGCTTTCGTGGAGACATTGCCGGTGGCCAAGTTCCACGGCGTCGGCCCGGTCACGGCCGAGAAGATGAACCGGCTCGGCATCATGACCGGCGGCGACCTCAAGGCGCAGCCCCTGGAGGATCTCGTCCGCCATTTCGGCAAGGCCGGCGCCTGGTACCATGCAATTGCACGGGGCGAGGACGACAGGCCGGTGGAACCGGACCGCCCGCGCAAATCCTCCGGTTCGGAGACGACGTTCGCCGACGACCTGACGAAACCCGAGGATATCGAGGCCGGCGTCCTCGCCATGGCCGACGAAGTCTGGGCCTGGTGCGAGAAAACCCAGGCCTTCGGCCGCACCGTGACAGTGAAGATCAAATATGCCGATTTCCAGCAGGCCACCCGCAGCCGCACCCTGGCCGCACCGGTGCACACCCATGAAAGTCTGCGATCCGTCAGCCTGGACCTCATCCGCAGCGTGTTTCCGCCGACGAAGGGCATCCGCCTGCTCGGTGTCACCATGTCCGGTTTTGCCTCTGAGGACGCGTCGGACAGCGAACAGCTCGAACTCGGCTTCGGGGAGCCATGACCGCCGAAGAAGCGTGCCCAGCCGCCCGTCGAATTGCCACTTGACTTAAAGTTCACTTGAACTTTTATCAATATGCCCTGAGTGATTCAGGGAGTCTCGATCGATGAGCGTTCATAGCGATCTCAAGGGCCTGCGCGCCGCCGTTACCGGCGGCACCTCCGGGCTCGGGCTGGCCCTCGTGCGGGCGCTGGCCAAAAGGGGCGCGCAGGTGGCCTTCGTCGCCCGCACCAGGGAGGCCGTCGAGCGCGTGTCCGCGGAAACCGGTGCGCTCGGCATTGTCGGCGATGTCGGACGCAAGACCGATATCTATGCCATCGCCCTGCAGATCACCGGCAATCTCGGCGGCCTCGATCTCCTCGTCAACAATGCCTCAAGCCTGGGGCCGATTCCCCTCGCCTTGCTGGCCGATACCCAATGCGAGGAACTGGAGGAGGCCCTCGCCACCAATCTGGTCGGCCCTTTTCGCCTGACCAAGGCCTTGTTCGGTGCCCTCACGGCCTCGGCTCGGCAGGGGCGTGACGCGGTCGTGGTCAACATCACCAGCGATGCGGCCGTCAACGCCTATGCGGGCTGGGGCGCCTATGGCGCCAGCAAGGCTGCGCTGCAGCATCTCACCGCCATCTGGGCCGAGGAAGCCCGCGAAGAGGGTGTGCGCTTCCTCGCCATCGACCCCGGCGACATGGACACGCCCCTGCACGCGCAAGCCATTCCGGAGGCCGACAGATCCGCGCTCAAGCGCCCGGAGGAAGCGGCTGCCGACATCATCGGTGTCTTGGGCCTGGACCAACCGCGTCTCGCCTTGACCCTGGAGACCCGGCCATGATCGCCGTCGGCAACCCTGAACCAGGCTCTGCGCGGCTGCTCGCCGTCTCCAACTCCGGCAAGATCCGCCATTTGCCGCGCAGCGCCCTGTCGCTGTTGTTCAATCCTGGCGACCTTGTCGTCGCCAATGATGCGGCCACGCTTCCCGCCAGCCTTGCCGGCAGCCATGCCGACAGCGGCAGGCCTCTCGAGGTCCGGCTCGCCGCCTGGGTCGCGGCCGGTGATCACCGTCGCTTCATCGCCATCGTCTTCGGAGCCGGCGATCACCGCATGCGCACGGAAGACCGCCCCGCACCACCGCAGCTTCTCGCCGGCGACAAGCTCGAGCTTGGCCCACTGACGGCCGTGGTCGAGCGCCTGCACGGCTATCCCCGCCTGGTATCGCTGCGTTTCTCCGGTCCCCCGGAACGGATTCTCGCCGGGCTGGCGCGGCACGGGCGGCCGATCCAATATGCCCATGTGCCCGAGCCTCTCGCTCTTTGGGCCATGTGGACGGCAATCGCGGCCGAACCGTTCGCCTTCGAACCACCCTCGGCCGGTTTCGCGCTCGACTGGCGCACGATCGCCGCCTGGCGACGCCGCGGTGTTGGTTTTGCCAGCCTGACCCACGCCGCCGGCATTTCCTCGACAGGCGACGCGGTGATGGATCTGCGCCTTCCCTTCGACGAGCCCTATCGCATCCCTGCGGCGACCGCGACCGCGATCGCGCGCACGAAAGCCGCCGGCGGACGTGTGATCGCCATCGGCACCAGCGTGGTGCGGGCGCTCGAACATGCCGCCTCAGCCCCCTGCGGCCTCAGGGCCGGCGACGGCGTGGCACAGGGCCGAATCGGGCCGAAATCGAGGCTTCGCCTCGTTGATGCCATTCTCAGCGGCGTCCATCAGCCGGGCGAAAGCCATTTCGAATTGCTGCGCGCCTTTGCCGACGACCTAACGCTCGACCGCGTCTCGCTGATGCTGGAAGCCTGGAACTATCGCGCCCACGAATTCGGCGATTCCGTGCTGATCGAGCGCCGGGCGTCGAAGCGGAAAGAACAGGGCGCAGATCGGCCGGGGCGCCTGACGGCAACCTCCTTATGGGCGGGCACGGCCCCTACTCCATGAGGGCCGCCTTCATGAAGCAGACCATGGTGGCGTGGACGGGCTCGTCGCCGACCACGCGGATGGCGTGCTGCCGGTCGCAGCGATAGCGCAGCGTCTCGCCGGGCTCCGCCCGTTCGCGCACGCCGGCCACGTCGACCTCGACCATGCCGGCCAGGATCGAGAGGCATTCGACCGAGCCACGCTGGTGGGCGTCGCTTTCGAGCACCCCGCCCGGCTCGGCCCGGAAATCATACCATTGCAGCCATTCCACCGTCTTCAGCCAACCGACCACCGCCAGACGGCACTTGCCGTCGTCGGAAATGATCACGGGCGTATCGACACGGGTGGTCTTCTCGATGAAGGGCTCGTCGTCGCTCGAACCCAGCACTCTTTCGATCGAAACGTCGAGAGCCTGGGACAGGCGCCAGATCGTCGCCAAGGTGGGATTGGTCTCGTTGCGCTCGATCTGGCTGATGATCGACTTGGCCACGCCCGACTGCTCGGCCAGTTCCGACAGAGAGAGATTATAGGCCTTGCGCAGGCGCTGGACCGTCTTGCCGAGCTGTCCCGATAGCGCAACCGCGCCCGCATCGAGCTCACCCCGCCTGTCCAACCCACTCATTGCCAGCCTTTCGTTTGTTATGACGAACGATTGTTTGTTCTGGCGGACAATACGGCCAAGCCGTGCAGGAGAAAAGCCCTTTGATGGGAAACAGGGACAGTCCAGTGCCCTGTCTATCCTGTATGAACCTTGCATGGTGCCGACGCTGTCAAAGCTGCGGAAGGCGAACTTTGGCGCGAGACTCCCTCAGCGAAGCAGATCGTCTTAAGATCGGCCTCTCGATTGCATGCAAGCGGGCTACAGGATCGACGATGGGACGTGGGCAAAACAGTTCGGGCGAGCCTGTCTTTTGGTACCGGCCTCCGGCCGCCGGCCTGAACGCGCTGGTCAGCGGGATCTACGGCTATCGGGAGAACGGCACTGCCATGCAGGGCCTCACCGAAGCGGCCTCGCTGACCGTGCCGCTGATCGTCAATTTCGGCAGCCCGTTCCGCATCGGCCTCGGCCAGCCACCGACCTGCACGGACACTTATGGCAGCTTTGCCGCTGGCCTGTTTGCCGGCCCCATCGTCATGGATTCGGACGGTGCGGCCGAATGCATCCAGATCAATTTCACGCCACTCGGCGGCCGGCTGTTCTTCGGGCTGCCAATGAGCGAGCTGGCCGACAGCATGGTCGCACTGGATGATCTGGCCGATGCCGGCATCAACCGATTCGCCCGACGGCTCGCTGACCTGAACTGCTGGGAAGCGCGCCTCGATCTCGCCCAACATTTCGTCGCAACCCGCCTTGGACGGGCCTCGCAGGCCAATCCCGCCACTGGCTGGGCGTTCTGCCAGCTCATGCGAAAAGGCGGCGACGTGCGCATCGGCGCGCTGGCGGAAAAACTCGACTGGAGCCGCCGGCGCCTGGTCGCAAGTTTTCGCGAAGAGATCGGCCTCCCTCCGAAATCCGTCTCCCGCATCATCCGCTTCAATGCAGCGCAGGATCTCGCCACCAAGGGCACGGCAACGGGTTGGGCCGATATCGCAGCGGCTTGCGGTTATGCCGATCAGGCGCATCTCACCCGCGAATTCACCGCGCTGGCCGGCTGTTCGCCGACGGCGTGGCGCACGGGCGGGTAACATTTCTTCAAGACGGCCCATGGCCATGCGAACAAGGATCGCTCCGGTTCGCAAACGGAGA
Organism: Labrys sp. (in: a-proteobacteria); assembly: GCF_047605565.1. Lineage (NCBI taxonomy): Bacteria > Pseudomonadati > Pseudomonadota > Alphaproteobacteria > Hyphomicrobiales > Xanthobacteraceae > Labrys > Labrys sp. (in: a-proteobacteria). The sequence continues at coordinate 47,918 of NZ_JASGFM010000047.1, forward strand.
CATCCCCCATGCCGCTATCATCGACCGAAGCCCCACGCCTCTACCCGGCCCTGCGCTACGCCAATGCCCGCGCCATGATCGACTGGCTGCAGGAGGCCTTCGGCTTCACCCTGCACGCCTGCTACGCCAAGGGCGACATCGTCGAGCACGCCCAGCTTGCCCTCGGCTCCTCGATGATCATGCTCGGCACGGCGCGCGATGACAATTTCTGCAAGATCGTCGGCTCGCCAGGATCAGGCGGCGGCAAGTCGATCTATATCGCCGTCGACGACGCCGATGCCGCCTATGAGCGCGCCAAGGCTGCTGGGGCAAAGATCGAGGAAGAACCTGTCGATCGCGACTATGGCAGCCGCGAATTCATCTGCCGTGATCCGGAAGGCAATATCTGGGCTTTCGGCACCTATTGGCCGAAGGCATCCGAGCCGGCCGCCCCCTGAAAAGCAAGGGCGGCAGTCACGAAAGCCACCGGAAAGCAGATAGAGGTTTTCGACACGAACGCCGCGGCAGAGACAATCCGCGGCGTCGGACCTTCTTCCGGAATCGGGGCCGGCGCCGCGGCTGCCTTCACGCTATTCCGCCGCCAGCTTCCTGGCCTGTGCATCCTGGATCGTGCGCCATACCACCTCCGGCGTCGCCGGCATGTCGAGCCTGGTGACGCCGACGCCGCGCCTGAGCGCATCGATCACTGCGTTCATCACCGCCGGGGCGGCGCCGATGGTGCCGGCCTCGCCGGCGCCCTTGACGCCGAGCGGATTGTTCTTGCAGGGAATGTTGCGTGTCTCGAAATGGATGAAGGGCAGATCGTCAGCCCGCGGCAGAGCATAATCGGTGAGCGAAGCCGTGAGCAACTGGCCGTCTTCCGAATAGACCGTGCGCTCCAGCAAGGCCTGGCCGATACCCTGCACCACGCCGCCATGCACCTGTCCCTCAAGCAGCAGCGGGTTCACCACCATGCCGAAATCGTCGACGATGGTATAGCCGAGGATATCGGTGACGCCGGTCTGCGGGTCGATCTCCAGCTCGCAGATATGCGTGCCGTTGGGATAGGTCGCCTCGCCGGGCTGATAGTCGGTCTCGGCACTGAGCAGATCCGGCGTCGCCTTCGGCAGGCGGGCGAGCGCTGCAAAGTCGATCGCCTTGTCGGTGCCGACCACCCGCACCCGGCCGTCGACGATTTCAAGATCGGCGATACCGGCCTCGAGCTCGTCGGAGGCGAGCGTCTTCAGCTTCTCTGCCAGGGTCTGGCTGGCCCGGGCCACGGACGCGCCGCCCACCGGGATCGAGCGCGAGCCGCCTGTGCCACCCCCTGTCTTGATCAGGTCGGAATCGCCCTGGATCACGTTGATACGCTCCAGCGGCAGATCGAGATATTGCGAGACGAACTGGGCGTAGGCCGTCAGGTGGCCCTGCCCGTTGGTCTGCGTGCCGATCAGCACGGTGGCGGTACCGTCCTTTTCCAGCGTGACGCTGGCGGCTTCCTTGGGCCCGTCGGCGCAGGCCTCGATATAGGTGGACATGCCGATGCCACGGAACTTGCCCGCCTTCTTCGAGGTCTGCCAGCGGCCCTTGAAGTCGCCCCAGCCAGCGACCTCCATGGCCTTGCGCATGTGGCCCTCGAACTCGCCCGAATCATAGGTACGGCCGGTGGGCGCCTTGAACGGCATCTGCTCCGGCTTGACGAAATTGCGCGAGCGCACCGTATCGACCGAAAGCCCGGTCTCGAAGGCGATGGCGTCCATCAGCCGCTCGATGAGATAGGCGGCCTCCGGCCGGCCGGCACCGCGATAGGCATCGACCGGCAGCGTGTTGGTGAAGACGCCGCGCACCCGCACATCCATGGCGTCGATTGCATAGGCTCCGGTCGCCATCAGGGCGCCGAGCCAGGGAATGAAGGGCCCGAACTGCGAAAGATAGGCGCCGAGGTCGCCGATAATGTCGATCTTGACCGCCAGGATGCGCGAACGCCGGTCCAGCGCTGCCTCGATGCGGCTGATATTGTCGCGGCCCTGGGTGTCGGCGAGGAAATGCTCGGCGCGGTCAGCGAACCACTTCACGGGTTTGCCCAGACGCCGCGCCGCCTCCAGCGAGAGCGGATATTCGCGATACATGAAGGCCTTGGTGCCGAAGCCGCCGCCGACATCGCCGGTCTTCACATGCACCTTGTCGGGCTCGACCTTGAAGACATGGTTGGCGAGCGTATCGCGGATGGAGTGCACGCCCTGACTGCCGACCGTCAGGGTGAAGCGCTTGCCGTCCCATTCGGCGAGGCAGCCGCGAGTTTCCATGTAATTGGCGACCAGGCGGTTGTTGACCACATCCAGGGAGACCACGCGGGCCGCCTTGTCGAAGGCCTTGGCCACCTTCTTGGTGTTGCCGATCTGAGCATCGAAAGCCAGATTCGAGCCGTGCTCCGGCCAGACCAGGGGAGCCCCGGGTTCCAGGGCCGCGACGGATCCGACGATGGCGTCGAGCGAATCATAGTCGACCGGGATCGCCTCGGCGGCATCGCGGGCCTCGGTGAGCGAATCGGCGACCACGAAAGCCACCGCATCGCCGACATGGCGCACCACGTCACGCGCCAAAAGCGGATAGGGTTGCGGGCGCTGCGGCGAGCCGTCGGCGTTCTTCATCAAGGCCAGGCATGGCAGGTCTCCGAGCCCGTCGAGGTCATTGGCCGTCAGAATCAGCCTGACACCCGGCATCGCCGCGGCGTCGGAGAGATCACCGATGCTGAAGCGGGCATGGGCATAGGGAGAGCGCAGGACATAGGCCCTGAGCACGCCGGAACGCGATTCGTCGTCGACATAACGGCCGGCGCCCGTGATGAAGGACTGATCCTCCTTGCGGCGCACGGCTTGGCCAACGCCAAATTTGGTGGGCGGCATAGGGGACCTCCGGCGATTTAATGAATGGCGCTTTTGAATAGAGCCTTCGAATAGCACGCCGAAGCGCAATTTCAAAAAAGCTGAAGAATTTTTCCGTCACACGCTAGACACACACAAAGAGCTTTGCTACATCGCGGCCATCGAACGCGGCACCGCGTCGCGCTTCGGTGGTTTCGATGGGCGCATAGCTCAGTTGGTAGAGCAGCTGACTCTTAATCAGCGGGTCC
>NZ_JASGFM010000048.1:0-50318 GCF_047605565.1 Labrys sp. (in: a-proteobacteria)
GTCGTCAGTTATCGATTGGGTCCCATCCATAACTGACGACACGCCCGGGTCACGCCGACTCGCTAGCGTGGACAGGACCGCCGCAACAAGCCCGGGGGCGGGTAAGAGGACAGGCAACATGGTCAGGCAGGCAGCGCGCCAAGGCGTCTTCGTGCGGTTTTTCTCAGCATTCGTGCTCATGCTCGCCGTGCTGGGCTGGGTGGCCGCCGGCCCGGTGCAGGCGGCGCCGCTGTTCCAGGCCGACAGCTATTCCTATGCGGCCGACAGCTACAAGGACAGCATCGCCAAGCTCGCCAAGACCATGAAGAAGAGCGCGCCGCAGCTCCAGGAAGAGCTGAAGGCGGCCATCAGCTCCGACAATGCGCGCAACACCGCCGTGGTGGTGGAGCAGTTCATCGCCCTGTCCCCCAATGACGGTGCGATGTGGAAGCGCCTCGCCGATTTGCTGCTGGTGGCCGAGCCCTTCAACAGCCAGGACGGCTACGAACTGCCCTACAAGGCGCTTGGCGCCTCGATTCGCGCCTATCAGCTTGCCAAGACGCCGCAGGAACAGGCCGACGCGCTCAACGATGTCGCCCAGGCGCTGGTCAAGCGCGAGGATTGGCGGCCAGCCCTCAACGCCTATCGCGCCAGCCTCGATCTGGTCGACAATGCCGAGATTCGTGAAGCCTATGAGGACGTGCGCAAGGATCATGGCTTCCGTATCACCGATTATACGGTGGAGAGCGACGCGCCGCAGCCGCGCCTGTGCTTCCAGTTTTCCGATCCGTTGAGCAATGCGGTCGCCGACTACACGCCCTATTTCACCCAGGATCCTGGGCCTGTCTCGGCCGTCACGGTCGACGGCACCAAGCTCTGTGTCGAAGGCCTGAAGCATGGCGGGCGCTACAAGGTCACCGTGCGCCAGGGTCTGCCTTCTGCCGTGGACGAAAGCCTGCTCAAGAACGCCGAGTATGAAATCTATGTGCGCGATCGCCTGCCATCCGTGCAGTTCGTCGGCAAGAGCTACGTCCTGCCGCGCACCGGCCAGAACGGCATCCCTCTGGTCTCGGTCAATTCCACCCAGGCCAAGCTCGCGCTCTACCGGGTCGGCGACCGCAGCCTGATCTCCGCCGTGATCGATTCCAATTTCCTCGACCAGATCTACGGCTCCCAGGCCAGCGAGATTGCCCGCACCAAGGGCAAGAAGGTCTGGGAAGGCACGATGGACCTTACCAGCACCCCGAATCAGGACGTCACCACCGCCTTTCCGGTCGACGAGGCGCTCGGCAAGATCGAGCCCGGCCTCTATGTGATGACGGCCCAGCCCGGGGAGGTGAAGGAGGACGAGGACAACCAGCTCGCCACGCAGTGGTTCGTCGTCTCCGATCTCGGCCTGTCGACACTGAAGGGCAAAGATGGCCTGCACGTCTTCCTGCGCTCCATCGCCTCGGCCGAGCCGCTTGCCAATGTCACGGTGCGCCTGCTTGCCCGCAACAACGAGATTCTCGGCTCGGTGAAGACGGATGCCGATGGCGCTGCCTTCTTCGATGCCGGCCTCACCAAGGGCAATGAGGGCCAGGAGCCGGCCCTCGTGGTCGCGTCCGACGAGAAGAGCGACTACGCCTTCATCGACCTTACCCAGCAGGCCTTCGATCTCACCGATCGCGGCGTTACCGGCCGCGACCCGCCGGGGCCGGCCGATGCCTTCGTCTATGTCGAGCGCGGTGTCTACCGCCGCGGCGAGACGGTGCATGCCGCCATCCTGTTGCGCGACGGCAATGCCAATGCCCTGGCCGAGGTGCCCGTCACCATGGTGGTGCAGCGCCCTGACGGCGTCGAATATTCGCGCACCGTGCTGAAGGACCAGGGCGCCGGCGGCCGCACGGCCGACATCGCCATCATTCCCTCTGCCGCCAGCGGCACCTGGCGCGTCGTCGCCTATACCGATCCCAAGGCGGCACCGGTCGGCGAGACCACCTTCCTGGTCGAGGACTATGTGCCCGATCGCATCGAGTTCGACCTCGCCACCTCGGGCACCCGCATCGACCGCACCAGCGGCGCCAACCTGAAGGTGGACGGGCGCTATCTCTTCGGTGCCCCGGCCGCCGGGCTCGACATCGAGGGCGATGTCTCCGTCTCCACCGACAGCCAGCCTTTCTCGCAATGGAAGAACTATGCCTTCGGACTGTCGGACGAGAATGTCGATACGGTGCAGAACACCGTCGACGATCTCGCCCAGACCGACGACAAGGGCCACGCCGAATTCACCGTGCCGCTGCCGCAGCTGCCCACGACCACCCGTCCGCTCAAGGCCAATTTCGTCATCCGCATGAAGGAAGGCGGCGGCCGCGGCGTGGTGCGTAGCGCCTCCCTGCCGATCGCCTCCACCGGCCCGATGCTGGCCTTGAAGCCCGGCTTCGCCGAGGGCACGGTGCCCGAGGGCCAGCAGGCCTTGTTCGATGCCATTGCCGTCGATCCCCAGGGCAACCAGGTGGCGGCCAAGGGGGCGACCTGGACGCTCAAGCGCCTGACCACGACCTATCAGTGGTACAAGAGCAACAATCGCTGGAACTACGAAGCCGTCACCACCGCCCGCAAGGTCGGCGGTGGCACGGTCGACCTCGCGGCCGACAAGCCCGCCCAGATCTCGGCGCAGGTGCAGTGGGGCCAGTACCGTCTCGAAATCTCGGCGGATGGGCTGGCTTCTTCCTCCAGCTCTTTCTATGCCGGTTATTACACCAGCGAGAAGGCCGACACGCCCGACATGCTGCCGGTCGCCCTCGACCAGACCAGCGTCAAGACCGGTGATACGCTGCAGGTGAAGATCGACGCCCGTTTCGCCGGCAAGGCCTCGGTGCAGGTGGTCGGCGAGAAGCTGCTGTCCTCCACCCTGGTCGACGTGCCGGAAAAGGGGACGACCGTTCCCGTCACCGTCGGCAAGGATTGGGGCACGGGCGCCTATGTCGTGGTCACCCATTTCCGGCCGATGGACGTTGCCGCCAAGCGCATGCCGACGCGCGCGATCGGCCTTGCCTGGTTCGGCATCGACCGCAATGAGCGCACGCTCAAGGTCACGCTCACGCCGACCGAGTTGATGAAGCCGCGCCAGCCTCTCAAGGTGCCGGTGAAGGTCGAGGGCCTTGCCGGCGAGAAGGCCTATGTCACCGTGGCGGCCGTCGATGTCGGCATCCTCAACCTCACGGGCTACAAGCCGCCGGAGCCGGAGACTTTCTATTACAGCCAGAAGCGCCTTTCGGCCGAACTGCACGATCTCTACGGCCAGTTGATCGACGGCATGGAAGGAGCGAAGGGGCGGATCCGCACCGGTGGTGACGGCGGAGCCAATTTCAACAGTCCGCCGCCGACGCAGGCGCCCCTGGCCCTGTTCTCCGGCATGGTCGAGGTCGGTGCCGACGGCACGGCCGAGATCAGCTTCGACATTCCCGCCTTCAACGGTCTAGTGCGGGTGATGGCGGTGGCCTGGACGCCGACCAAGGTCGGCCATGCCTCGGCGGACGTCAAAGTGCGCGATCCGGTGGTGATCGCCGGCACCTTGCCGCGCTTCCTTGCCGTGGGCGATCAGTCGCGCTTCCGCCTCGATCTCGTCAACGCCGAGGCCGCGCCGGGCGACTATACGCTCGCCGTCACTATGGAAGGGCCGATCGGCGCCCAGCCGTCAGCGCTCTACCAGACCGTGAAGATCGGGGCGGCTGGCTCGCGTACGCCGGTCAACATTCCCATCACCGCCAACGGCATCGGCACCGGCAAGCTTGTCGCCACTTTGGCGGGTCCCGGCAATGTTGCCATCGACCAGAGCTTCACGCTCGGAGTCCTGCCGGCCAATCCGCCGGTGACGCGCCGCACGATCCAGACCATCGCGGCCAATGGCGGCGGTATCACCGTCAATGCCGACCTGGTCGCCGAAATGGTGCCCGGCACCGGCGCGGTCTCGCTTTCGGTGGGGCCGTTCAGCGCCCTCGACGTGCCCGGCCTGCTGCGCGATCTCGATCGCTATCCCTATGGCTGCTCGGAACAGCTCGTCAGCCGCGCGCTGCCCTTGCTCTATCTCAGCGAACTCGGCGGGAATGCGATCGATCTCGACGGCACGGTGAAGGAACGCCTGGGCGATACGGTGCAGCGTCTGCTCGCACGCCAGGATTCCAACGGTGCCTTCGGCTTGTGGAATGCCGACAGCGGTGAATTATGGCTGTCGGCCTATGTCACCGACTTCCTGCTGCGGGCTCGCGAGAAGGGCTTCGCCGTGCCGGAACTGGCGCTCAACCAGGCGGTCGACTATCTGCGCAACCGCGTCGGCAATGCGCCTGACGTGGAAGAGGGCAAGGGCGAGGATATCGCCTATGCCCTCTACACGCTGGCCCGGGCCGGCAGGGCGCCGGCGGGTGATCTGAAATATCTCGCCGATACCAAGATCGGCCAGTTCGGCAGCGCCATGGCGCGGGCCCAGATCGCCGCCGCGCTCGGCATGCTCGGCGACAAGCCGCGGGCCGGCGAGGCGTTCGGCTCGGCAGCCGAGGCGCTCCAGAAGGAGACCAGCGATACCAGCCTGGCCTATCGCAATTACGGTTCTCCGCTGCGCGACGCCGCGGCGGTGGTGGCGCTTGCAGGGGACAACAATGCCAGCCTGCCGGTGATCAAGGCGGCGCTCAAGGTCATTACCGATGCGCGCTCCAAATCTCGCTATGCCTCGACCCAGGAGATGACCTGGATGGTACTCGCGGCCCGGAGCGTCGCGGACCAGGCCCGTTCCCTCAAGCTGATCGCCGATGGCTCGGAGCAGCAGGGTGCCTTCTACAAGGTCTATCGCGGCGAGGCGCTCAAGGCCCCGCATTCGGTCTCGAACCCCGGCGCTTCGGCCCTGCAGGCCGTGGTTGCGGTTTCCGGCTCGCCCGTCGTGCCCGAGCCCGCTGCCAATAACGGCATGAACCTGACGCGCAGCTACTTCTCGCTCGACGGCAAGGCCGTGGATCCCACCGAGGTGAAGCAGAACACCAGGCTGGTGGTGGTGGTGAGCGCCAGCCGCAGCGGCGACAACCAGACCGGCAACTTCCTGCTCGTCGACCGGCTTCCGGCCGGCTTCGAGATCGAGAATCCGAACCTGGTCGTCACCGGCGAGACCGGCAGCATGTCCTGGCTCAAGGATCTCACCGAGGTCACCCATTCGGAGTTCCGAGACGACCGCTTCGTCGCCGCGTTCACCGACCAGGCCGCGAAGGTTGCCTATGTCGTGCGCGCGGTGGCGCCTGGCCGCTACATCCTGCCCGGTACCACGGTGGAGGACATGTACCAGCCCGAGCGCAACGCCACGCTTGCCACCGGCACGCTGACGGTGACCGAAAAATGAGGAGAAGGCCGCGCTATACCCTCCCCTGGAGGGGGAGGCTCGGCCTGAAGGGCCGCGGTGGGGTGATCCTCACCTCGAAACACATTGTATCGTTCGCTGTCGCTCTCCACTGGGAAGCTGGCATTGTCACCCCACCCCGACGCTTTGCGTCGACCCTCCCCCTCCAGGGGAGGGTGAAACCAGCGCTGCGCCCATGACCGCCCGGCGCGTCCATATCCTTTGCGCGCTTCTGTTCACGGCCATTGTCGCCGTGAACGCCGGCGGCTTTGCGCTGTCGGAAGCTGTCAGGCGCCTCGGGCCGGTGCCCCTGGGCGAGAACGTGACCTATTCCCCGCTGGTGGTGGACCGCGACGGCAAGCTGCTGCGACCCTTCACCACCGCGGACGGCTATTGGCGCCTGCCGGCAAAGCCGGAGGAGGTCGACCGGCGCTTCCTGTCGATGCTGGTCGCCTATGAGGACAAGCGCTTCTATTCCCATCACGGCATCGATCCGGTGGCGATGGCCCGGGCTGCCTGGCAGATGCTGAGCCGAGGGCGGATCGTCTCCGGCGGTTCGACCCTGACCATGCAGGTCGCGCGACTGCTCGAGCCGCGGCCGGATCGTACCTTTGCCGACAAGGCGGCGGAGATGATCCGCGCCGTCCAGATCGAGAACCGACTGAGCAAGGAGCAGATCCTCGGCCTCTATCTGGCTTTGGCACCCTATGGCGGCAATCTGGAAGGAACACGGGCCGCATCGCTCGCTTATTTCGGCAAGGAGCCCAAGCGCCTTTCGACAGCGGAGGCGGCGATGCTGGTGGCCCTGCCGCAGGCCCCTGAATCGCGCCGCCCGGATCGGGCTCCGGCCGCAGCCAAGGCGGCCCGAAACCGGGTCTTGCGGCTTCTCGCCGGCAAGGGCGCACTTCATCCCGATCAGGCCGAGGCCGCGACGCTGGAGGCGGCACCGCAGGGGCGCAAGCCCTTCCCGATCCTGGCGGCCCATGTCGCCGAACGGCTGGTGCGGCAGGAACTGGTGCTTCAGGCCCAGGCCGGCAGGAACGAGCCCAATCCGGTAGTGACCACCACGATTGCCCGCTTCCTGCAGGAGCAGCTCGAGAACCTGGCGCGCGAGCGTGCGACCGCCTTGGGCGGCGGCGTTTCGGTTGCCATCGTCGCCGTCGACAATGCCAGCGGTGAGGTGAGGGCGCATGTCGGCGGCGTCGGCTATTTCGACAAGGCGCGGGCAGGCCAGATGGATCTTGCCGAATCCTCGCGCTCACCCGGGTCCACCCTCAAGCCGTTCATCTATGGTCTTGCCTTCGAGGATGGCCTCGCCCATCCCGAGACGCTGGTGGATGATCGTCCCGCGCGCTTCGGGGTCTACAAGCCCGAGAATTTCGACGATGCCTTTCAGGGCACCGTCACCATGCGCCGTGCCTTGCAGCAGTCGCTCAACGTACCGGCGGTGATGCTGCTCAATTCCATCGGGCCGAACCGGCTGATCGCCCGCATGAAGAATGCCGGTGCCGAGCCGTCTTTGCCGCCCGACGCCGTGCCGGGCCTAGCCGTTGGTCTCGGCGGCGCCGGAGTGAAACTCACCGATCTTGCCACGCTCTATCTGGCACTGGCCCGGGACGGGGAGGCACTGCCGCTGATCTGGCGACCGCAGGACCGCGCCCTTGGTGCGCAGCCCCATCGCCTCTTCGAGAAGGCCGCGGCCTGGCAGGTCGGAAATGTCCTGATCGGCGCGCCGCCGCCGGAGAACGCGGTGGGTGGCAAGATCGCCTACAAGACCGGCACGTCCTACGGCTATCGCGATGCCTGGGCGGTCGGGTTCGACGGTGCCAACACGGTCGCCGTCTGGGTCGGGCGACCCGATGGCGCGCCCGTCTCGGATCTGGTCGGGCGCAAGGCCGCCGCTCCCATCCTGTTCGATGCCTTTCAGCGCATCGGTGAGAAGCGGGTGCCGCTCAAGCCGCCGCCGTCGGGCGTGGTGTTTGCGCGGACCTCGGAATTGCCGCCAGCCTTGCAGCGCTTCCGTCCCGGCGCCTTACCCGAAATTGCCGCCGCCGGTTCGGGCGATGCCCCTCTGGTGATTTCCTTCCCGCCCGATGGCGCACGGGTCGAGGTTGCCGGGGGAGAGCCGGATGCCGCGCTGGCTCTCAAGGCGATGGGGGGGGCGCCGCCCTTCACCTGGCTTGCCGATGGCCTGCCTATCGTGATTGGCGAACAACGCCGCGAAGCGGTCTGGGACAAGCCGGGCAAGGGCTTTGCGCGGCTCTCGGTGATCGATGCCAGGGGGCATACCGCCAGTGTGCAGATCAGGCTGGATTGACGGTAGGTTTGTTCGGCGTCTCGATGACCCAGTACGAGTTTTTCCGGCCGAAACCATAATATTCCTGTCAAGAAGTGGGCCTATCCTCAGATGCCGGGCATTCCTTTCATTGGCTGAAATCCATTTTTCCGGGAGAACGCATCGTGCAGGCAGGGCGTTACGTGATCAAGCAAGGCGATACCTTGTGGGGAATCGCCGGCCGCTACTACGGCAACCCGGTGCGCTGGCCGGAGATCTATGCCTACAACAATGAGCCGGCGATCGTGGCCAAGACCGGACACGGCATCGTCAATCCCGACCTCATCAAAGCCGGAGCGGTGATCTACCTGCCGAAGCAGCATCGTCGCGTGGTTCTGCGCGGTACGTCGACAGGCCCGGCTCCGACGGCGAAGCCACAACCCGCCAATCCGCCCGCCCCCAGCTCACCCACGCCCGCCCCTACCCCGACAAGGGGCGGCACGACCCCGTCCCATTCCCATACGCGCACTCAGCCCGATGCTGGCAGCAACCCGGCGGCCAGGACGCTCGCGAACAATTTCGGTTTCGGCTATCAGCTCGACGACCTGCCGATCATCGAGATCAAGGGCAATGGCTTCTCGGCCAGGGTCAAGCTGAAGGGGGCGATCTTCCTGCAGCCGACCGACAAGGTGCCGCTTCTCGTCTACAGCAATAAGGGGCTCGAGTCGCAGGCGCGCCAGCAGACCTCGACCGTGCTGGGCGAGCTGGTATCCGGCGGCAAGTTGAGTTGGGACCGCAAGTCCAACAGCGTCACCTATGAATGCCAGCTCACCTTGCGCGCGAATGCGCATTCGCCGGGCGCCCAGTTCTCTGCGGGCATATCGAGCACGGGCGAACCGGTGCTCAAGGCCACCCTGACCTATCCGCGTATGACCGGGCGAATCCGCGACTATGTCTATGTCGCCAGCGAGTTCAAGGTCGAGATCGAGCTGAAGCCGGACCAGCATTTGCGCCCGCCGCTGCCCGAGCCGGTCCTGGTACCGAGCTATCGTCCGGTTCCCGATGCAACGCGGGTGTGGCGCCCCCAGCCGGTGCACACCGACCGGAAGCCTGCACCTACTCCGGAATCCTCGTCGGGCATCCATTGGGGCAAGGCGACGGTTGCCATCGTCGGCGCGGTGGTCATCGTCGGGCTGACCCTGCTCGAGGACGCGGCCACCGCCGGAGGCGGTGTGGCCGATGATCCGGCGAGCTTCGCCGCCGCGGGCGCCTTGCTGCGCTGGGGCTTGCGCCGGGCGGCCGTGCAGGCGGCGCCGAGACTGGCACCGGCGCTGGCCTATTGAGTCCAAGCCGACTTCCGGCTTTTCGAGCACGAAATCTGTTCTTCCATGCGGTTTCAGGACCTACCGGGCCGGGCAGCCATGCTGACCGGCCTTTTCTCGTCGCCGATGCGTCAATCGAGATTGCGTGTTAGACAGAGGCCGAGTCAGGCAAGAACGACGTTCCTCCTTTGCGTGGCGGCGATGTGAACGTGCCTTTGCGATCCCGCCCATTCGAGCAAGGCGGGTACAGGCGGAAAGGCTGCTTTGCCTGGTGTTTTTGTAATGCTGTGCCCTTGCGTCTCCTGGTCAGTCCACTGAGCCGCAGGGCGCCTTTGCCTGAAAATGTCTGGTGCCGCATGTCTTCTTCCTTCTCTCCCGACCAGAATGCCGGCCGCTCCGAACCGGCAGAAAGCGCGGAGGTCGAGCGGCTGATCGATCATCTGCAACGCAAGGGACGCCTGGAAACAGAAAGCCCGACCGCGCTCTATCGACGCCTGCAGGAGGCCCTGCGGAGCGCCATCTCGGAGGGAATCGTTCCGGCGGGCGCCATGATCCCGGGCGAACGTGAACTGGCCCAGCGCCTCGATCTGTCGCGCGTGACCGTGCGTAATGCCATCAAGGGGCTGGTCGAGGAGCGGTTGCTGGTTCAGCGTCACGGGGCGCGGACCAGCGTAGCGCTGCGCCTGGAAAAGCCGATGACGGTGTTTACCAGCTTCTCCGAAGATATGGAGGCGCGCGGTCGCGTGCCCGGCACGACCTGGCTGCGCCGCGAGGTCGGTGTGGCCGACACGACCGAAGCCATGGCCCTGGGGCTCTCGCCGGGGGCAGGGGTGTGCCGCCTGCACCGGCTCCGGCTGGCGGATCGCGTCCCGATAGCGATCGAATATTCGGTCCTGCCGGCAGAGTTCCTGCCGAACCCGGATCTGATCGAGGGGTCGCTCTATGTGACGCTCGAGCGGCGCGGCTGCCAGCCGGTGCGCGCGCTCCAGCGGGTCAGGGCCGATGTGGCGACCGCCCACGAGGCGCGCCTGCTCGAGATCGAGACGGGAGCGCCCATTCTCGAAATGGAGCGTCGCTGCTCGCTTGAAAACGGGCGGGTGGTCGAACTGACCCGCAGCCGCTATCGCGGCGATGCCTATGATTTCATGGTCGAACTGGCCCGTCGCGGCTGAAGGGTGAATGATCTCCCAACTGGTATTAAACAGGTTGCATTCTGGTCCTATTGATGTCAGGCTTCCTCATCAGCAATCGAGGAGCATCGGGTGGCATCCGCAGTTGAACGAGCGCTCGATGGATTGATCGTGTCCTGCCAGCCGGTGATCGGCGGCGCCATGGACCGGACCGAGATCGTCGTCGGCTTCGCACTGGCCGCCGTAGCGGGTGGCGCCGCGGCCTTGCGCATCGAGGGGCTGGCCAATGTCCGGGCCGTGCGGGCGGCGACGTCGCTGCCGGTCATCGGCCTGATCAAACGGGCCGAGGCAAACACGCCCGTGTTCATCACGCCTCTGCTGACGGACGTCACGGACCTGGCGGAAGCCGGTGCCGACATCATCGCATTCGATGCCACGCAGCGCTCGCGCCCCGTCCCTGTGCCGGCGATGATCGCCGCCATCCATGCCGCCGGACGTCAATCCATGGCCGATTGCGCCGGCTTGGCGGATGCCACCGCGGCTGTGGAAGCAGGGGCATCCGTGATCGGCACCACCCTGTCCGGCTATGTCGGCGGGCCGGTGCCGGAGGAGCCGGATATCGATCTCGTGCGCCAGGCCGCGGCGCTCGGCAGGCCGGTTTTCGCCGAGGGGCGCTATCGCACGCTGGCCCAGGTGCAGGCTGCGCGTCAGGCCGGCGCCGATGCCGTGGTGGTCGGGTCCGCCATCACGCGCCCCGAGCATATCACGAGCTGGTTCGTCGAGGCGGTCAAGTCGCCCTCCGCCCCATCTTCTTAGGAACGCCCATGCAGCGACGGCCTGTCCTTGCGATCGACATCGGCGGCACCAAGACGCTCTCGGCCTTGGTCGACGGTAACAGGGTCCTGGCGCAGCGCCGTGTCGAAACCGCCCGCGAAAGTGGTCCGCAAGCCTGGCTCGATGCCGTCGTCGCGAGCATCGCTGATTGGCGCGGACGCTATGCCGCGGCCGGCATCGCCGTCACCGGTCGGATTGCAGGAGGCCGCTGGTCGGCGCTGAACCCGGCCATCCTGCCGGTGCCGGATGGTTATCCTCTCGTGGAGGTTCTCATTGAGCGCCTGGGCGTGCCCGTCACCGCGGTCAACGATGCCCAGGCCGCCGCCTGGGGCGAATATCGCTTCGGTGCCGGGCAGGGCACCGACATGGTGTTCATGACGGTATCGACCGGCGTTGGCGGTGGTCTGGTCCTGGGCGGGCGCCTGCTGACCGGCCGCAACGGCCTGGCCGGGCATGTTGGCCAGATCCTGACCGATCTCATGGCAGGTGAGCAGCGATTGGAGGATGTTGCGGCCGGCTCTGCCCTGGCGCGATTGGCGGGCGGCAGCGGGCAGTGGCCCGACCCGCCGGCCCTGCTGGCGGCTGCGCGGGCCGGCGATGCTCGCGCCGAATTCCTGATCGACGGCGCGGTGCTCCCGTTGGTTCGTGCTGCGCGCTCCCTGCAGATGCTGGTCGATCCGGATTGCTTCATCATCGGCGGCGGCCTCGGCCTGGCCGAAGGTTTCCTTGACCGGCTGCACAGCCACGCCGCGGCGCTTCCTTCCCAATACCGTCCCGAATTCCGCGCTGCCGCGCTCGGCGCCGAAGCGGGACTGATCGGCGTGGCCGATCTCGTCGACCCATAACCAGAAAGCGCACCGGAGGTGGATCATGTTTGAGCTGAAACGAGGCCGAAGGAACAGATGCAGGGCGCTGCTGGCCGGTCTGGCGCTGGTGCTGGCGGGCAGCACGAGCGCCCTGGCCGAGGTTACCGTCCTCGGCTGGCCGGGCGGGCCGGAGGAGACGGCCCTGCGGGCGACCGCCAAGGCCTACAACGAACGCTCCGGCCTTGCCGAGGCTGACAAGGTCAAGCTGATCTTCTTCAACCGCGAAGGGTTCTGGGACAAGCTGCAGGCGGACCTCGCCGCCGGCTCGACCGAATTCGATCTCAACCTGGTCGCCACCTATTCGCTCGGCAAATATGCGCCCTTCATGCAGCCGGTGGACCTGCCCGCCGACAGCGCCAAGGTCTTCGGCGAGAAGGTGCTGAAGACCATGCAGTTCGACGGCAAGCAATATGGGGTGCCGACGGACCTGTCCTTGCATTTCATGTATGTGCGCAAGGACTTGATGGAAAAGCTCCTGGCCGATGACGGCTGGAAGAAGACCTATGGCGAGATCGCCCAGAAATATCTCGGCAAGCCGCTGCAGCCGGTGAAGCCGGAGGAGTGGACCTGGGACGACTATGCAGCCACGGCCCTGTTCTTCACCAAGAGCATCAATCGGGCCAGCCCGACGCGCTACGGCACCGTGCTGCAGATGAAGAACCTTCTGTTCAACATGATGGTGTTCCAGACCATGGCGCGCTCCTACGGCGCCGATTGGCAGGACGCCACAGGCAAGATCACGGTGGACTCGCCCGCCTACCGCACCAGCCTGGAGCTCTACAAGAAGCTCTACGATGCCGGCGCCAGCCCCAAGGATTCGCTGTCCTACGAATATGCCGAGGCCAATGCCGCCTTCGGCGCCGGGCAGGTCGCCACCATGCTGCAATGGAACGCTGCCGCGGCCGATCTCGACAATCCGGCCAAGAATGCCGTGGTGGCGGGCAAGATCGACACGCTGGCTCCACCCAAGGGACCCGAGGGACGCACCACCCATATTCACGGCCTCGGCTTCGGCCTCAACAAGGCTTCGACCCATAAGGAGGGAGCCGTCAAGTTCCTGAACTGGCTCGCGGGAGCCGAGGCGATGAAGATCTATGCCGAGGCGGGCGGTTCGCCGGCACTCGACAACAGTCTCACTGCTGCGCTGCCGAAACGGCCGGATCTCGCCAAGATCGGCGACTTCGCCGGGCAATATGGTTTCGTGATGACGGGCGGCACCTCGGCCGGCGCCCTGCAGGTCTATGAGACCCAGGCCAAGAACTTCACCGGCTATTGGGCGGGACAGGCCGACCTTGATACGGTACTGAAGGAAACGGCCGCCAAGATGCAGGAATTGTTGAAGAAATAGGCAATTGTCCTGCCGCTGGTAAATACTCACCTCCTGCCACCAAGATCGCACCGCCCCTCACCTTACCTATCCCCGTAGAAACGGGGCGAGGGGACTTCGATGGCGCGTTCCATCGTGCAGCGATCTTATCTCGCCCAACCGCTGGGCGAGATGGGAGGTTCGGGGACCGATCGCGACGCCTGCGCTCCCTCGCCCCGTTTCTACGGGGAGAGGTAAGGTGAGGGGCGGTGCGACCTTGGTGATAGAGGTGTGCACCTATGTGGCGGGCTTTTGTCGATATTCTCGAGACTTGCTATCATCTGCCGGAGACAGCCTGATGGCGCTCGCCAAGAGCAAGACACCCTATCTGCTCATCGCTCCGATCACCGGATTCCTGATCTTTCTGGTGGCGCTGCCGCTATGCATCGACATCATCTATGCGCTCTCGAACGTGACCTTCGAGACTTTGCGCAGCCCGAGCCTGCAGGGCTTTGGCAATTTCCTCACGGTGCTCCAGGACGGTGCATTCTGGAAGGCCATGGGCTTTTCCCTGAAATTTGCCCTGGCCGCCTCGATTGCCCAGATCCTGCTCGGCCTGTTCCTCGCTATCTTTCTCAGCCCGCTCTTGGCCAAGCGCCCCTGGCTGATGGCCGTCCTGATGCTGCCGATGATGTTGGCCCCGGCCCTGGTCGGCCTGATGTATCGCCTGGTGCTGCAGGAATTCGTCGGCGTGATCCCCTATTATTTCCTGTTGTTCACCGGTGACAGCCCGGCTTTCCTCAGCCCGGACAATGCCTTCGCCACGCTGGTGACCATCGAGGTGCTGCAGTGGACGCCCTTTGCCCTGCTGATCCTCTATTCGGCCTATCAGGCAATCCCCATCGAGATCAGGGAGGCGGCGGCCATCGACGGTGCGGGCTATTTCCGACGGCTGCGCTGGATCGATCTGCCCTATATGGCGCCGACCATCGCCATCACCTTCTTCTTCCGCTTCATCGACAGCTTCCGGGTCTTCGACAATGTCTATGTCCTCACCGGCAGCGGGTCCGGCGGCAGCACCACCACTATCAGCATCTACATCTACGAAGCCTTCTTCCGTGGCAGCAATATCGGGGTTGCCGTGGCAGCATCCCTGATCCTGCTGATCATGTCCTACGTCGTGGTGGCGGGATTGATGAAGCTGGCGGAGCGCCGCGCATGACACGGTTTCTCACCCTGCTACGCTGGATCGTCTTTCTTCTCGCGGCCTTCGCGCTGAACTTTCCGCTGATCGCCACCCTGGTCGCGGCCTTCAAGAGCGAAGCGGAGATTGCCGAGAATCCGTCCTTGCTGA
This sequence comes from Labrys sp. (in: a-proteobacteria), assembly GCF_047605565.1. Lineage (NCBI taxonomy): Bacteria > Pseudomonadati > Pseudomonadota > Alphaproteobacteria > Hyphomicrobiales > Xanthobacteraceae > Labrys > Labrys sp. (in: a-proteobacteria). Next base: position 14,429 of record NZ_JASGFM010000048.1, read on the forward strand.
TCGAGGCGCCGACGCTGGAGAATTTCGCCAAGGTCTTCGAAATCTCCGACCGCTTCGACATTGCCCACTATCTCGTCAACAGCCTGATTGCCGCCTCGTTGGGCTCCCTGTTCGCGATCCTGCTCAGTTTTCCGGCAGCCTATGCCATCGTTCGCCAGGGCGTCGGCCAGCGCTGGCTGCTGCCCGGCGTGACCAATCTGCGCGCCATTCCGCTGATCATCTTCTCCATCCCGATCTATCTGATCTATCAGCGCCTGGCCTTGCTCGACACCCGCTTCGGGCTCGCCCTGATCCTGTGTCTCGTCAATTTGCCCTTGGTGCTGGTGCTGGTCGCCAATGCCGTCAGGGACCTGCCGATCGAGATCGAGGAAGCGGCGCTGGTCGATGGTGCCAGCACCTTCTATGTGCTGTGGCGGGTGGTGCTGCCCTTGACCGCCCCGGCCATCGCCTCCTCGCTGATCCTCGCCTTCATCTATGCCTGGAACGAATTCCTGTTCGGCCTGATGCTGACGACGCAGAGCGCCGTACCGATCACCGTCGGGGCTTCGTTCTTCTTCGCCGCGAGCGGTGGCGGGGTGCAATGGGGCACGGCGGCGGCGGTAATGATCCTCTCCGTGCTACCGCCCTTGCTGCTCAGCCTGCTGGCCTATCGTTATATCGGACGCTCGCTGACGGCCGGTGCGGTCAAGGGCTAAACCGGGCGCTGGCTGTTCTTGCGCAGGATCTCCAGGGCTTCCATGCGAGCCTTGGAGAGGTCCCACAGCGTCTTGGTGGCGGCGGCCATCAGGGCCTCGATGATCGCCAGGATCGCCGCGTTCGAGTCCCAGTTCGACGGCACCCCCGTGCGCGCCGAAATGACATGGCGGGCAAAACGGGCGATCGGCGACAGCCACTGATCGGTGAACAGGATGATGGTGGCGCCGCGTTCGGTGGCCTCCTGGGCCAGCAGGATGACATCGTCCTGGTAGCGCCGGATATCGAAGACGATCAGCACGTCGCGCTTGCCGAAATCGATGACCTGATCGCGCCAAGTCGCCGCCTGTCCCTCCACCAGCGTGACGTCGGGACGGATGACCCTGAGATGGCGCACGGTATAGAGCGCGACGGCCTCGGTGAGGCGGCCGCCGACGACATGCAGCCGGCGCTTGGTGTCGGTGATGATCGCGAGAATCGCATCGAACTCGGTCGGCGCCATCGCCTCGAAGCTGTGGGTGATGTTGGCGACCACTGCGGCGGCGAAGGCGGAGAGTGGAGATGCGTTGGCCTGCTCCGGCGCCTGCTTCATCAGCGGCGACTGCAACTGCGCTTCGAGCTCGTCCTTGAGATGACGCTGGAAATCGGCATAGGCGCCGAAGCCGAGCCGCGCGATGAAACGCAGGATCGAGGGCGCGGAGATGCCGGCGCGCGAGGCAAATTGCGCAACGGTTTCAAGGCCTGCGAACGGATAGTTCGACAAGAGGACATGGGCGGCGCGGCGCTCCGTGGGGGTCAGCGAGCCGAGCTTGCCGCGGATGGTCGTCGCCAAGGTCTCATCGCTTGCCGTGGCCGCCGCGTCTGGGCTTTTGGTCATCAGGCGACTCCCTCTGGAAAAGCGAGAGTGGAAGGTGGACACAATTTTCACAATTGACAAGTCGGCTACGGCTGTACTCAAAATAACACTCAATACAAAAACAAGCTCGGACGTAATGAATGTTAGAATCGCTCGCCGAGAGAGCCGCCGGAGGGACATCGGAAGGGGAAACCCAGCCCGAAACCGCTATCCTGGACAATGGTCGGGGTAGGGGAGCCTATGTCCTCGTCTGCGAGCACGCCTCCAACTTCGTTCCTGCGCGTTATGGCAAGCTCGGCCTGTCCGACGCCGACCTGCAACGCCATATCGCCTGGGATCCCGGTGCCCTCGGGGTTGCCCGTGCGATGGCACGCGAACTCGATGCGCCGCTGGTCTCCTGCGCCGTCAGCCGCCTCGTGATCGACTGCAACCGCGATCCTTCGGTCTTCGATGCCATTGCCCTGAAGAGCGAGGACACGGTCATTCCCGGCAATGTGGATCTCAGCGAGGTCGAGCGCGCGCGGCGGGTGCATGAGGTTTATGAACCCTTCCATGCCGGCGTTGCCGCCGCGGTGGTGGCCAAGCGGCTGGACGGACCGGCCGCCGTCATCGGTATTCACAGCTTCACGCCGGTCTATAACGGCACCCAGCGCCCCTGGCATGTCGGCATTCTCTTCGATCGCGACGAGAGCCTGTCGGGACCGATGATTACAGCTCTGCGCGAGGACCCGGATCTCGTGGTCGGGGTCAACGAGCCCTACAGCCCGGGGGATCGCGTCTATCACACGCTCGATCGCCATGGCCAAAGCCAGGGCCTTCCCAGCGTGATGATCGAAATCCGCAACGATCTCCTGGCGACGCCGAAACAGCAGGAAGAATGGGGCATGAAACTTGCTACCATCTTGAAGCAGATCGGCCTGCCGGGGGACGATTCGCCAAAATGAGAGAGCCGGAGCGCCGGCCGGAAACGACAGCAGTGTGAAAGGCAATATCCATCGGTCCAATGGCTATCGGTCCAATGTCGACCGATCCTGGACCATAAGTCGGGGGACTTTCTATGAGTGGATCGACTGACGAGGACGTCAAAGTCCTCCATTCCATGGGGTACGCGCAGGAATTGGCGCGCCGCATGGGCGGCTTTTCGAATTTTGCGATTTCCTTTTCCATCATCTGCATCCTGGCGGGCGGCATCACCTCGTTTCCGCTGGCAATGGGGACCGGCTCCGGCTTCGAGGCGACGATCGGCTGGGTCATCGGCGGTGTCTTCGCCCTTGTTGTCGCGGCCTGTCTCGGGCAGATCGGTTCGGCCTATCCCACGGCGGGCGGCCTCTATCACTGGTCCTCGATTCTCGGCGGTCGCGGTTGGGGCTGGGCAACGGCGTGGATCAACCTTCTCGGTCTGATCTTCGTGGTCGCATCGGTCAATGTCGGCGTCTGGCTGCTGTTCAGGGACCTGGTGCTTTCGGGCGTCTTCCATGTCGACGTAACGGCTTGGACCGCTGTCACCACCGACCCGCTGCCGTCGGGCATGACGGCCGAACAGGCAACGGCAATCAACAGTTCTGCCTATACCGCGCAGGTCGTTGCGGTTAGCCTGATCACGCTGGCCCAGGCCTTGATCAACCATTTCGGCATCAAGCTCACCACGTTGCTGACCGACTTCTCGGGCTATCTCATCCTGGTGATTGCCGTGGTGCTGACCCTGACTTTCCTGGGTTGGGGCGCCGGTTGGGACTTTTCGCGTCTCACCACCTTCGTGAACAATACGGGTGATCCGGGCGGCAATTACGTGCCCGAGGCACGGCCTGCCTTCATCGCCTTCCTGGTCGGCCTGCTCTACCCGCTCTACACCATCACCGGCTTCGATGCCTCGGCGCACACCTCCGAGGAAACCCAGAATGCCCGCGTGGCCGTGCCTAGAGGCATGATCCATTCGGTGTTCTGGTCGCTGGTGTTCGGCTTTGCGATGGCGGTGTCCTTCGTGCTGGCCAGCCCGGACCTGGCCCAGACCGCCAAGGACGGCGGCGCCGGCTGGTTCAACCTGTTCAACAACCTGCCCGCGCCGGGCCTGCTCAAGGACATCCTGGCCATCGGCATCGTGCTGGCCAATTTCATCTGTGCCCTGGCCGGCCTGACCTCGACCTCGCGCATGATCTATGCCTTTGCCCGTGACGGCGGCCTGCCGGCTTCCGGCATCTGGAAGGGCGTGAGCCCGACCTGGCGCACCCCGGTGGCGGCGATCTGGCTCGGAGCGGTGCTCTCGGTCGCCGCGACGCTCTATTCGCCGGCCTTCGCGGCGCTTGCAGCGGGCTGCGCGCTGTTCCTCTATGTCTCCTATGCCATGCCGATCGCTGCCGGCCTGTTGGCGGAGGGCAAGACCTGGACCGAGTTCGGACCCTTCCGCCTCGGCATCTGGTCCAAACCTCTCGGCGCGATCGCCGTGCTCGGCGTGCTCGTCCTGATGTATGCCGGCATCCAGCCGCCCTTCGATATCCTGATCAACTATGCCATCGGCCTGCTGGTGTTGCTGCTGGTGTTGTGGTTCGGCATCGAGGCGCGCCGGTTCAAGGGCCCGCCGATCGGCGGTGACATCGCCAGGCGCGCCAGCGAGATCGCCGAGGCCGAGAAGGCGGTCGGCCAGAGCACCTAAACACGACGACAGCCGGCCCTGGTCGCAGCCGGGGCCGGCCAATCCAGTGCACCGAACCATCCACCAAGAATAATCTAGAGAGACGGAACTAGCGGATCATGGCGAACCCAGCGAGACCAACCAATGCGGCCGAGGCGATCGCCTATGTGCGCGAGCACGGATTTTCCGATGTGAAAGTCGGTGTCTTCGACATAGACGGCGTCTTCCGCGGCAAATACATGGCTCGCGAGAAGTTCGAGAGTGCTCTCGAAAAGGGCTTCGGCTTCTGCAACGTGGTGCTCGGCTGGGATTCCAACGACCAGCTCTATGACAACACCTCGTTCGCCGGTTGGCACAATGGCTATCGCGATGCCGAGGCCCGCTTCCTGCCCGAGACCATGCGCGTCATCCCGCTGGAAGACGGCATGCCGCTCTTCATCGGCGAATTTGCGGGTGAGGCCGAGAGCTATTGTCCGCGCGGCACGCTGCGCCGGGTGCTCAAGCGTGCCGCCGACATGGGCTACAAGGTCTCGGCCGCCGCGGAGTTCGAGTTCTTCGTCTTCGACGAGACCCCGCACAGCGTGCGCGAGAAGCGCTTCCGCAATCTGAACAACATCACGCCTGGCTTTTTCGGCTACTCCATGCTGCGCGCCGGCGTGCATGCCGATTTCTACCAGGATCTCCTGCAGATGTGCCGGGAGATGGACATGGAGATCGAGGGGCTGCACACCGAGACCGGCCCCGGTGTGCTCGAGGCAGCGCTCAAGGTCGATGAGGCCCTGGCCATGGCCGACAAGGCCGCCCTGTTCAAGACCTATACCAAGATCCTGGCGCAGAAGCGCGGCTGGATGGCGACCTTCATGGCCAAGTGGTCGCATGATTGGCCGGGCCAATCGGGGCATCTGCACGCCTCGCTCTCCCATCTGAAGACGGGCAAAGGGGCATTCTACGATCCCTCCAAGCCGCATGCGATGTCGGACGAGATGCGCTGGTTCGTTGGTGGCCAGCAGGCGCTGATGCCCGAATTGCTGGCGATGATCGCCTGCACGGTGAATTCCTACACCCGGCTGATCCCGGGCTTCTGGGCCCCGACCGATGCAAGCTGGGGCGTGGAGAACCGCACCTGCGCCCTGCGCGTCATTCCCGGCTCCGAAAAGTCCCAGCGGGTCGAGTATCGCGTGGCCGCTGCCGACATCAATCCCTACATCGCGCTGGCGGCGGCGATCGGATCGGGCCTGTGGGGCATCGAGAACCGTATCGAGCCCGACGCGCCCGTGCAGGGCTCGGCCTATGACAAGAAATTCCCGAAGGCGAGGCAGCTGCCGCGCTCGCTGTGGGACGCGGCGCAGCGCCTCAAGGCTTCCAAGGCGGCGCGGTCCTTGTTCGGCGATGCCTTCGTCGAGCACTATGCCGCCACCCGCGAATGGGAGGAGCGTGAATTCCGCCGGACGATTTCGGATTGGCAGCTGGAACGCTATTTCGAAATCATCTAGATGTGATCACAAAGACAGGTCATCCCGGACGCATTGCAGCATGAAATGATGCGATGCAGATCCGGGACCGCCCGTCAGTTATGTCTCATTCGGCTGGCGGTCCCGGATCTGCGAAGCGACTCTTCGCGCCGCATCGCGTCCGGGACGACCAGCATTTTCGAGGTTCTCAATCATGTCCGACATCGTCTGTATCTCTCCCATCGACGGCAAGGAGCTGGTGCGTCGCCCGGCCGCCAGTGCCGCCGAGATCGACGCGGCGCTGGCCGCGGCCCGCAAGGCCCAGAAGGAATGGCGCCGGCTCTCCATCGAGGAGCGTAGCGCCTATGTCCTGAAGTTCCTCGACGCCATGCTGGCGATGAACCAGGAAGTCGTGCCCGAACTCGCCCAGCAGATGGGCCGGCCGGTACGCTATGGCGGCGAATTCCGCGGCTTCGAGGAGCGCGTGCGCTACATGGTGCGCATCGCCAAGGACAGCCTGGCTCCCACCATCCCCGACGATGACCGCCCCGGCTTCAAGCGCATGATCAAGCGCGAGCCGCTCGGCCTGGTCTTCGTGGTGGCGCCCTGGAACTACCCCTTCATGACCGCGGTCAACACGGTCGCCCCGGCGCTGATCGCCGGCAACGCCGTGATCCTCAAGCATGCGGCGCAGACCATCCTGGTGGGAGAGCGCTTCCAGAAGGCGATGGACGCGGCAGGCCTGCCCAAGGGGGTTTTCCAGAACCTGGTGCTCACCCATGAGCAGACCAGCGACATCCTGGCCAAGGGGCTGGTCGACCACACCAACTTCACCGGTTCCGTCGCAGGCGGCCGCGCCATCGAGAAGGCCGCTGCCGGCACCTTCATGACGCTGGCACTCGAACTCGGCGGCAAAGACCCAGCCTATGTGCGCGCCGACGCCAATGTCGAGCATGCGATCGAAAACCTGGTGGACGGTGCCTTCTTCAATTCGGGCCAGTGCTGCTGCGGCATCGAGCGCATCTATGTGCATGAGAGCCATTACGATCGCTTCGTCGACGGCTTCACCAGTCTCACCAGCCAATATGTGCTCGGCAACCCGCTCGAGGAGGGGACGACGCTCGGCCCGATGGCCAATGTCCGCTTCGCCGACTGGGTGCGCAAGCAGACGGCCGAGGCCCTTGCCAAGGGCGCCAAGGCCCATATCGATACGTCGAAGTTTGCGGCCAACGCCACCGGCACGGCCTATCTCGCCCCGCAGGTTCTCACCAATGTCGACCATTCGATGTCGGTGATGATGGAAGAGAGCTTCGGTCCCGTCGTCGGCATCATGAAGGTGAAGTCCGACGAAGAGGCCGTCGCCCTGATGAATGACTCGCCCTATGGCCTCACGGCGGCGATCTGGACCCAGGACCTCGACGCGGCCGAGCGTATCGGTGGCGAGATCGAGACGGGCACCATCTTCATGAACCGTTGCGATTATCTCGACCCCGGCCTGACCTGGACCGGCGTGAAGGATACCGGCCGCGGCACAGGCCTGTCGCGGCTCGGCTATGACTCGCTGACCCAACCCAAGAGCTATCACTTGCGCAACCTGTGATCGGAGGGCGGGTCTTCAGACCCGCCTTCATCTCGCCAATGGCGGCTCTGAAGACCCGCCCCCATTTTCTGGACCCTGCCCATGACCACCACGTCTCCCCGCGCCAATTGGAGCTACCCCACCGCCATCCGTTTCGGCGCCGGCCGCATCTCGGAACTGGCGGAAGCCTGCAAGAGCGCCGGCATCACCGCGCCGCTGCTGGTGACCGATCCCTTCCTCGCCACCCAGAAGATGACCAAGGACGCGCTGGAGAGTCTGAGGGCGGCCGGGCTGCATGCCGCCATCTTTTCGGACGTGAAGCCGAATCCGGTCGAATCGAACGTCTATGCGGGCCTGGAAGTGCTGCGCAAGGGCGGGCATGACGGCGTCGTCGCATTCGGTGGGGGCTCCGGTCTCGATGCCGGCAAGGTCATCGCCTTCATGGCCGGCCAGAAGCGGCCGATGTGGGACTTCGAGGATATCGGCGACTGGTGGACCCGGGCCGATCCCAGCGGCATCGTGCCGATCGTCGCCGTGCCGACCACGGCCGGCACCGGTTCGGAAGTCGGCCGGGCAGGGGTGATCACCCAGGAGAAGACCCACACCAAGAAGGTGATCTTCCACCCCCTGATGATGCCCAAGGTGGTGATCTGCGATCCCGAGCTCACGGTGGGCATGCCCAAGCACATCACCGCCGGTACGGGTCTCGATGCGCTGGCCCATTGCCTGGAAGCCTATTGCTCGCCCTTCTATCATCCGATGGCCGAGGGCATGGCGGTGGAGGGCGTGCGCCTGGTCAAGGAGTTCCTCCCGCGTGCCTATAAGGACGGCACGGATCTCGAAGCCCGTGCCCACATGATGTCGGCGGCGGCGATCGGCGCCACCGCTTTCCAGAAGGGGCTCGGGGCCATCCACGCGCTCTCCCATCCGGTTGGCGCGCTTTACGACACCCATCACGGCCTGACCAATGCGGTGTTCATGCCCTATGTCATCGCCTTCAACAAAAAGGCGGTGAAGGAGAAGATCGAGCGCCTCGCCGCCTATATCGGGCTGAAGCCGCGCTATTCGGCCTTCCTCGACTGGACGCTGGCGCTGCGCGAGGAACTCGGCGTGCCGCATACCCTCGCCGGCCTCAAGGTCGACGACCAGAAATTCGACCTGATGTCGAAGATGGCTCCGAAGGATCCGACCGCCGGCGGCAATCCCGTCACGCTCACCAAGGCCGGTGCCCTCAAGCTCTATCGCAAGACGCTGGAAGGGGCTATCTAGCCTGATCTGATGGTGCTCGGCCGGGGCGGCGACAACTTCCCGCCTTAGCGACGAAGCGCTGGCAATCGTGCAGCAAAGCGCGTCATTCGCATGCGCTTTGCCTTTGGCGTGACGGGATAGCCGATCCCGAGGCGCTATGTTTGAAACTGTCATGCCGAGCAAGCCCGATCATTACGACCGCCTCGCAGCCTTGCCCTTGTGGGACGGTGCCATCGTTGTCGAGCCGATTGCGGGCGGGCTGACCAATCGAAATCTTTTGGTTACTGCACGGCACGGTCGCTTCGTGGCTCGCATTGCCGGCGACAATCCGGCGCACGATATCGATCGCGCGGCCGAGCAAGCTGCCACGCGCGCCGCGGCGGCATGCGGGCTCGGACCCGATCTGGTCTGGGCGGAACCCGGGCTGATGATTCTGCGCCATATCGAAGGGCGCATGCTCGACAGTGCGAATCTCCGCGACCGGGCAAAGCTCCGACAAGTTCTGGCGTTGCTGAACAGGATTCGACGCACCTTGCCGGAGCACTATCGGGGACCCTTACGCGATAGGTACCCGCTCGCCATCCTGGATGGTTACCTCCGCAGGCTGTCTGCCGAACCCAATCGTTGGCAGCAAGTCATCGATCGCTACCGGCCGTTGCTCGACAAGCTGGCGGCGCAGCTTGCCGGCATGCCTGCCGGCTTTGCCCATAACGATGTGCATGGCGATAACATCATCGACGATGGCCAACGCCTTTGGCTGGTCGATTGGGAATATGCCGGGCAGGGCCAGTCCCTGGTCGATCTCGCCAGCTTCTTCAACAATGCCGGCCTGGATGGCGGGATGGCTCCTATCTGCCTTGCCGATTGGCTAGGGCGTCCGCCGACGGCAGAAGAGATGCAGGGCTTCATGGCCATGCGTCTGGCGGCGGCTATGCGTGACCTGTTCTGGGGCTATGCTCAGGACGGCCTGGTGGCAAGTCGGCCGGGCAAACTCGACGGCTATATCGCCATCAACGAAAATCGGGTGCGCGTTGCTGCCGCAGGCCTTTGATCGTCCGCAGGCCTGCCCCTGACAGGGGGCTTTCGACGTCTTCCAAGCAAGTCGATAGTTCTGCTCTTGCCGTTTTCTTCATTCGTAAGAAGGTCGCGGGGGTGGTGTCAATTTACCGCTTCACTATTAAGTGATGTCCGCGTGAGATCAATGTTTTAGCGTTGTACGATGAAGTTTATTTCGCTATCTCTTTGTAAATATATTTGATTCTTTGTGTTTAGATATCGGGGATAGAGCAGTTTATATAATTCAACTTTTGGTTGAGGTGCTGAATTGTTCAAAATTTCGAAGTTATTTTAGAGTTATATTGTAGACGGTGTTGCGATGAAAAAGCCAAGTATTCTTATCGCCTGTGTCTGTGGAAACCGTTTTGTCGACATCGATGCCGTGCGCTCTTTCCTCAGCATCGCCCTGGACTTGAAGGAACGGAAGGTCGAGGTCGACTTTCTCGGGCAGTCTGGCATTCCACATCTGGAGCATGCGCGGAATGCGGTCGTCAGCTATTTTCTCGAAGGCCGCAGCGACTATCTTCTTTGTCTGGATTCGGACATGGAGATATTGCCCAAGACGATCGGACGCTTGCTCCAGTTCAGCCAACTCCACGACAAGCCGTTCACGGCCGCGCCCTATGTGTCGAAGGGCTACGACAATGAGAAGACCAGCAGGGTTTTCGCCCGCGACCTTGAAGATTTTCACGCTGCCGCGTCGCGCTGGAACGTCATGTTCGAGGATCCGCAGGCGCTGACGGGGCAGGGGCGGCTGGAGGTGCGCAACGGCTTTGCGCGCGCCATACGTGTCGGGGCCGGCGCCATGTTGTGCCGCCGCGACATGTTGGAGACGATGGTCGCCCGTTGTCGGGATCAAGGCTATTCCTATCATAATGTGCCGTTCCGCCTGTTTCCGTTGTTCAACATCCCGGTGGTGAACGGCGAGGCGATCGGCGAGGACTATGCCTTTTGCGATCGATGGCGCGCGTGCGGCGGCGAGCTTTGGGTCGATACCACGGCGACCATCCGGCACAATGGCCATCATTCCTATCGGGGCAATCTGGCCGAGACGCTCGACCTGCGCAGACGTGCTTTGCCCCAGGTCTAGCTCAACTCCCAAATAGACACACTCTCGCCGTTGGTTCGATTCTCGGTCATGGGCGCTGCAGCTCGACTGGCTTGGGCTCCATGCTCTCGGAGTTCTGGGTCGAAGGTCGGTTGGTTTTTCTGAGTTCTTTATCGAGGCGGGTTCGTCATCGGTCGATCCGCCGATTCGTCCAGGTGGAGCGCCGGGATGGGCAAAGGGCATCCAGCGCCCTGCCGGCCATGCTTACAATCCTTCAGCAGCGCTTTTCCCGATCAGATGCACGTAAAAGGTGCGTTATGAATTTTTCATAACTTTAAGTATATATATTATTCATTATAGCAACCAAACTTATACGTGCAATAAATCTGGTTTAATTTTGGCCAATTCAAGAACGATTTCGTTTCTAATGTGGGTTGATTGGGTGAAAATATTGCAACCTTAAATTGATATTTTGGCGCCTAGACTCTCAATTTCGGAAAAAGTTGTGTCTTTTGGGTGACATGTCTTGGGCAAAACGATGTGAATACCTTGGCTCGGGTCGTTTTCGCGTTGTGGAAAGGTGGCACCTGCCGCACTGTCACTGTCAACGATTCACGCAATGGGTCGTCTCCGGGCCGCCGCCAGAGGTTGGGGCCGGGGTCTCGCGAGCCGGTCGGAGAGGTCAAGTTTCCGACCGAGTAAAAATGTCTTGGAGGTCATCTCATGACGATGAAGTCAGTTCTTCTCGGCGCCGCCGCCGGTATCGCCGCCATCGGCGCTGCCCAGGCCGCCGATCTGCCCATGACCAAGGGCGAAGCCGTTGAATATGTGAAGGTCTGCTCGGCCTTCGGCGAAGGCTTTTTCTATATCCCCGGTACCGACACCTGCCTGAAGATCGGTGGTGAAATCCGCGCCAAGTATTATGCTTTCGGCGGCACCGGTTACAACCGCAACGACAACCGTTCGGCTTTCGACACCCAGGCCCGCGTCTGGTTCGATGCCCGCACCGAGACCGACTGGGGTCTGCTGCGTTCCTACTTCCAGATCAATGCTGACTCCAACAGGCTGGTGGGCCGTGGCGGTGGTGACGGCCGGCGTAACGATTTCACCATCGACAAGGCCTTTATCCAGTTCGGTGGTTTGACGGCTGGTTACGCGCATTCGTTCTTCGGCTTCTACGACAACGAATATGGCGATACCCTTGAGGGTAACTACTACGCCCAGACCAAGACCGTTAACCTGCTCGCCTATACCGCCCAGTTCGGCGGCGGGTTCAGCGCCACGCTGTCGATCGAAGACGGTCGTGACCATCGCGTCGAGGGAACTCGCGATCCTGTCCCGGTTGGAAATCCAGCTGTTCTTTACGGCTACCGTGAAGGTGGCCAGCAGGTTCCTGACGTGGTCGCCCAGCTGCGTTGGGATCAGTCTTGGGGATCGCTCGCTGTTCAGGCAGCAGGTCATCAGTCTCGTTCGGGGACCGATTATAGCATCGACACGAATGATGATGGTATTGCCGATACGAACGTTGTTGTTCGCCGCAGCAACAAGTATGGCTACGCCGTCGGTGCCACCGGCTTGATCAAGATCCCCGCGATCGATGGCTGGTTCGTTGTGGAAGGCCAGTATGCTGATGGTGCCCTTGACTATCTCGGCGCTGGCAACACCTTCGTGGCCCAGTCTGATCGCTTCGTGAACGCCGCGGGCCGAGTCGATGCCGGTAAGGGCTGGTCGATCACGGGTGAACTGGGCGGACACATCACGCCGCAGTTGCAGGCCGTTCTGGTCGGCAGCTATATCGACACCACGTTCGACAGGTTCTCCGATCTGGGTGACTATGGCATCAAGGAGTTCACCATTAGCGGCAACCTGACCTACACGGTCGTTAAGGGTCTGAAGGTCGCCGGTGAAGTTGGCTATACACACGGTAAGGTCGATCACGGTGCGATTGATACCCTGCCGGGTCGTGACAGCTATAACAATTGGCTGGCAGGCATGCGCATTACGCGCCAGTTCTGATCATTCAGTTCAAATATTCGAGGAAAGGCCCGGCGAAAGCCGGGCCTTTCTTTTTTGAGCGAGACACTTAGATCGCCTTGCGGGTTTGAGGCATCGATCGATCCTCTTTTGCAATGACCGACATATGTTAGTTGCCCCCTGTCACCTGTCATAGGCATGGGCTGACCAGTTGCGGACCGCTTAGGCATAGGCTCAGGCACAGGTGACCGTCAGAGGTGCTGGGACGATACTGCCTATTGTCTATTCGGGACGATGATGTCGTAGGTCCCGTCGCCGGTCTTGCAATGTGAGCCGAGTGCCACTTTGCGATCACGCCAGGCCGGTGTGCCCATTCCAATCTTCACCGCCAATGCCAATGGGTAACAGGCCCCGGCATAGCCTGCACCTGAGCGGCTGAGCGGCACGGGCGACCCCAGTCCCAAAACGGACCCGTTCAGCGAATGGGGCGTTCGCAATGGCCGATTCCTTCGAACGAGTTGCGCCTGAATCACGCCTCAAGCCATCGTGCGAAGGTAGGCAATTCGACGGCGATGATTCCATGTCGATGTCTCCCGAAGGGAGAAAATCGATCGGAATTGCCGCTCCGAACAGGTGCAAAGCGATTTTGTTGCCCTCGAACTTCCGGAAGCGCCGCCGGCGGACAACTGGCTGTCGACCCTGGCCTCTTGCATTGAAATTGTGTCGTCCGGGCATGAAGACAGCCAGGAAAGCCCGGATTTTCGCTGAAATCGTACCCAATTGTGGCGAAAATGCTGCGTGTGTCCTTTTTGCTACACAGCTTTGCCAAAATGTTACGACCCTAGGTTGTTGGGTGTAATCGCTATTGTACAACCAGAGGCAGTGAAGCAATGTCATGACAACGATTCACTCGATGGGTCGTGTCCGGATTGCAAGTTTAACGTGTGATCGGGGTCTCGCGAGTCGATCGGAGCACCAAGCGGCGCTTTCGATCAAATAATAACTGTCTTGGAGGTCATCTAATGACGATGAAGTCCCTTCTCCTCGGCGCCGCTGCTGGTATTGCCGCCATCGGCACTGCCCAGGCTGCTGATCTGCCCATGACCAAGGGCGAAGCTGTTGAATATGTGAAGGTCTGCTCGGCTTTCGGTCCCGGCTTCTTCTACATTCCGGGCAGCGACACCTGCCTCAAGATCGGCGGCGAAATCCGCGCCGACTACCGCGTCTTCGGTGGTGATCGCCCGGCTCTCCTGGGTGCGAGCCGCGATTTCGATCGCAACGACAATCGCTCGGCCTTCAACACCCAGGCTCGTATCTGGTTTGATGCCCGCACCGAGACCGAATGGGGTCTGCTGCGCTCCTACTTCCAGATCAACGCTGACTCGCATCCGATCAGCTCTGGTGGCCGCAACAGCACCTATAACGGCAACACCTTCTCGATCGACAAGGCCTTCATCCAGTTTGGTGGCCTGACGGCTGGTTATGCCCACTCGTTCTTCGGCTTCTACGACAATGACTACGGCAGCACGATCTGGGCGCCCTATTACGCCGAGAGCAACACCGTCAACCTGATCGCCTACACCGCCCAGTTCGGTGGTGGCTTCCAGGCTACCCTGTCGATCGAAGATGGCCGTGACCATCGCGCCGACTCGAGCAACTACCGCACGATCGACGGCAACCTGGTTGGTTATACCTCGGGCGGCCAGCAATATCCTGACGTCGTCGCTCAGCTGCGCTGGGATCAGTCCTGGGGCGCAATCGCGGTGCAGGGCGCTCTTCATCAGGCGCGTTCGGGTGAGAACTTCTTCGTCGACACCGATGATGACCCGACGACCGATCCCGAAGAGGTCACTGTCCGTCACACCAACAAGCTCGGTTACGCCATCGGCGCCACTGGCTTGATCAAGCTGCCCTTCATCGACGGTGGCCACTTCGTCGTGGAAGGTCAGTATGCCAACGGCGCTACCGATTATCTCGGCGCCGGCAACAGCATCCTGGGCTCGCGCGATCGCTTCCTCAACACCTCCGGCCGGTTCTCCAGCGGCAAGGGTTGGTCGATCGTGGCGGAACTCGGCGGCAACATCACGCCGGTTCTCAACGCGAACTTGGTCGGCAGCTACATCGACACCAAGTATGACCGCTTCCTGGCTACGGACGCAGGGGCTGTTGCTGACTACGGTATCAAGGAATTCACGATCGCAGGTAACCTCACCTACACCATCGTGAAGGGTCTGACGATCGGCGCCGAAGTCTCCTACACCCGCGTTCAGCAGGACAATGGTATTGCGATTGTTGACGACGAGGACACCGTCACCGGCTTCCGCGACGACAAGGCTAATGTCTGGCAGGCTGGTGTCCGCCTGAAGCGCGTGTTCTGATCGTTTTCGATCTCGCACAAAAAAAGGCCCAGCTGCGTAAGCAGCTGGGTTTTTTATTTGCTACTGCCGAAATATGTGGGTTGCATTGAGATAGCGGGAATGACGCGATATCGCCCGCATGGTTCAAATTTTTTTGAATTCAAGCCAAAGAATAGAATGCATTTATCCCAGAATACACGCCCGCATTAATTGTTCCTAGGCATTGTGGGTGGCGTGCCCTGGCGCACGGCTTGCTCATGCAAAGAAGATTATTCATTTCATAGTCTGTGCTGCAGGAAAAATTCTGCCATGTGATGCAAGAGTTTTTTCTCACTCCCTGGCGGATATTCAAGTCCGGTAGGTGAGGTCGAAAGCAGGTTCATTGTCGCATTGATCTCAAAGATCAGCAGATTACCATCTTCTGTGAGATCAAAATCCATTCCAAAAATCTCAAGCGGCATCGAGTCTGCAATCGTTCGAAGCTGGTCGTAGATATTACTGCCCAGTTCTCGTTCCGGATCGAGGACGATACGATTGGCAATCTCCAACAGATGCGGGTTCTCATGATAGAAAGCCTGCTGGCCCGGAGTTCGACGGGCTCGCACGTTCCAATGGTCGCTATAGTCGGCACGGACGATGACGGGTTGCTTGTTGACGAAAGCCGTACGCAATGCGCGGAACCTGCCGTCAGCATGGTGGGTCTGGACATAGGTGATTGCGTAAAACTGTAGGCCGTCTAGCTTATCGAGGGCTTTACGAAGCTCCTGTCTATCGCCGATGCGCCAGGTACCCACGCCCATCTGCTGGAAGACGGTACGAATGATGAGAGGGTAACCAAAGCGGTTCTCGATATCCTCGATCAGAGCGGGCCTCTGCTCCCTGTCGCTTTGATAACGGTGGACTTTCGGGAAAACGATGCCGGGGATATTGGCGAAGCGCTCCGAATTCTTCTGGCGTGTCGCCTGCACGGCAAGCTTGGGATGATTGATCACCTTGATGCCAAGGCTGTCCTCCAGAGCGCTGACGCGCTGCAGCGTGTCCTCTACCATCAATTGTTCGGCATTGACGACATTGTTCAGTGCCAGAGCCGGGCGTGGCATGCCACGCAATGCATTGGCGGCAGTCGGGGAGTCCGCCAGGATGGACATGAAGCGGAAACGATCGGCGAAGACCTGTGCCAGTTGCGAAGGGAAGTTGCCACTATAATGGTGATCATAGGGCTCCCGGAAATCGGCGATGAATTCGGGCGAGCGGTTGAATACGGCAAGCACGAATTGCTGGGAGGGGGCGGCTTCGGCGAGCAGGATGGGCATGCTGGCAACGAAGCGCTGACTGCTTTGGCCGCAGGCGGTACGATCATTACGCTCATGGGCAAGTGCGGCGCGAACCGCATGCAGGTTGGGTAACTCTTCTCCTGGACCGAAATCCCGGTCCAGCGCGACGAAGGCTTCATCATTGCGGCCGGCATCGTGCAGCATCTCGGCGATCAGCAGTGCAAATTCGACGTCCTCTCCCATCGTGGACAGGAGGGGGAATCCAGTCGCGAGAGCCCGGTTGGCAAGGCCGATATCTTTGAGGGCGCTGACAAGGCTGACGATGGTACCGTGCTCGACGGCGTCCGGAACGCGCCCTGAGGGCCAGGTGCATGGTGAATAGGTCTCGGCAGCTGCCTTTGCTTCTTCCTGTCGGGCAGATTCGATCAGAAGACCCAGGAGATTATTGAGGTTGCGGTAGGCGAGGGGAACAGACCTCCGATCCAGCAGGCTGAGGCGGAGCAACCGTTCGGCCTCATCGAGATGCCCGACCTGTTCGTTGGCGACGCCGAGGAGACCAAGAATATCCGCACTGTCGGGTTGGTGGGTGAGAAGCGCCGTGTATGCTGCAATTGCCTGTTCGATCTGCCCGTTACGGTGCAAGGCAAGGGCCTTGTCTCGATCAGTATGGGACGGAGCGGACATTGAGCGCCTCAAGCTGAGAAACAGATGACGGCTACCCTAAAGGGCAAAATGGTGGGGCGGAACTACCCCAAAGCTCAACAATCGAAGAAGGGCTCTGATGTCACGCCTCTCTAACGCGCTTAAGGCAGAATCGCCTTGACGTTGCGGCGTGCTCTTTTTGCAACGCGCCGTCTCAATAGTCGGTCTATGGAAGCTTGACCTGCGACATTTCGTTGAGTTGCCTGCGCTTTTGCCGCACTCTGCAGCTGGAGGTTGCGCGGTTGGGGATGGGCCGCCACCTTGGGGAAAAACGATGAAGGCAGTGGCGATCGGCCTTGCCGGTGCAATCTTGGGGGCTGGTGCTGCCCATGCGCAGGATTTGCCGGTTGGCAAGGGCGCGCCAGACAGCTATCTCCAGGCCTGCGTCGACATGGGTGTGGGGTTCTGGCAGCTGCCGGGCAGCGATACCTGCGTGAAGATCAGCGGCGAAGTGCGGGCCGACTATGTCGTGAGCCGCCAACGAATGCGTGAGGATGACTTCAGCGGGTTTGTCACCCGCGGCCAGATCGGTTTCGACGCCCGCACCGATACCGATTACGGCCTGCTTCGTTCCTTCTTCCTGATCGACGCCTATGTCGGCCCGAGGACGAGCACCGAATTCGTGATCGACAAGGCCTTTCTGCAGTTTGGCGGGCTGACGGCCGGCTATGCCCATAGTTTCTTCGGCATCTATGACCTCGACTATGGCAATGATCTCCTGCAGCCCTATTTCGGCTATGCCGCCACCACCAACCTCATCGCTTATACGCAGGAATTCGGCGGCGGCCTTTCGGCGACATTATCGCTCGAGGATGCGCGCGGCACGCGCAGCGACGTGCTGAATTTCTTCGGTTTTCCCGAACCGCGACGCCCTGCCGGCGGAACCGCGATGCCCGACATCGTCGGCAATGTCCGCCTCGATCGCGATTGGGGCACGCTGGCCGTATTCGGCGCTGGCCACCAGCTCCGATATCCCGGGCCGCCGCAGATCGGCGGTTCCGACTATGGCTATGCCGTCGGCGCAGCCTTCGGTCTCAACTTGCCGATACGCTCCGGCGCCCATATCGCCGTGGAGGGAACCTACGCCAATGGGGCCTCTGCCTATCTCGGCTGGCAGCAGATCGATGCCGCCTATGAGAATTTCAGTGGGCGCAAGGATATTGGCCGTGGCTGGACGGTTACCGGCGAGGCGGGCATCAACATCACGCCCGCGCTAACCCTGAATCTGCTCGGTTCCTACCTCGACTACAGCGCAGCGACCACGCGGGACTATGTCAATCCGGCGGCGCCGGATGTGAGAGGATGGGTTGCAGGCGGCAACGCCGTCTATACCGTAACCCGCGGTCTCTCCTTCGGCATCGAGGGGTTCTATTCATCCTATCGGGCCAAGGGCGGGCAGGACTTCTTTCCCTATGAGGAGGACATCCGAGGCTGGACCGGGGTGCTGCGCGTTCGCCGGACGTTCTGAGCCGGGAATTTATTCCAAGCCTCGAAGATGCAGGCGCCTACGAGACCCGACTGCATCGAAATTCTGGATTTAAAATCAAAGGTTTGGCGAAAATCACGAAACGGTACGGAGGGGCGTTTCCAAAGCCTCTCGGTATCACCGGCTCTTGCCACGAAGATCGGCCTCGATCAGCAAGGTGCTCGTGGTATCGAGGCGCGAGCGGTAGACCTGCACGTTTTCCAGCACGCGCTGCACGTAATTGCGCGTCTCCGTGTAGGGGATGCGCTCGACCCAGTCGATCGGGTCGACCTTCGGATCGCGCGGGTCGCCATAGGCCTTCACCCATTCGGCAACCTTGCCGGGACCGGCATTGTAGGCGGCAAAGGTCATGATGTAGGAGCCGCGGAAGCGACCGATCAGATCGCCCAGGTGAGCCTCGCCCAAGCGTGCATTATAGACCGGATCGCTGGTCAGCTTCTTGGCATCGAAGGCGATGCCGGCGAGGCGCGCGGTCGCCTTGGCGGTCGAAGGCATCACCTGCATCAGTCCACGGGCGCCGGCACTGCTGACGACCTCGTGCCCGAACTCGCTCTCCTGCCGGGCTATGCCGTAGACCACGGCGCGTTCGACATTGCCCGAACTCTCGAAGCCGGGAATGGCGCCGATCGGAAAGGCGATCGCATCGAGCGGCAGGCCACGCTGCGTGGCCGACTTGCCGACCGTGAGGGCCGTCTTGGTGTCCAGATTGTCGAGAGCAATCTGGCCGAGCAGGGCCAGTTGCTGGCTGTCCTGCAACTGTCGACCCATGTCGGCGACGAGAATACGAGCATAGTCACGCTTGCCGAGCGTGTAGAGCTGGTTGATGGCACGCACTGCCAGAAGGTCCTCGAAGGCCGCGCGGCTGGCGGGCGTGGCCTCGGGGAGAGCATTCAGGTCGAGCGTCCGCAGCCCCAAGCGAGCCCGGGCGATCTGGCCGTAATAGGTGATGGGGTAGCGCGCGGCTGCCTGGTAGAACCCGGTCGCCCCGGACTTGTCGCCGGCTGCTTCGGCAGCGCGGCCTTGCCAGTACGCACCACGCGCAACCGAGATCGGCCGCTGGGAATCGGCGCTCAGATTGGCAAAATGCCGGGCGGCACTGCGAGGATCGTTCAGGAAGCGCAGGGCGATCCATCCGCAATGGAACTCGGCCTCCATGCGGGTCGTATCGCTTTCGGCGGTAAAGCCGGCGACCACGGCATAGGCGGTACGGGCATCCCCCTGATCGAGCAAGGCACGGGCTATCAGGCGTCGCTCCGTCCACCACTGGTCGGGACGCACCAGTGCGGCGGCGTCGCGGGGGGCCTTCAGCAACAGGGCGGCGGCATCACGCGGCTTCTTCTGGCGCCTGAGATAGGCAATGCGGGCGAAGACGTAGGCCGGGTCGGTGGAAACATTCGCGGCCAGCAGGGCGCCCGCATTCCTGGCCTGCCTGGCCACGGCAATGCGCTGCTTGGCAAGCGTCACCACATCCGGGCCGGCACGGGCCGCAACGCGCAAGCCATCGTCATAACTGCCGTCATAGATCAGGCGATCGGCGCGATATTTATGGTCGGCGGATGAAAGCAGGGCGCCGTAGTCGCGCAGGATATCGCCCTCGAGTTGGCCGGACAGACTGTCATTGCGATAGGCGTCGCGAATGAGGGCGGTTGCGCCCGCCGGGTCGCCGTCGCGCTGCAGCACGGCGGCGAGGGCGACCTTACCTTCGTCGGTCTCGGGCTGGGACGAGGCGAAGAAGGCTCGCACCGTGTCGGCATCGGCTCCCTCATTGTAGAGAGCCTCTTCGCCGCGCCGCCGGATCAAGCCATTGCCGGGCCAGCTCGGATAAGTGGCGAGGAAGGCCTTGATTCGGGCGAGGCCGATATGGCGGGCGGCGCTGCGGATGGCGATCCATTCTGCTGCGGCCTGGCTGGCCGGATCGGTCAGCGACCGGGCGAGGGTGTCGCCGCCGGAGCGGTCGCTGCCCTCATAGGCGGCAATCACCTGGCGCAGGACGTCGAGCTGGTTCACCAGCGGCGGAGGAACGATGATCGAACCGGTGATTTCGGTGTCGGGGCGGGCCGAGACCGCCGGGGGAGCGGCATCCGTGCGCAGCGCGACCGTACGAGGCGGGTGCGTCAGGGTGGCATCGCCAGGCCGCGTGACCGGGGCGGCAAGCGCGCCGGTCAACACCGCGACGAAGAGGGATGTACCCGTCATGAACCGCAAGAGCATTGCCGCCACGCCAATCCAGGTGATCCGGTTTGGCGATTGTCGCGTCCTCTGATTGACGAACCGTGAATGACGACGGAATGCCGCATTCTCGCCATCAGTGAGGCACGAGGAAAAGGTGATTTTCAAGGCCCGAAGGCGGCGGATTCGGGGCTGCTGCCTTAAAAAGTGGCAATCTGGAGCCGACTCATTCCATTAACCAGAGCGATGCGAAGATCATCTCGTTGAAATGGGGTGTTTTCGGCCCCCAATCGGCGCCTATGCTCTTTTCGTGACGGGGTGGCTCGTATATGTCTGGCGCCCGGCTGAGATCATCAGGGCAGCCATCCGATCGGAATCCGTGGAGTTGAGATGATGTCGAAGGCAAAGTTCAGAGGGTCGCTCACCGCTTTGGTGACGCCGTTCCGCGACGGCGCCATCGACGAGAAAGGTTTTCGCGACCTGATCGACTGGCAGATCGCAGAAGGCACCAGCGGCCTGGTGCCGGTGGGCACTACGGGCGAAAGCCCGACGCTCAGCCATGCCGAGCATCACAGGGCGGTGGAGATCTGTATTTCCCAGGCGAATGGCCGCGTGCCCGTGATTGCCGGCGCCGGCTCGAACAATACCGTCGAGGCCATCGATCTGGCGCGTCATGCCGAAAAGGCCGGCGCCGATGCCGTGCTGGTGGTAACGCCCTACTACAACAAGCCGACGCAGGAAGGGCTCTACCAGCACTTCAAGGCCGTCAACGACGCCATCGGCATTCCGATCTTCATCTACAACATTCCGCCGCGTTCGGTGGTCGACATGTCGGTGGAGACGATGAAGCGCCTCTACGAGCTCAAGAATATCGTCGGGGTGAAGGATGCCACCGGCAATCTTGCCCGCGTGTCGCAGCAACGCCAGCAACTCGGACCGGATTTCATCCAGCTCTCCGGCGAGGACATGACGGCTCTCGCCTTCAACGCGGCCGGTGGCCAGGGCTGCATCTCGGTGGTTTCCAACATCGCGCCGCGGCTGTGTGCGGACTTGCAGGAGGCGACGCTGCGCGGGGATTACGCCTCAGCCCTTGAAATTCAGGACCGCCTGGTCCCACTTCATGGGGCAACCTTCCTGGAGCCGGGGCTTGCCGGGGCCAAATGCGGCCTGGCCATGCTGGGGCGCCTGAAGGAAGAGGTACGCTTGCCGCTGCTGCCGGTGACGGATGGCGCGCGTACCCAGATCCGGCAGGCGATGGTGCATGCCGGGTTGCTCAATTGAAACTCTGAAGCGGGGGAGGCAATCCCTCTCCGTCCGAAACGGCCGGGCTCTCGGCTGATTCCAGGAAACGCTTCGAAAAACAAGAAGGTAGAGTCTGTTTCGAGTGTTTTGCTCGAAGGCTCTCTGGGTGATACGTGGCGGACAAGAAGGACGGTGCTCGCAAGCTGGTTGCCGACAACCGCAAGGCTCGGTTCAACTACGAATTGATCGACACCTTCGAGGCCGGGATTGTGCTGGCCGGAACCGAAGTGAAATCCCTGCGCCTGGGTAAGGCGACAATCGGCGAATCCTATGCCGGGCCATCCGGCGAGGAGTTGTTGCTCTTCAACGCGGACATTCCCGAATATCTGCAGGCCAATCGTTTCAACCATGAGCGTAAGCGTCCGCGCAAACTGCTTTTGCATAAACGCCAGATCAACAAGCTGATTGGTGCCGTGCAGCGCGATGGCCTAACGATTGTGCCCACCAAGCTCTATTTCAACGAGCAGGGCAGGGCCAAGATCGAGCTCGCTCTTGCCCGCGGCAAGAGCCTGGGCGACAAGCGCGAGACCGAGAAGAAGCGCGATTGGCAGCGCGAAAAGGGACGCTTGCTGCGGGATAAAGGCTGATCTGTGCGGACGCTGCTGGGGACGCACGCGTCCCTGCCGGTGTCTTCTTCTCCAGGGGCCTTGCTGCCAAGAGCAAGCAGGGACACCTGCGATCCCAGAAAATACCGTTCAGCGATCGAGAATGCCGCGAATGGTCTCGAAAACTGCCCGGAACATCGGCGTGGTCAGGCGGCCCGTATTCGTGTTGTAGCGGGAGCAGTGATAGCTATCGACGAGCGTCAGATTGCCGATCTGGTGCTGCGCGTGATGAGCAAAGGGAAAATGGGCCGGCCTGCGGCCGAGGGCGGTGACCACGCTGTCATGTCCGATCTTGCCGAGCGCCAGGATGACTTCAAGGTTCGCCATCTCCTTGACCGTATTGGCCAGAAAGGGGCGGCAGGCGGCGATTTCGCTGCCGATCGGCTTGTTCTCGGGCGGCACGCAGCGCACGGCGTTGGTGATGCGGCAGTCGACGAGTTCGAGGCCGTCGTCAGGACGCTCGTCATAGGTGCCGCTGGCAAAGCCGAAATCGCCCAATGTCTCGTAGAGCAGGTCTCCGGCCCAATCGCCCGTAAAGGGCCGCCCAGTACGATTGGCACCCTGGAGCCCCGGCGCCAGGCCGGCGATCAGCAGCCGGGCAGAGGCCGGGCCGAAACTGGAAACCGGCGCATTGTGCCAATCGGGATGCCTGGCACGTGCCTGCAGACGGAAGGCAACGAGCCTCTCACAGAGCGGGCAGTCGCGCCCAGGTTCTTGGAATTGGCTGGCGGTCATCGATTACTCGAGCAAAGGGCGTCTTGAAGAAACGCAGCTTGCTCTCGCTCCCTGTTTCCTAGCCAATCCAACGGATTGGCTAGGGCGTCTTTGCCGGTCCCGCCGATTCCGTCAAATCGCAAAGTGCCCGAGGCCAGGAACGAAACCGCAGTGCGGACGGAGCCAGCAGGCAGGCCCCGTCAAATGAAGGCACCGATCGTGCAAGGCGAGTTCTCGACCTATTGATCGTCGGATTGGCCACTCGAACTCGCCGACATGAAGCCAGGGGTCTGGCCGGCGAAGCCCTGCTGGGGCGGTTGGCGGGTCGGCGCGGGGCCGGCCGGAAAACTGCCGCCGGCCTGGCTGCGCACGGCCCGCTCGGACGGATCGCGGCCGATCTTGCTTTGAAGCGTGACGAGGTCGACGAACTCGTCCGCCTGGCGGCGCAATTCATCGGCGACCATCGGCGGCTGGGTCGATATGGTGGAGACCACGGAAACGCGCACCCCCTTGCGCTGCATGGCCTCGACCAGGGAACGGAAATCGCCGTCGCCGGAAAACAGGATCATGTGCGAGATGTGATCGGCCAGTTCCATGGCATCGATGGCAAGCTCGATGTCCATATTGCCCTTCACCTTGCGGCGGCCGGTGGAATCGACGAATTCCTTGGTCGGCTTGGTGACGACGGCATAGCCATTATAATCCAGCCAGTCGATCAGCGGACGGATCGACGAGTACTCCTGGTCCTCCACCAGGGCGGTATAATAGAACGCTCGCACCAGATAGCCGCGGCTGTGGTACTCCTTGAGCATTTTCCGGTAGTCGATATCAAACCCCAAGCTTTTCGCCGTTGCGTAAAGATTGGCGCCGTCAATAAAGAGAGCGATGCGTTCCTGGGTGTTGTTCATTCTTCTGCCAGTTGAGGTTCGTTCTGCTGATGCTCGGTTTGATCGAATGCGATTGAAATCGGTCTAAATTACAGTCTAGAATTAATCCCAAGGGCAACATCGAGAGGGGGCTCTCTGTGTAATCCCAGCGGAACGGCAGCAACGGCAAGTTTAGGCCCGATACATTCAGCTTGTGCCTATCGCGGTATAGAATGTCAAGGTTGTCAGCATTGTCGTTAGATTGAGTGTTTTCCAATGAGAGTGTTGACAGGATTATTGCAATATCGAGACGAGCAGCCTCGATATGTAAGTCGAATGAGGTAGAACTTGCGGTCAATCTCCTTGCCTCGGAGACCCGACGATACCACGGATCGGCCTTTTGGGGTTGCACAAACTCGCCTGGCGGTGTAGTTGGCGCGCTTGATCCCAAAACACGGTACAGAAAGGCGTCGCCATGGCCCGCGTCACGGTGGAAGATTGCATCGACAAGGTCGAGAACCGCTTCGAGCTGGTTCTGCTGGCCAGCCATCGCGCCCGCATGATCGCCGGCGGCGCTGCGCTGACGGTCGATCGCGATCGTGACAAAAACCCGGTGGTGGCTCTGCGCGAGATCGCGGATGAAACCCTGACCCCGGATGACCTCAAGGAAGACCTGATCCACTCGATGCAGAAATATGTCGAGGTGGACGAGCCCGAATCGGATCCGGCCGCTCTCGCCGCCGGCGATTCCGACGACAATGTCGCCTTCGACCGCATGTCGGAAGAAGACCTGCTGCGCGGCCTGGAAGGGCTGGTGCCGCCGGCCAACAACGGCTCGGACGACGAAGAATAAGCTCTTCGCTTCCTCCCAGGCAATTTCAGCGGGCCGGCATCACCGGCCCGCTTTTCTTTTGCGCTGCACCCGTATTGAATAGCGCGATGCTTCGGTTCGATCGAAGCGCGGTAATGAGGTGAGCCGGGTGCGGCAACGCTGCCGGCGGGAGACTGTGAGTGACGGCGCCATTTCGCCTGATGCGGCAATATGAACTCGTCGACAAGGTGCGGGCCTATAACCCGGCCGTGAACGAGGATCTTCTCAACGCCGCCTATGTCTATGCCATGCAAAAGCATGGTGCCCAGTTTCGCGCCTCGGGTGATCCCTATTTTTCCCACCCCTTGCAGGTGGCCTCGCTACTCACCGATCTCAAGCTCGACGACGCCACCATCGCCGCCGCCCTGCTGCACGACACCATCGAGGACACCGATGCCACGCGCGGCGAGATCGAACGCCGTTTCGGCAAGGAGATTGCGGCTCTCGTCGACGGGCTGACCAAGATCAAGAAGCTCGATCTGGTTTCCAAGGAGGCCAAGCAGGCGGAGAACCTGCGCAAGCTCTTGCTGGCCATCGTCGAGGATGTGCGCGTTCTCCTCGTCAAGCTCGCCGATCGCCTGCACAATATGCGCACGCTCAATTTCATGCGGGCCGAGAAGCGCGCCCGCATCGCCCAGGAGACGCTGGACATCTACGCCCCGCTTGCCGGGCGTATGGGCATGCAGGATATGCGCGAGGAGCTGGAGGACCTGTCCTTCCACGAATTGCAGCCGGCCCATTATGAAACCATCGTCCGCCGCCTGGAAGGATTGAAGCGCCGCAATGGCGCATTGATCGCGGAGATCGAGAATGATCTGCGCGAGCGGCTGCAGGAGCGCGGCATCGAGGCGACGGTCAAGGGGCGGGAGAAGCGACCCTACTCGATCTTCAAGAAGACAGAACAAAAGCAGGTCGCCTTCGAGCAACTCTCCGATATCTTCGCCTTTCGCGTGCTGGTGAACAAGGTGGAGGATTGCTATCGCGCACTCGGCCTCGTCCACACCAAATGGCCGCTCGTGCCGGGCCGCTTCAAGGACTACATCTCCACGCCCAAGCAGAACGACTATCGTTCGCTGCACACCACGGTGATCGGCCCGGGCCACCAGCGCGTCGAATTGCAGATCCGCACCGAGGAGATGCATCGCATCGCCGAATTCGGCATCGCCGCCCACGCCCTCTACAAGGAGAACAAGGCCGGCGACAGCCTGCGCCTGGAAGGGGAGAGCCGGGCCTTTGCCTGGCTGCGCCGAACCATGGCGATGCTGGCCGAGGGCGACAATCCGGAGGAATTCCTCGAGCATACCAAGCTCGAACTGTTTCAGGACCAGGTGTTCTGCTTCACGCCGAAGGGCAAGCTGATCACCTTGCCGCGCGGTGCCAACGCCATCGATTTCGCCTATGCCGTGCATACCGATGTCGGCAATACGGCGGTGGGCTGCCGTGTCAACGGCCGCACCACCCCCCTGGTCTCCGAGCTCTACAATGGCGACGAGGTCGCCATCATCACGGCCAAGCAGCAGACGCCTCCGGCTGCCTGGGAAACGCTGGTGGTGACCGGACGGGCGCGGGCCGCCATCCGCCGCGCCACGCGCACGGCGGTGCGAGCACAATATGCAGGGCTCGGCCAGCGCATCATCGAGCGTGCCTTCGAACGGCTGGAGAAGACCTATAGCCCCGACGCGCTGCAGGGCGCGCTCAAGCGCCTCGCCCGCAAGAGCGTGGACGATGTACTCACTGCCGTCGGTCGTGGCGAGATGCGTTCGCAGGATGTGGTGCGGGCGGTGTTCCCGGACTTCAAGCTCGAACAGTCGAGCCACGCCGCCGCCGGGCTCGACGAGACCTGGTTCGGCCTGCAGGGCGGCCAGAATCTGCGCTTCAAGCTGCCGGGGGGCGGGGATCCGGCCAAGGCTGCCATCCCGGTGCGCGGCCTGATGGGCGATCTGCCGGTGCGCTTTGCCGAAGGTGGGGCGGTACCCGGGGACCGCATCGTTGCCATCCTCACGCCGGGCGAGGCGATCACCATCTACCCGATCCAATCGCAGGCACTCGCCGATTTCGAGGACAGGCCGGAGCTCTGGCTCGACGTGCGCTGGGATCTGGAGGCGGCACGCGCCGAGCGCTATCCCGCCCGGATTCAGGTGGTTTCGATCAACGAGCCGGGCACGCTCGCCCAGATTGCCCAGGTGATCGCCGAGACGGACGGCAATATCGACAATCTCGCCATGCAGCGCCGCTCCTTCGACATGACGGAGATGATCGTCGATCTCGAGGTCTACGACCTCAAGCACCTGCTCGCCATCATCGATGGCTTGCGCGCCCGCAAGGTGGTGAGCGAGGTGCAGCGCGTGATCTGAGGCCAGCAGCGCGGTCCCAGCGACATGCGGGCATGTCGCTGGGAGGTCCGCGTTCCAAGCAGGCGCAAGGGCGTCAGGAGCATTGTCCGCCGATGCTGGTCATGCCGATCACGCGCCCGAACATCAGGCTGACGAGGACGGCGCAATTGCGGTCATAGGCCAGGCCGTAGCGAGCCAGGATCCGCTTCTGCTCAGGCAGCGGGATGGGCGGCGTATCACCGCGCTGGCGAAAGTCGAGACGATTGCCGAGATAGACGAGGCGAACGGCGCCGCCTTCCGCGGCGCGAAAATCCGGCTTGCCGTAGCGCTCGACGAAAGCCTGTTCCGACGAGCCCATCGAGAACAGCGGCCGGATACCGCTGTCGCCGATCGTGCATCCGGTGAGCAGCAGCGACAGGCAGAAGATCAGTTTTCTCACGGTACTCGCGCTCCATATCTCGAAAAACAGCGGGAGGTTGGCGGCTAAACCGTGTTGCGACTAGACGAAGTCTCCTGGAAGCGCAAAGGCATATCCAAAACCTCCCGTTGCCGACCCACGGGCGGGACACCGCCGTTGGCTCTTCACGAAATTTTCGACCTCCAACCGGTGTCGGCCATTGATCTGTACGCCCCGGAAGCGTAGCCCGTACAACCGGAAAAACCAGGAGACGATGATGACGCAGGATGAGGTGCTGGCGGAATTCCGGGCGGCGGGGGCATTGCTCGAAGGACATTTCATCCTGACATCGGGACGGCATTCCGCGGTCTATCTGCAGAAGAACCTCGTCTTCATGGATCCTCCGCGCACCGAACGTCTTTGCCGCGCCTTGGCCGAGCGCATCCGCGCCGCCTATGGACCCATCGACATGGTGGTGTCCCCGGCCGTGGGCGGCATCGTCCCGGGCTACGAGACCGCGCGCGCGCTCGGTGCCAAGACGGTGTTCGTGGAACGCGAGAACGGCCAGTTCCAGCTGCGGCGCGGCTTTGCCATTCCCAAGGGCGCCCGCGTGGTGATGGTGGAGGATATCATCACCACCGGCCTGTCCTCGCGGGAATGCCTGGCCTCCATCGCCGACCAGCCGGGCGAAATCGTCGGGGCGGCCTGCCTGATCGACCGCTCGGGCGGCAAGGCCGAGCTCGGCAAGCCTCTGGTGGCTCTGGCGACCTTGGACATCCCCACCTTCGAGGCCGACAAGCTGCCGCCGGAACTTGCCAGCCTGCCGGCCGTCAAGCCCGGCAGCCGGGCTCTCGCAGGACAGGCCTGAAGATGACCGCAACTGCTCTGCCCAAGGTTCCGCGCCCGGAGGCTCTGCGCCTGGGTGTCAATGTCGACCACGTGGCCACCGTGCGCAACGCGCGCGGTGGCCTCTGGCCGGATCCGGTCCGCGCCGCGCATCTGGCGGTCGAGGCCGGCGCTGACGGCATCACCGCCCATCTGCGCGAGGATCGCCGCCATATCCGAGATGCCGACATCCGTCGCATCCGCGCCGAAGTGAAGGCGCCGCTGAATTTCGAGATGGCGGTGACCGACGAGATGCTGGCGATCGCGCTGGACGTGAAGCCCCATGCCGTCTGCCTGGTGCCGGAAAAGCGTGAGGAGCGGACCACCGAAGGAGGCCTGGACGTCAGGGCGGGCGAGGCCAATCTGCGGATGGCGATCCCGCGGCTCAAAGGCAGCGGCATCCGTGTCTCCCTGTTCGTCGAGCCGGACAGGGCGGTGCTGGAAGCCTGCGCCGCCCTGGGTGCCGATATCGTGGAGCTCCATACGGGCACCTGGTGCGAAGCCGTCGCTTCGGGGGAGACCGGCCATGCTGCTGCCGAATTCGAGCGCTTGAAGCTCGGCGCTTCCATCGCCGCGGGCCTCGGCCTTGAAGTGCATGCGGGGCACGGGCTCGACTTCGAGACCTCTGAAATCCTGGCTGCGGTACCCGAATTCGCCGAGTTCAACACCGGGCATTTCCTGATCGGAGAGGCGATTTTCGTCGGGCTCGCCGAGAGCATCCGCACCGTCAAGGCGGCGATGGCGGCTGGACGGAGCCGTGCCGGATGATCATCGGTATCGGCAGCGATCTTTGCGACATCCGGCGGATCGAGGACGCACTCGCCCGTTTCGGCGAGCGCTTCGAACGACGCTGCTTCACCGAAGGCGAGCGGGCCAAGGCCGCGGGCCGGGCAGACAAGGCCGGTACCCTTGCCAAGCGCTTCGCTGCCAAGGAGGCCTGCTCCAAGGCCCTGGGAACCGGCGTCAACGGCATGGCGGGCATTCACTGGCATGACATGGAAGTCCTCAATGCCGAGAGCGGCCGGCCCGAATTGCGGCTCAGCGGTGCGGCCTTGCGCTGCCTTGGCGACATGCTGCCAGAGGCGCATGAGGCCCATCTTCATCTCAGCCTGACCGACGAGCATCCCCTGGCGCAGGCCTTCGTGGTGATCGAGGCCCGACCGCGCGCTTGAGAGGAAAGGTTGTCCGTCGCCGCGCAATTGCCGAAATCATGCTGTTTCTGGCATCCGTCATTCCGGCGAATGATCGATGCTGTCAGGACGTTTCGTCAGGCATGGTACGGCGCCAGACGAGGACGAACCCCGCTCTCATCCGGCGCAAGACCTTGCCTCACCACATGCCCGCGCGGCAGGCTCTGTCGTTGCACCCTCAATCCGCAGGGGTTATAGCAGCCGCAACAGGGTTGTTTCGTTACAAAGCTTCCGGAGCTTGCCTCAAGGCCGGCTCCGGAAGCTTTGCGTAATTTCAAGGTTCTTGCGGGATCTTGGATCGGAGCAATATTTCGAGGCTCCGGTTCCGCCAAGGACCGCCTCCAAAGATGGAAGATCGATGAGCGTGGCCAGCCAACCGAACAAGACGCCCGACACCAGCGGCGCCGCCAAGAAGACGTCGAAAGATGGCGGTATCGGCGAGCTCATCAAGATCATCGTTCACGCGCTCATCATCGCGCTGGTGGTCCGTACGGCCTTGTTCCAGCCGTTCAACATTCCGTCCGGCTCGCTGATCCCGACGCTCCTGGTCGGTGACTACGTCATGGTCTCCAAATACAGCTATGGCTGGTCGCGCTATTCGGTGCCGGTGATTTCCGGCATTCTGCCATCGGGCCGCCTGTGGGCGGGCGAGGGGCCCAAGCGCGGCGACATCGCCGTCTTCAAGCTGCCCAAGGACAATTCGACCGATTTCATCAAGCGCGTCATCGGCCTGCCAGGCGACCGCATCCAGATGCGCCAGGGCCGGCTGCTCATCAACGGCACCATGGTTCAGCGCGAGCAGGCCGGGACCTATCTGGTCAAGGATGAATTCGGGCGCGACAAGCAGGTGCCGAAATATATCGAGACCCTGCCCAACGGCGTGAAGCACGAGGTCATCGAGATCCAGGGCGACACTGGCTACTATGACAATACCGACGAATATGTCGTGCCGCCGGGCAACTACTTCATGATGGGCGACAACCGCGACAATTCCGATGATTCGCGCGATCTTGCCGCTGTCGGCTATGTGCCGCTCGACAATTTCGTCGGCAAGGGCCAGATCATCTTCTTCTCCGTCGCCGATGACGCCTCGCCGCTCGCTTTCTGGCAGTGGCCGTGGACCGTGCGCGGCAGCCGGTTGTTCTCGCTCATTCGATAATGACGGATCGGACCACGCCTGACGGAGTGTTGTATCGAATTCGGCCTCGTGCGAGCCGCCTCGGCAGATTGCTGCTTGCCGGTGGCGCTTTGCTGTTGCTCGCCTCTTGCCGCAATTTCTCCGTGCCGAGTGGTTCCAACATCCCGACGCTGCTCGTGGGGGACATCGTAATGGTGTTGCCCTTCGGCGAGGGGCCTGCAACCGGGGCTCCCGCTCGCGGCGACATGGCGGTGTTCCGATTGCCTAAGGTGCGATCGAGCTATTTCATCAAGCGGGTGATTGGCCTGCCGGGGGATCGCATCCAGATGCGCAATGGCCGTCTGTTCATCAACGGGGACATGGTGCGCCGCGAACCAGCCGGCAGTTACAAGACTGCGGTGGAGTTCGGTAGCGAGAAGCCGGTGCCGAAATACCGGGAGATCCTGGCGAATGGGCGCACTTATGAAGTGATCGAGATCCAGGGCGACAGCGGCTATTACGACAATACCGATGAATATGTCGTTCCGGCCGGCCATTGCTTCGTGATGGGTGATAACCGCGACAATTCCGACGATTCGCGGGATCTTGCGGCTGTCGGCTATATTTCGCTCGAGAATTTCGTGGGCAAACCCTGGCGGGTCCTGTTCTCGACAGCCAAGGCACAAATGCGTCTGTTTAAGATCATACAATGAGTTCGAAGAAGAAACCTGCGCTCGAAACACTGGAAGCTGCGCTCGGCCATGTCTTTGCCGATCGCTCTCTTTTGGAGCGGGCGTTGACGCATATCAGTTTCCTCGATGGGCCAGGCCGGCTGGCGAGCTATCAGCGCCTTGAATTCCTCGGCGACCGTGTGCTCGGGCTGGCGGTCGCGGACATGCTCTACCGCGTCTTCCCCGATGACGAAGAGGGCGCCATGTCGCGCCGGCTTTCCGATCTCGTGCGCAAGGAGACCTGCGCGGCCGTCGCCACCGACTGGGGCGTCGGTCCGCACGTCAAGCTCGGCCTGGGCGAAGCCCATTCGGGCGGGCGCAAGCGTGTCACCACGCTGGGCGATGTCTGCGAGGCCCTGATCGGCGGCGTCTTCGTGGATGCCGGCTATGAGAAGGCGCGCGCCGTGGTCGAAAAGGCCTGGCGCGAGCGGCTCCACGCCCCGGTGCGACCGCCGAGCGACGCCAAGACGGCGCTGCAGGAATGGGCCCAGGGCAGGGCCCTGAAGGCGCCGACCTATCGCCTGGTCTCGCGCACTGGGCCCGACCACAATCCGCGCTTCGTGATTGCCGTCGACATCGAGACGCTGACCTCGGCCGAAGGCGAAGGCAAGTCGAAGCGCCTGGCCGAGCAGGCCGCCGCAGCCGCCTTCATGGCGCGGGAGGGTATTTCCCTGGAGGGGCGTCGCGGCTGATCGGGCCGGCGGAACGCCCACTCATGCGCCTTCGGGCTCGCCGAGCTCTCCGGAAAACGAAGAATAAACCCGGCCGCTGTGCATCATCGGCCAATCGAGCCGTATTTCGGCACGCCAATGTCTGCTAGAAAGCTGAAATGAACCAGACTTCAAACACCAGATGCGGCTTCGTCGCCCTGATCGGCGCCCCCAATGCCGGCAAGTCCACGCTGATGAACGCCATCGTCGGCGCCAAGCTGTCGATCGTCACCCACAAGGTCCAGACGACGCGTGCCATCGTACGCGGCATCGCCATGGCGGGGGATGCGCAGATCATCTTCGTCGACACGCCCGGCATTTTCCAGCCCAAGCGCCGGCTCGATCGGGCCATGGTCACCACCGCCTGGAGCGGCGCGGCCGATGCCGATGCCGTCTGCCTGCTCGTCGATGCCCAGCGCGGGCTCGACGAAGGCAATGAGGCGATCCTGGAAAAGCTCTCTGCCACCAAGCAGAAGCGCATCCTCATCCTCAACAAGATCGATGCGGTGAAGCGCGAGAAGCTGCTGGAGCTTGCCCAGGCCGTCAACGCACGACTGCCCTTCGACGAGACCTTCATGGTGTCGGCGCTGACCGGCAGCGGCGTGGAGGACCTCACCAACCATCTCGGCTCCATCATGCCGGCCGGACCCTGGCTCTATCCCGAGGACCAGATATCGGATGCGCCCCTGCGCTCGCTGGCGGCCGAGATCACGCGCGAGAAGCTGTTCCTGCGCCTGCATGACGAGCTGCCCTACGAATCGACGGTGGAGACCACGGCCTGGACCTCGATGAAGGATGGTTCGGCCCGCATCGAGCAGACGATCTACGTCACGCGCGAGGGGCACAAGAAGATCGTCATCGGCAAGGGGGGAGAGACCATCAAGGCGATCTCCATGGCGGCCCGCAAGGAAATCATGGCCATGGCAGAGGCGCCGGTGCATCTGTTCCTGTTCGTGAAGGTGCGCGAGAACTGGTCCGATGACCCCGAGCGCTATCGCGAAATGGGCCTCGAATTTCCGGTGGAGAAGCCCTGAGGCGGGTTCCTTCTGGGAGTGTCGGCCTCCTGGCTGACATCGCTGACACTCCAGGCCCCCGCGTTACTTTGCCCGGGCGAGGCAGTTCCGATGGAATGGATCGACAGCGGTTACATATTGGGTGTGCGCCGCCATGGCGAATCCAGCGTGATCCTGGAGACAATGACCAGGGATCATGGCCGTCATCTCGGCATGGTGCGCGGAGGGCGCTCGCGGACATTGCAGCCGGTGCTGCAGCCCGGCAATGAGGTGCAACTGACCTGGCGCGCCCGGATCGAGGGGCATCTCGGCCATTTCGCCGTCGAGGGGCTGACATTGCACGCCGCCCGCTTCCTCTCCTCCCGGCAAGCCCTGTTCGCCATGACCCATGTGGCGGCTCTGGTCCGCCTGCTGCCCGAACGCGATCCGCATCCCGGCCTCCACGAGGCGCTCGGCCACCTCGTGGAGGTGCTTGGAGAACCCGATCTGGCACCGGCATTAATTGCTCGCTTCGAACTCGAGATCCTGTCGGATCTCGGCTTCGGCCTCGACCTGGCTGCCTGCGCCGTCACCGGCCGGCAGGACGACCTCATCTATGTCTCGCCCAAGAGCGGCAGGGCAGTCTGCCGTGAAGCCGGCACCCCCTGGCATGACAGGCTGCTGCGCTTGCCCGCCTTCCTGCGCGGGGAGGAGGGCATGCCCGAAGCCGGCGATATCGCGGATGCCTTGCGGCTGACCCAGTATTTCCTCGAGCGCGATGTCTTTGCGCCGCGCGGTCTTGCCATGCCCGAGGGGCGCCGCGTCCTGCTGGAGAGTCTGGTGGTGGCGGAAGAAAAGGGTTAACCAATCCTTATTCCGCCAAAGTCGTTGGCTACCAGCGATGGGATGAAGTTTTCGAGGATGACGCCGTGACGATCCGTCCCGTTTCCCTGTTGGCGATTGCACTCTCTCTCGCCGCCCTCCCGCTAACGCAGGCCCAGGCGGGCTGGCGTGACGCTCCCTTTTACGGCGATGGAGGCTGGGACGGCGAGTTCGAGGCGCCCATGCGCCCTTATCACCCCAGGCCCGTTTATCGCGGGGACGATGGCGGCTACGAGACCCACAGCTTTTATCCGCGCCCTGCCTATCCGCGACCGTGGGTGAGGGGGCCGGCCTATGAGCCCGATATCGACGGGTCTTATGACGTGCTGCCGGAAGAGCGCGGTCCGGCGGTGCGTCCGCTTCGCCCGCCGCGCAGTGTCGTCGGAACACCGCAGAACCTGCCGCGTCCGGCGCTGCCGAAGCCGCGCAGCGCGGCCTTGTCGGCACCCAAGAAGGTCGATCCGCCCAAGGCCCTGCCGCTAGCGGCTGCCCCGAAACCGCGCCCAGAGCCGATTCAGGAGGCAAGAGCATTGCCGGTGCCGCGGCCCAATCTCGAAAGCATGGATTTCGAGCCCCCGAAATAGGGCGGTGGCTGCCATTTGGGCGAGATCTGGAACGTCAGCCTCCGGTTGACATCACGGGTGCCGGAAAGCGCTCGGTTTTCAGGATGTCAGCCGGGGGCTGGCACTCCGAATTCATTGCGCTCTTCCAGCAAGCGCAATGCTAGGCCGGTATCCTCGTCCGCGCGACATAGAGCGCGAGGGCCGCAGCGTTTGAGACATTCAGGCTCTTGATCGCGCCGGGCATGTCGAGCCGGGCCAGCGCATCGCAGAGAGAGCGCGTGCGCTGGCGCAGTCCCTTGCCCTCGGCGCCAAGCACGAGCGCCAGCGGCCCACCGAATGCCGTGCCTTCCAACGTCGCCGGTCCCTCCGAGTCGAGGCCGATTCGTGTCACGCCGCTCGCCCCCATTTCATCCAGCGTATCGCCGAGATTGCGCACGGAAACGACCGGCACATGTTCCAGGCCCCCTGACGCCGACTTGGCAAGCACGCCAGTGGCTGCAGGCGAATGGCGCTCCGTGGTGATGATGGCCGCCACCTTGAAGGCGGCAGCCGAGCGGATGATGGCGCCGACATTGTGGGGGTCGGTGATCTGGTCGAGCACCAGGACGATGTCCTGCGCGCCGAGTTCCCCGAAAGCGGGAGCGGGCAGGGGGGCCGCTTCCAGATAGAGTCCCTGATGAATCGAATCGGCTGTGAGCAGACGGTCGATATCGCCCGGGCGGACGGTTTCCGGTTTGATTCGCGTTTCGACCTTCTCGTCGGCCAGCCTTTTCAGGGCGTTTTCGGTGGCGAGCAGCCGCTTGAGCTTGCGCTTGGGGTTCTGCAACGCCTCGCGCACCGGGTGCCAGCCATAGATCACCACCGTATCGAGCGTTGCCTCGCCGGCATAGCCTCGATGGTGGCCGCGATGGCCCCTGCGGTCCCTGTCCTTCATGTTTATCTCCGTTCCGGGGATTGCCCATGGCATGGCTGGCGTACCAAAAAAAGCCCTGTCCGCGATTAAGTGTAAAAACTCGTCGACAATTGTCGCCTTTTGGGTTGACAGGCACCGATCCCCTCACCATAACGGCGCCCTCTGAACGACGCGGTCGCGCCACTTGGCCGCTTCGATTTCGCAGCGGCGTCACAGCGTTGCGGAAGGACGTTTTGGAGGGGTGCCCGAGTGGTTAAAGGGGACGGACTGTAAATCCGTTGGCTCAGCCTACGTTGG